>NZ_JBVHDS010000041.1:0-17768 GCF_055563255.1 Streptomyces sp. NPDC002958 | reverse complement strand
ACGTCGGCGCAGCTCAAGCGGGTAACGGGAAGGTCGTGCCATGACTCGATCCTTTCATGAAATCGAGCCTCCACCTGACCCGGGGCGGTTCAGTGCCCCCGTACGTCCCGGCTCCACCTCGCGGCCATCTACATCTGGTCAGCGAGATGATCCGAAGGAAACGGCCTAGTCGCCGAGGACCCGCTCCCACAGCAGCCCGTCCCGCCAGCTCCCGTCGAGAAAGATTGAGGAGTGCGCGACGCCGTACGGGCTGAACCCGTTACGGCGCAGCACCCGCTGCGACGGCAGATTCTCCAGATTGGTGGACGCCTCGGCGCGGTGCAACCCGAGTTCGTCCGTCATCACCCGGAGTACAAGCGCGACGGCGTGTCCGGCGTGCCCTTGATTCTGGGCGATGCTGGCGATCCAGTATCCGACGGAGCCGCGGCGCAGGTGCGGCTGCGGCAGGATGCTTCCGACAGTTATCTGCCCGATCACCTGGTCGTCGGCGAGTACTACGCCCGGCCAGACCGCGCCGGCCCGGTATCCGGCCAGCAGGCTGTCGATCCGCTCCGCCTGGCCCTCCGGGGTGAAGAAGTCGGCCGGCTGGGCCGGTTCCCACGGCCGGAAAGCCTCGAAGTCCCGCACCCGATGCGCGGCGATCGGGGCGGCGTCGGTGGGCTCGATCAGGCGGATCCTAGTGCTGCTGCGCATGGGCTGATCCTCGTCGCGGTGCGTCGGATGAGACGGCCAGCCTATGCAAGGGTGCCCGCGCTCCCGCACCCTACGCCCGCCGGAGGATCGAGTCGATCGCGCAACTTGTGTTCTCGCCGAACAAGTCCAGATACCGGGTGTCGAGCTGGTCGTGATGCGGGCTGCTCCGGAGGACTCCCAGCCGAGCGGCGCATGCGCACGTTCAAGCAGTCGACGCCTGCCAGCCTGGGTAACGTCAGTCGTCGAACCAGGCGACCAGCCTGACTTTGTCGTCTCCGTGCAGGCCGGCGAGGGTGCGCATGAAGGTCCAGACAGGCCCCCACTCGTCGTCGGGCACAGCATCGCGGCGCCTGAGGCGCTCGACACGGAACATCTGGTCTCCGTCAACCCATTGGGAGCCTTCAGGGAAATGCTCGCTTGGCCGCATCGCGATGTGAGCCGACTGCCCGCAAAGGTCGACGAACCGCTGGGGAGCGGAGTAATGCCGCTGGAGGAACCGCCAATTGCCTTGCGGATCACGGTAGTACTCGTGGATATAGGCGTCAGGACGGGCAGACTCTTCGTCCCAGTCGACCCGCTTGATCTCTGCCCAGCTGACCCAACTCGCGCTTCGTCCACCAGCCGAACCGACGCCTGTGGGACGACGAGAGCGGCTGCACGGAATGGGCCTGTTGCGGAGACCCCTGGCAGGCACGCCAGCATCTCGAAGCGGTGATTCTGGCGATGTCACGACGACGGGCGCGTGAACTCCGCGACCTTGTCGATGCTCTGGACAGACGCTACTGATGCGCGGCGGGGCGGCCCGTGTTCGTGGCGCGGGCAGCTGTACTCGGGGAGTCTCAGGCAGCGCTATGCGGTGGATCCCCGTGAATCTTGTGCAACCACTCGCTGAGAGTGTCGTAGTCCAGGTTGGTGAGGCCGCGGCGGGGATCGACGCGATGGAGGAGGGCATGTCCTTGGTGGTGTGCGGATACCCAGGCTCGATCGGCGTCCGTGATCTCATCGTCGGCCCAGGCGGATGAGCGCCCGGCCGCCCAGCCGACGAGGGCGCGGGTCTTCCAGTGCAGTCCGGCCCGCTGGGCCTGTTCGTCTTCGTCGGAGGGCTCCGGCCAGATCACCACAGCCAGCTGCGGCAGGCCGATCTGTGGTGCGATGCACTCGTTCGCGTCGGCCATCCATGTCGTGGCCCAGATGAGATCGCACGGTAGGGCCGTCAATCGCGGTCCGTGCTCGGGGTTGATCCTGGCCAGAAGTGGATTCGAGTCGGGCCCTTGTGGTTCGGAGCCTGGCTGATACGTCGGATGCCCGTCCGGATACTCCTGCGGCGCTATCCCGAACGGAATGAGCGGACCGTCGACATCGAGGAAAAGCAGTGGACGCTGTGCAGCAGAACCGGTCACGGCTGCACGATAGCGGCTCCTTCGGGAAGTTGACCGGGGCTTGGACCAGGATGAGGGGCAGCCGAGCGGGCTTGCTCCGGCCCTCGTTAGTCGTCGCCCAGGGCGAGGACGATCACGAAGTGCTCTGCGGTGGTTCCGGCAACGACGACATCGATGCCGTGCCGGGTGACGGGCGTCCACGCGCGGCCGTTGCCCATGCCCTCCGTGTTCGTGACCCAGCTCGTGCCCCGACCGAGCAGCTTCGCCACCCGTGTGGCCGCCCGCTCCGCGTGATCGCGATCCCGGAGAAGGCTCCGAGAGCAGACGAGATCGAAGGCCGACAGGTTGGTCATCAGCTCGATCGCTCCCTCCGCGTCCACGGGCCGAAACGCTGCCTCGATCTCGCGGGCAGACGCGGGGCCGACCGCGCCCGCAACAGCCTGATGCGCCCAGTAGTCCTGCGCGACCATGACGAGGTCGAACACCTCCTCCGCGACGGTGGCCTTCGATATCGCGCCCCAACTGGCGTAGACATGACTCGATGCAGCCAGTGAACGCAGCAACGGCGCGATTTCCTCCAAGATCCCCATCCGGGCATCCTGCCAGGCCCCACTCCATGAGAGGACTGGCATTTCGCTGGCTGACGATCGAGAGCACGTCGGCGCACAGTGCTCGGAGTTGGTGCAACTTCGTCCGGCATCGCGGCGGATATCGGGCATGCCGAGATGGACGGTGGACGGTTGCGCTGCACGGTCGCGCATGGCCACCAGCTTCTGCGCGGCAGCGGCCAGGGTGGTCTCGATCGCGGCGACCTCACCGAGCCAGCCCTGGTCCTTCTGGTGATCGCCGAGTGGCGGAGCATGTGAGAGCGGCCGATGAAGCCGGCTTTCCTCAAGAGCCTCTTGAAGAGTTCGTAAGTGCTTGGGTACTTCATTGGCTGTCCGAGCGGGCCGGCGAAGACAACAATCTAGCGGAGGAACACGGCGAGCTGTCTGAGCGTGGGTGCGGCACAGGTAATCGTCGGGGACGTCGGTGAACTGGCAAGGATCGTCATGGCGCAGGAAGGCGCCCGTGACATACCGGGCGGCCGTGCCGTTCTGGAGCACGAACTCGCGGACTGCCTGTGGTCCGTGCTGATCCTCGCGCACCGGTACAACGCCGATCTGGACGCCGCGTTCCTACGCACGATGGACGAGCTCGACCGGTCGATCACCGCGCGAGGAAATCGCGATGCCAGCCAACGTGACCGTGTCCAGGACCCCGCTGCCTGAGAGGGATCCCGCCCGGCCGCGCCCCTGGCCCCCGAGGATCCTTCGGTCATCCTGCGGGCTGTGCGCCTACTCTCGGACCACCAGGCCACCGACCGCCACACCCTGCTGTGCAACGAGATCGGCGAAACACTCGAACACGCCTCACCGCCCGCCGCTACGCCCCCATCGGCGACCGCCGCGCCCTGTGTGGCACCGTCCTCCGACCAGCCACACTCTGTGAGACTCGTGAGCCTCACACGCCATTTCCCCAGGTGGACGCGTTGTCCTGCGCAGTCGCGCTACCCATTCCGCGGCCGGGCATACTGCCGCCCATGGCGTGGAACCGATCTATGCATGACTGAAAGTGGGAGCCCTCGTATTCTGAAGCCCCGGATCACCGTACTGGGAGTGCAGCCCGGTGATCCGCCCTTCCGCCTTGTGGAGATCGACGGGGAGATCGTCAGCGCGGCAACATCGATGACGGACGTGCTCTCCGTGGCCGCGGCCGCAGGCATCAGGGTCCACGACCTCGATGACCCGGGCGTGGTCCGGTGGGTGGGCGGCGGCAAGTTCACCTGGAGACTGCACTAGGCGGTTGCGATGCGCGGGCGCGAAACCGACTGCCGACGCGCCATTGAGCCGCCATTGGCCGGATCCTCGCCCTCGTACGGCTCTGCGCGTGGTCGACGACCTCACCGCGAGCGCGCAGGCGGATCGGTGAGCTGATGCTCGAAGTCGCCCCTGCCTACCTCTCCAAGGATCAGGCCGCCGAACGCCTCGCCACGCAGTGTGAGGACCCCGGCGAGGCCTGGACCACGGCCTGGCCGCTCGCCGTAGAACGCGTCCACGGGCGGGCGGGGCCAGGTAGGTCTCGTTGCGGCCCGTGCCTGTGGGGATTTGCCCTGTGGAACACCAGTGACCCCGCCGACGAGCGCATCGCCGGGCTGGTCGACCGGCTGATGTGCTTCGTGGACCCGCTCGCCGACGAGCTGACCGTCGAGATTCTCACCGGTGAGTACTCCTGCGCGGAGAGCACTGCTGAGCCGTGAGCAGCTGGCACCACCGTGGATGACACCCTCCGGACGCTGCACGGCAGTCGGCCGCTGTCTCTGAATGCACTGCGCGCGGCGGGTCGGCTGAAAGCCGAACTGGGCATTCTGCTCGCCGCGCTGCTGCATGCCTTCCGGCTCGCCGGACCGTTCATCTCGGACCGGCTGCGGTACCTACCGGCGCCCCAAGCCAGACCCCGTGCTCGTCGTCACCCAGACGGATCACGGAGTGGTGTCAGTGCAGGCTGCCGTCATAACGGACGGAGACCAGCACCCCAGCAGCGTTCATGACCTGGACGCTACAGCGATGGCCTGACACCTGAACGGGCGGCCCTGCCGTGCGGCTTCCCTACCCGGCCGAAGCGCCGTGACCAGAGCAGCCCAGATCGCGGTCAGCGGGGCGCACCAGACCCTCCTCGGCGGGGAAGGAACGGAAGGCCGTGCGCTGGGAGACCTCCGCCGCCTCCGCGATCTGGTCGACGGTGGTCTGTTCGTACCCCTGGGCGAGAAAGAGCCTGGCCGCCGTGCGCGCCACGTCCTCACATGTACGCTGCAGCGTGTCCGCAGATTCTGTCCGGGCACAGCGGCCCTCTTTCTCAACTCGGAGTGCTCAGTGCGTCGGAGCAGCCGGCGCCATTGCCGCGGCGGCGTTCTCCTCCGCGAGCCGTTCCATGCCGCTCTGCGTCTTGAGCGGCTTCTCCTTGATGAACAACACCGCGATCAGAGCGAGAAACGCGAAGGGGGCTCCGATCAGGAAGACATCCGCGGTCGCGACCCCGTACGCGTGCTCGACGACCTGCCGGGCCGGTTCGGGAAGGGTGGTGAGGTCGGGGACGCCGTGCCCGGCGCCCCCGTTGTCCGCCGCCCCGCCGAAGCCCTTCTCCATCTCGCTCGCCACCCGGTGGCTGAGCACGGCGCCCAGCGCGCTTGTGCCGATCGCCCCACCGAGGCTGCGGAAGAACGACAGCACCGAGGTGGCTGCGCCGAGCTCCGACGCGGGTACGTCGTTCTGAGCTGCCAGCACCAGGTTCTGCATCAGCATGCCGACGCCGACGCCGAGTACCGCCATGTAGACGCTGAGCAGCCCGAACGAGGAGTCCGCGCTGATCGTGGCCAGCAGGCCCATGCCCGTGGTCATGATGATGCCGCCCGCGATCAGGAACCCCTTCCATTTGCCCCGGGCGGAGATGATCTGCCCGGCGATGGTCGTGGAGAGCATCAGGCCGAGGATCATCGGCAGGCTCATCAGGCCGGCGACGGTCGGCGACTTGCCGAGCGAGATCTGGAAGTACTGGGAGAGGAACACCGTGCCGCCGAACATGGCCACGCCGACCAGCAGGCTCGCCACCGTCGTCAGCGTCACGGTGCGGTTGCGGAAGATGTCCAACGGGATGATCGGTTCCTGGACCCTGGATTCGACCAGGACCGCGGCGACCAGCAGGACCACACCGGCGGTGACCAGGGTGGCGGTCTGCCACGATGCCCAGTCGAACCGGTTGCCTGCGAGGGTCACCCACAGCAGCAGTGCGCTGACCCCGCTCATGATGAGGACGGCGCCGAGATAGTCGATCTTCACCTCTCTGCGGACCGTGGGCAGCTTCAGGGTCAGTTGGAGCAGCACGATCGCGAGCAGGGCGAACGGCACACCGATGAAGAAGCACCAGCGCCACCCCAGCCAGGAGGTGTCCACGAGCACGCCGCCGATGAGCGGTCCTGCGACGGTGCCGACGGCGAAGACGGCGCCGAAGATGCCGGAGTAGCGGCCGAGTTCACGCGGCGGAATGATCGAAGCCATCACGACCTGGGCGAGCGCGGTGAGACCGCCCGCGCCTATGCCCTGCACGACGCGGCTCACGATGAGCAGACCGACACTGTGCGAGAAGCCGGCGACGAGCGAGCCGACGATGAACATCGAGAGAGACAGCTGGATGAGCAGCTTCTTGTCGTAGAGGTCGGACAGCTTGCCCCAGATCGGGACGGTCGCCGTCATCGCCAGCAGCTCAGCGGTGACCACCCAGGTGTACGAGGACTGGCTGCCGTGCAGATCGGCAATGATCGTGGGAAGGGCGTTGGAGACCACGGTGGAGGCCAAGATGGCCACGAACATGCCGGCCATCAGGCCGGACATGGCCTGGAGTACCTGACGACGCGTCATGGTTGGTGCGGTCCCCTCGGGCGCACCGGCGGTACCGGTTTCGGGTGTGACGGCAGCGGTCATCGGCTGACGTACCTCATTCTCTGGTGAAAGGCCCCCGGTGGGGGGCTTCGGATGTGCTTCAGTCGCTCAGACCGGCGGCCAGCGAGGCGAACGCCTCGCGATAGATGCTCTGGAACGTGCGGGTACGGCCGGAGGCCACCCAGAGCTCGACTGCGGCGCGCACGGCAGCGATCGTCACGTGCGCGAGTAGCCGAGGGTAGAGATCGGACTCGGGGTCCTGGCCGAGGCGCTCGGCCACGGCAGCGACCAGAGCGCGTTCGTCCGCGCCCCGGGCGGCCAGGAATCCGGGCAGCAGCGAAGGACTCGCCCTGAGTACGGCCACCCGGAGCTCCCAGCGTTCGTGATCCTCCTCGATATGGGCGAGCTCCTGGCCGATCGCCTCGCGCAGAGCAATGAGCGCCGTCAGTTCCTTCGGTGCGTCGAGGACTGCCCGACGTGCCCGCTCTGCGCTGTCCTGGTCGGGACGGGTGATCGCGTCTTCCAGACACGGGAAGTAGTTGAAGAAGGTGCGCACGGAGACGCCGACCACATCGGTGACGGCTTCCACGGTCATGTTCTCGAATCCGCGGTCCGCGGCCATGCGCAGCGCCACGTCCGCAAGGGCGTCACGCGTCGCACGCTTCTTGCGTTCGCGCAGCCCGAGGGGCATGTCGTCGGCGCTCATGAAGGTGCATGCTACGTAATTTTGCGCGGTGCGCAAAATTCTGCGGGCGATTCCGCCGGAAGTTCCTTCCGCTGCACCGGTCGCTCTTCGCCTCCGGGAACGGGGCAGTGTCCCGTTCCATGGCCCCGCCACCACCGCAGCCGTCGGACGCCGGCTCCACACATGATCCTCCGGACACGTCCCAGCCGAACTGGACCTCCTCGGCAACGTCCCAGGTGTAGTAGCCGCGGTCGGCGTACGTCGTGCTCCAGCGGAACATGTGTAACGGGGGGTGCAGCGGTCCCGACGAGGGTGTACCCGTGACCAATACCTGGGCCACGGCCCAGCGACTGGCCGCCGCCCACGGTTGTACCGGCTCCATCGACGGCGTGATGGGACCCAACTCCTGGCGCGGCTTCAGCTGCTTCATCAACCAGGGCCAGTGGGACTGACCCACCCAAGCCCCCACCGAGCCATGCGACGGGCCACGCGCCGAGGCGCGCTGCCTCTCGCAGGAGTTGCCCCGGTGCGGGGGCCCGGAGTGCCGGCAGCACAAGAAATCCCCGGTCCGCAATTGCGGGCCGGGGATTTTCGCAGGTATATTGGGCGTTTCTGTGTTCCCACAGAAAAAGCCCCACAAAGGGGCTACTAAGAAGAACGGTATCCGGCAGGGAGCCATTTTGTCAACTCGGGAAAGTGTCGAATTGCAGAAGGAGCAGGAATTCATCGGCCGGCTCTACGACCGTGTCGACGTGCTGCGCGGAGTCGCCGCACAGCACGTCGAGGATGCGCTGACGCCGGTCGGGACCGGACTGCAGGCCCGTCTCGAACGCGACGTGCTCGTCAGCGAACGCTCAGGTCTGCTGGCCGCGCTGAATGCGGTGGACGGCTCGCTGTGCTTCGGCCGCATCGATCTCTCCGACGGCACCGCGCACCATATCGGACGTATCGGAATCCGTCAGGACGACACCGCTCATACGCCCCTTCTGATCGACTGGCGTGCGCCGGTCGCCCGCCCCTTCTATCTCGCCACAGGTCACACGCCGATGGGGCTGCGCCGGCGCAGACACATCACCACCAAGGGCCGCGTCGTCACCGAGCTGCACGACGAGATCCTCGAGGTCGGGGACCGCGAGCGCACCGGTTTCGAGGACCCGAACGGCGACGCGGTGCTGCTCGCCGCCGTGAACTCCGCCCGTACCGGCCGCATGGGCGACATCGTGCGGACCATCCAGGCGGAGCAGGATCGCATCATCCGCGCCCCGCACCGCGGTGTGCTCGTCGTCGAGGGCGGTCCCGGTACCGGCAAGACGGCGGTGGCGCTGCACCGGGCGGCCTTCCTGCTGTACGAGCACCGTGAGCTGCTCGCCAAGCGCGCCGTCCTGATCGTGGGCCCCAACCCGGCCTTCCTGAGCTACATCGGCGAGGTGCTGCCCGCGCTCGGCGAGACCGGTGTCCTGCTCGCCACGCAGGCCGAACTCTTCCCCGGGGTCCATGCCGACGGCACCGACACACCCCGTGCCGCCACTGTCAAGGGCGGTGAGCCGATGGCGGAGGCGCTCGCGCTCGCCGTGCGCGACCGGCAGCGGCTGCCCGAGCCCGGCGCCCCACTGGTCATCCCGCACGACGACGGGGACCTCCTCCTCGACTGGGAGATCGCCTACGAGGCCCGCCAGGCGGCCCGCGACACCCGCCTGCCGCACAATCTCGCCCGCCCGCACTTCGCGTTCCGGATCATCGATGCCCTCACCGCGCAGCTCACGGAGCGCATCGGGGCCGACCCGTACGGCGGTCCCAATTTCCTCGGTCCCGATGACATCGCCCAACTCGGCAAAGGTGTCGCCGTCAACGCGGCGGTGCACTCGGCCGTCGACGAGCTGTGGCCAGCGCTCACCCCGGAGGGGTTTCTCACCGGCTATCTGGCCGACCCCGTGTACGTACCGGACGAGGACGCCGAAGCCATCCGGCGCGCACCCGGCGGCGCAAAGTGGACCCCCGCCGATGTTCCGCTGCTCGACGAGGCGGCGGAACTCCTCGGGGTCGACGACAGCGCAGAGCGGGCCGCCGCCGAGGCCCAGCGCCAGGAGCGGATCGCGTACGCGCAGGGCGTTCTGGAGCTGTCGAGGGGCTCGGAGACGTACGAGTTCGAGGACGAGGAGTCCGAGGTCTTGGCCGCACACGACATCATCGACGCCGAGCGCATGGCGGAGCGGCAGGAGGAGGCCGATCACCGCAGCGCGGCCGAGCGGGCTGCCGCCGACCGCTCCTGGGCGTTCGGGCACATCATCGTCGACGAGGCACAGGAGTTGTCATCGATGGCGTGGCGGCTGCTGATGCGCCGTTCACCGACCCGCTCACTGACCCTGGTCGGCGACCCCGCGCAGACCTCCGAGGAGGCAGGTGTCGGCTCGTGGGAGAAGATCCTGGAGCCGTACGTCGGTGACCGTTTCGAGCATGTCGGGCTCAAGGTCAACTACCGAACGCCCGCCGAGATCATGGAGCTGGCCGCCAGGGTCGTACGCGCCGACGACCCTTCCTTCGAGCCACCCGGCTCGGTGCGGTCCACCGGCGAGGTGCCGTGGACGCGGGACGCCGGGGAGGACCTGGCAGGGGCGGTGGCGCAGGCGGTCTCGGAGCTGATGCCCAAGGAGGGACGCCTCGCGGTGATCGCGCCTCGGGCGCTCCACGAGGAGATCGCCGCTCCACTGGAAGGAATCAGGGCCGGTGCCGAACCCGATCTGACCCGCACGGTGGTTCTGCTCGACCCCCGGCAGGCGAAGGGGCTCGAATTCGACCATGTGCTGGTCGTGGAGCCCGCCAGGTATGGGACCAGCGACCTGTACGTGGCTCTGACCCGCGCCACACAGCGCCTGGGCATCGTTCACCGGGAGGAGTTGCCCGAGTCACTGCGCTGACGGCGCCCGGGCGCGGCACTCGAGCGGCACCTGCCTTGGGTGCCGCCGCTCCGGGTGCCGCTCCCGGGCCCGTCACCGCGGGTGTCCGGGACGGCCGACGAGGGCAGGCCCGGACGTCAGGATCAGACGAGGTCGAACCGGTCCAGGTTCACCACCCTGTGCGACGCTGCGACGAAGTCCTTCCCGAACTTCTCCTTCGCGTCATCGCTCGCGTAGACCTTCGCGACCGCGGGTCGTCGGCCATGGAGCGCAGGCCCTGGGGACGACCCGGGCCGCGCGATGCGCCGGCGGCCAGCACCCGCGCCGAGGGCCGCCAACGAGCGCGGCTTCGTCCAGGCCGCGCGCGTGATCGGCACCGTACCGCTGCGCGTGCTGCGCCATGAGATCGTCCCGCATGTCGCCTCGGCCTCCCTCGCCTTCGCGTTCACCGCGGCCCACGGTCGCCATCGTCGCCGAGGGATCGCTCAGCTTCCTCGGCTTCGGGCTGCGCCCGCCGGATCCGTCCTGGGGCGGCGTCATCGCCGAGGGCCGCACCCCGGCCGGCCCGGCCGCCCGCGGACAGGCGTGCGTCTCTTCGGCGTGGGGAATCTGCGACGTCCTCGAAGTGACTTCCGTCCGGCCCGAGTTCGTTGCGGAGATCAGCGCCGACACCGCGATCGACCGCGGCGTCTACAGGCACCCACTCAGGTGTCAGCGACTGCGTCGGGACGTTACTGCCGACGACATACCTGCCTTCGGCGAGGTGGCTGCGGGTTGATCGGGCCTCGCCACAGCGGGCACCTTCCAGAGGCACGCCGCGGGCTTTTAGACGGGCCAGGCCGGATGGCATGACTACGTTGTGTGATCTTGCGTGACGGCCGGTGTCAGGCTGTCGCGCAGCAATGGCTGGTTGGGCCTGCCACGTTCGACCGTCAGTAGTGCACGCAGCCGCACCACCCACCGCTTCTCGGCGAGTGCCCTGCGTGTTCCCCGTGCTGTCCCCGGTGGCGGGCGGGGCGCTGAGAGCGTATGGGTGGAGTGTATGCGGCGGTTCGGTAAAGGGATGGCGCGCGGGGCGCGGGAATCGCCTCCCGGGCTGCCGCGCGCAGGGCCGGATGACAGGGATCTGAGCAGCGACATCAAGGGAGGCGCTCGATGTCGTCAGAAATTGTCATTGCGATCATTCTCGCGGTCGTCCTCATCGCTCTGGCGATCGGCTTGTGGATGGCAGCTCGTCGCCGCCATCTGCGAAACCGCTTTGGGCCCGAGTACGAGCGCACCGTTGAAGCCGGGGACAGCCGCATGGCGGCAGAGCGAGATCTGCGCGCCCGCGAGCACCGCCATGACGACCTGGATCTCAAGCCGCTGGCCTCGACTACCCGTCAGCAGTACGCACAGGACTGGAACAGCGTGCAAAAGCACTTCGTGGACCGTCCACAAGAGGCGGTCGGTGAGGCGGACGAGTTGGTGACCCGGCTCATGAAGGAACGTGGCTACCCGACCGAAGGGTACGAGCAGCAGCTGAAGGACCTGTCGGTCGAGCACGGGCGCACGCTGGAGCATTACCGCGCCGCCCATGAAGTCAATGCACGAACCGGAGGTCAGCAGACGACCACAGAGGAACTGCGGGGCGCGATGGTGCACTACCGCGCACTCTTCGATGACCTGCTCACCAACGGCGAGGGGCCGGGGCAGCAACGTGCTTGACCCGACGCCCGCGTATGCCGGCGGGCCACGGATGGACAGCCCGTCGAAACCTATTCGGATGAGGTGAAAGCATGCAGCGCGAACGCAGTGGAGCGGGTGACCGCGGCGACGCGACCGACGCGGGCCTCAGCACCGAGGATCTCGCCCGGCCTCGGGAAGACCGGGACACAGATCGTGGAACACCGTCGGCAGCGGCGGACGACGCTCCCCCGCCCAGTGAGGACGCGGCTGGGGACGCCGCGTCCACAGAGCGGGCGACGGGCACACCGGGCTCTTCGGCGCCGGAGCAGGGCGAGGCGAACGAGCCGCTTCTCGGACCCGAGGAGGCCGAGGCCTTTCAGTCCAAATGGCAGGCCGTCCAGACAGCCTTCGTCGACGATCCGCAGGACGCCGTCCGTACGGCCGACGCCTTGGTCGCCGAGGTCATGCAGACGCTGGCCCGGTCGTTCGCATCCCGCAAGGAAGGGCTCGAAAGTCAGTGGGGCCGGGGCGAGGAGGTACTCACGGAGGATCTGCGCATAGCGCTTCAGCGCTACCGCTCGTTCTTCAACCGCCTGCTCAGCACATGACCACCCTGCTTCGCAGGCCGCCCCTCAAGGCGGGCGAGCCGGCGCAGGGTGAAGCCGTCACGATTGGCGCGGACGACGACGTCTCGGAGATTTCCGCACGATGAGCGAACTCAAGGTGTGTTGACTGCCGGTCATCGACGGTCACGTGCTGGTCGGAATGGTCGTTCAGGCCGATGTCGCCCGGGCGCTGCCCTATCCGGCCGTCGGCGACCTGCTCGAAGTCCCGTCAGCCGACTGACCGCCCGGCAGTCTCGCCACGCACAGCGGTGCTCCGCAGCGGTCGGCGCGTTTTGCCAACGGCCGCGGTCCCGTTACGCAGCCCACATCAGGGGCGCATCGCGTCAAGAGCAGACCCACAACCCCCGGTCCGCCATCTTGTGGGTGGCGTCCAGGGCGCCTGTTTGTTCCCGTTGCACTCGTCACCGGCCGTCATGATCTCGCGTGCGGCATCGGGTCGTCATTGCTGGACTGCGTCGACGACGGCCTGGCGTTCACCCATGCCAGGACCACGCAATGGTCGCACCGAGAAGGCCAGGTCCGGCAGCATCGACATACCGCCGCGGGCGTCCCGGCGAGCCGAGGGGTTCAGGCGTGATCCACTAGCTGGGACCGGGACAAACCTTTCTCACGCGCGCAGTGTGCGCAGCAGAAGAACTGTCCGTCGGCTTGCAGGCCGTGGCCGAGAATGCGGCACTGGCAGTTGACACAGGTCGGGGCCATCTTCTGGGCGGCGCACTCGATGCTGTCGAAGACATGCACCGCCCCTCCCGCGGCACGCACCTCGAACGCCAGCTCGTAGTCGTTGTGGCAGACCTCGCACACGGCCATGGTGATCACTCCTCGCTGCTGAATTGATGAGCTGGGGCGCTGCCCGTTCGCCTGGGAAGGCGCGGCGCCCTGGACACTAGCGAAAGGGTGCACCGATCCTCTGACGGCGCGTGGACTACGACCCGACCGTCCTGCCGGAATCACTCACATAGCGTCGCGTCCCCCTCAAGCCCAATCCGGCTTGCTCAGCCCGGCTTGAAGGAGGTTGTGCAAGCGGGGCGATGCCGGCTCTGGTCTCCTCCTGGAAGCACGACGTCGCTCGGCCGGGGCCGGAGGGCAGGTCTACGGATACGGGCGTGCTGTGGACTGGTGCGTGTTTGGTGGTGTCCGTTGGGGTGGTCGGTAGGTGGTGTGAGGAACTGGACCGGAGCTTCGCGCCGGCGTCGGTGGCGGTTAGTTCGCTCGCTAGAACCTTCGCCGGAGGCATCGCGTTTGCCGGGTCCGATCAGGCGGCTTGAGGTCGCGGTCGGCCCCATCTTTGCCGGCGTACGCTGCGGGCCTCGGCACGCTCGCGGTGTTGGGCGGCCAGGACGTCGGGGTGGCGGCGTTGGCGTTGCGCCGTCGCAGGTAGTCCTCGCCCGGGGCCTTCTGCCTGTGGGTACGGTTTACCCATGCAGATCAATGGGGTTGAACGGGGACACGTACTTCTGATCGCCGGGGACCGGGCGGTCCATCGGCGCACCGTCCAGGTGCACCCGAGTGCGAACCTTGCCGCCCTGTCCGTGGTGCCCGTGCCCGTGCTGCTCAACAGCACGCTGCCAGCCGACCTGGTCCACCTCGACGGAGTGAACGACCAGAACACGCTGCTGCTGCGACTGCGGACCGCCGCCGCGAGCCCCGGCCCCTTGCTGGTCTACCTCTCCGGGCGGCTGACCGTGGACCGCAGAGGGCACCGGTTCCACCTCGCCTCAACCAGCACCAGCACCGCGAACACCCGCTACACCGCGCTGCCCTGGGAGTGGCTGCACAACGAGCTCCGTAGCCGGCCCGCCGGCTGGACGACTCTGCTACTCGACCTGGCCGCCGACAAGAGTGCGTGGACCGAACTGCAGGAGTTGGGATCTCTCCCCACCGTCAACGCTGATACGTACGGCATCGTCAGTCCGCCCGGTTTTCCCGGAACGGACGGCCCCAGCCCCTACACCCGACAGCTGGTTGAACAACTGCGCCGAAACCCGGACCGACCGTCCGCGGCACAGTTGCACGCGCTGACCGTCGCTGCCGCCGGCATCCCGCCCGGCGCCCTGCTCCTGCCAGCCACCCCGCAGATCGAGCCGTACGACAACGATTACCAGTTCGCAGCCCGGCCGCCGATGTCCAACGTGCAGCGCCTGCTCAAGGGAGACACCAGCTTCCTGACCGCGCAATGCCCCCGACCTGAGCCGCAGGAGGTCGCGCCAGGGCTCGAAAACATGTCCCCCTCGCCCCCGCCTGCTGCTTCGTACCGGGCACCGTCTTCGGCCCAGGCCCCGCAACCGTCGGCACCGGCCCCGCAGCAACCGTACGCACCGCCTCAGCAGGCCCCCGCACCGCCCGCATGCCCTGTAGAACCCGTACACCAGCAACGCGAGGAACACTCCCAGGAACCGGTCCGTGCTCCGCACCCCAGCGCGGCGCTCAGCGCCTCGCAACGGCCGGTTCAGTCGCAGCTGGTGCCCCAGCAGGCCCCTGCTCCACGTCGGGCTCCTACTCCTGTCCAGCAGACGATTCAGGCTCCACAGCCGCAGGACCCACGCCCGTACATCTGGCAGACTGCACAGGCCGGACGGCACAACGAGGCAGCCGAGATGGCCGCAGCCTGGGAACAACACATCCTCCAGCAGTACAGTCCCGACTCGCCCCAGGCCACCGAGTGGGCGGAGATCAGGGCCGACCTCGCCCGGATAGCGGGCCGCTGGACGTTCGCCACCCAACTATGGATCGCTGCGACGCACACGCGGATGGCACATCAGGCGCCGGACGCCACCGAAGTGCTCAACGGCGCGAAGTCTGCCCACTACTGCTGGACGGAGATCAAGGATTCCGCCGAAGCACGCGGCTGCGGACCCGAGCTGGTCAACCTGCTACGGCAGTTGCCCGCACTCGACCGCAGGCACCTGATGAGCGCACAACAGCGGCTGGAGTACCTGCACAACGTGCCCGGCGGACGCTGACCAGCGGTCGAAACCGGGCCGGCGAGCAATCCGGCGATCAGCAGGCGGTCCGAGCGACGGACGGCTGGGCCGGTGGCGGGGGCGGAGGTCATGACTTCCTCCTTGGTTGGTTCTCGCGGCTACCTCGGAGTCGTCGTCGTCCCACAGCGGAGCGCAACCCGGAGGCTGCGTGGAGGTGCAAGTCACACAGGACGACCTCGTCGCCGTCGCGACAGTAAGACGCGAGCACGTGGCGCATTCGTATGCGCCCGGCCAATGGCGGGACTTCATCGAAGATGTCAAGCAAGGCAGACTTGGTCAGGCATAGCCTGCACAAATCACCCCAGCCCTGGCGTGGTCCCAACCATGAGTGGTGGCTGGGACCACGCCCGTGCACTACCCCACCCGAGACGATTCTTCACGTCCGACAGACACCGAATTCCGCAAAAACCCTCGCGCTGCTGGAGTGATTCAGTCCATGACCGACAGAGCCCCCGGCCAGAAGGCCCGCGAACTGCTCACCCAGGCATCACAGCACCCGGTCTCCAGCCCTCAGCGCGACGCGCTGGTAGCCGAAGCCGCCGTGTGGGCACGGCTGGAGCACGCAGCCGGCATGGACAACTACACAGCCGCAACAATCGACATCAAGTCTGCCCTGGCCTCCCTCACCGACCCCGTGGAGAAACTCTGCAGCTCGGTCGGCGACCTGACCGAACACATCAAGCGCAGCCAGCAATGAGCAAGGACGGGGGCTGGCGCATCGCGCGGCCACGGGCTGAGATGAGGCGCTGAGGCAGGCCGCACAAGCTATGGATTTGCCGTCGATATACTTCCCCTCAACCACCATCAACGTGGCACTGTGCCGTCTTCGGCCAGCACAACGGCCGCTGCTGCGCCCGCAGCCTGGCACCAGAAAGCAGACATCACGCGTGTACCAGGAGAATCCGATTTACAGCCGTCTGGTCGCAGAGCGGGGCGATATTCTCGCCCTGGTTCGCGGCGAGGCTCAGCGGATACAACAAGACCTGGCAAGGGTCATACCGCCCGTGCACCGTCCCACGAACGCTGGGCCGGCACAGAGCGGCGTCACCTTCCGGCCGGGCGTCTGACCTCACGAGGCTCGGCCCACCACCCTGCGGACACGCTGGTTGGACAGGGTGTGGAGAGGGCGCCGCGCCGTCAGCCCGCTTAGAAGGGGCCCGTCAGGTACCGCTGAGGCCGCCCCGCCACGGCGTCGGCCGCGATAGCGAGTCGACCGACGCCCGACTGCTGCGGAGTCTTCCAGGGAAGGGCGAGGATCGGGGAGGGGACCGGTGGTGGCGCCGACTCGACCGGCAGCGCGCCGATTGTGCCCGCCCGGCGGCGGAAGTGCTTCTGCCGCAGCTGACCGGTCAGCTTCCGCTGTTCACCATGCCCAGGACCCTGACCAGCGCCACGGCCGACGCTGTCGCTGGCCGCCGGGGGGAGGGCTGGGACCAGGCCCGGGCGGCGTGGGGGGATGGCGGACGAGCACGGGCTGACCGACACCTGGCAGTACGCCGTGGGCTGGGTGGTCCGCCTTGCCTTTGGCCGTACGGAAAGCCGAAGGCGCGGCGTCGCTGCCCGAGCCGATGCTGCGGGACCTGCCGGCCAACACGGGCGCGGTCCGCCTGGTGCTGCTGCGGACCGGGCTGCTTGAGCCAGGGGACAAGCGGAGTTCTGACACCGCCCGGCCCGCGTAGCTGTTGCGTCTACGATTGCACCACCTGTTGCGGCATGTATTGCGCGAGCCGAAGATCCGTCGCTGGAAGCGTGCAGGTCACCAGCCGCTTTCGGGCGTGGTCGGGGGCTGACATCCTCGTTGCGTCCGCTTTCGCCCGTATTCCTGGCTGGAGTGAGAAGCGAAAGACAGGCGGAATGTGCGACGCGGGCGCAGCCGGGGGTTGGGGCGCAGCTCACCAGTGTTGCGTCCCGGCGAGGCCGCCGCGGCCGCCGGTAGAGCGGCGGCCCACCGTCAGGACTCGGCGATAGGGCCGAATCCGCGAAGTAGGGGCGTGACTTCCTGGGCGCACGCGCACAGTGCGCACAGCCCGGGGCGCCGGATTCTCCCGCGGCGTCCAGCGCCTGCTCCAGATCGAGCAGCGGCGCACCCGGCGGCGCCTCCTTACAGTCCGGTGCGTGTAGAACGCCCCGGCTACCCGGACATCGACAGCGTCGCGAACTGATCCTGCGGTGAACCTGTGCGTCCGGGCGGGTGGCCGTCGGCCGCGTTCCGCCCACCGGGCAGGCGGTGGGCTGTAGACCTGGGGATTGATCAGGGGAAATGGTTGTTGCCAACACCGTTGCGTTTGGCCCCTGAGCTGTACGTCAAGCCCTGCTGAACAGCGCAACGGGACCACCTGATAGATCAACGATCGGCGAAGAAAG
>NZ_JBVHDS010000040.1:0-21922 GCF_055563255.1 Streptomyces sp. NPDC002958 | reverse complement strand
CACGGGCCCAGGTAAGCGTCACAACTCACCCAACCCGTGCGGCCCTTCTCACGTCACGGCCCCACCAACACCGGGACTATTCATCCCCAGGTCGTAAGACGCGGCTGGGGTGGGCGCCCCCTCTACCCCGGGACCAGCGGTGTCCTCCCTCCGGGCTCAGTTACCCGAGGGTCGCTTGGTGCCTTGCAGCACCGGGTCCTGTGACCGCCGCCCGCGTGCCATCGCGCGGTCTTAAGCTCACGGGGCATCGTCGAGGGTTCACTCTCGTTCGCCCGTCCAGCCTTCCCCTCGACTGTTGCTCCTCGATGGCCGAGGTGCCCTTGGGCTTGAACGCTCCGCTTCACACCCCGCCGTTACCAGCGACGCATGGGAGCGCGGGGACGGGCCTTGGGCACTGGCCCGAAGTTCAGCCGATCGATACCTCCTTCACGTGGCTGGCCTTACTTACCTGGAGCGACTTCGTGTCGCACACTGAGCGCCATAGTTGGCCGGTGAGCGTTCTACGTGGCCAGTCTGAGCGTTCGCGGCCGACGAGCGCTTGGCGTGGCATGATCGCAGTATCCGAGCCGTCGTCTCGGATATCGACGGGATATCCGATGTGATCACCCTCGCCGCTACAGTGCCGCCATGACGACCGCACCTCACCGCAGGTTCTCGGCCCGCATCAACCGAGCCGAAGCCGAGTTCGACGGACCGTTTGAGGGCGTGCCCCCGCAGAGCCCCGATGCCCCGAAGCTCGCGCTCCGGGCAGATGCCTGGGCAGCGTACATCGGCGGTGTGCAGGCAGCACGTTGAGCGAAGAACCCGTCTTCATCCGGAGCAAGTTGGGAACCAGCCGGTACGTCTACAACCACCGCAACCCGGTTGGTCTCGCACTCATCATCCTCACGCCGCTTGTCGCGCTCGGCGTGCTGTTCGGTATGCAGGCCGAGTCGACGTGGAGTGAGGGCGAACTCCGCGACGCCGTCCGCAAGGGCGTCCAAGATCTAGGCGGCAAACGGCACTACACAAGCCTGGAGGGCAACCACGGCTTCCTGATCGCGGAGGCGATCCGGGAGAGCGGCATCGGGCCAGGGCACGGCGTCGACACGCGTGAAGAGGAGGGCGGAGGCTACACGGTCAGCACTGAGGACACCGAGACGGACTACTGCGTCCGCATCACGCTGACCCTGGACGAGCAGCCCCCCGTAGTCTTCCCGGGGGCCGAGGACCGGCCGCCCCCCGACCCGGGGATGCTCGCGTTCTACCTCTCCCACGCGACCTTCAGCAAGGGCTCTTGCCACTGACCTGGTGATCCTTCTGAAGCCCCTGCTGCGGGCGATGGCGCGCAAACCGTCGATGTAGCCGCCGGCCCCCGTGACGCCGCCCGACATCGCCGCCCTCGTACGCTGCCGCGTCATTCGGCCAGAATCTCGGGCAGGTGTCAGCGGCCCTTCCAGCGGGGCGTTCAGGCGCTCGCGCAGTACGTCGCCCGCGAGGGAGCGGACCTTCTGCTTCTTGGGCGGGCGGGTCATCTTCGCCGCGACCCGGTTCAGCTTGGCGCGGGCCCGCTCGGAGACCACGGGCAGGAACTTCGGCTCGCCGTCGTCGTCGACGGCGGTGACGTACTCGTGCTCCAGGCCCGACAGGCAGGCGGCGATCTGCTCCCCGCGGCTGGCGGTCCAGCGGATCAGCTCGTGGGGCACTCCGGCTATCTCCATAACTGGGCGGCGCCCGGCGGTGACGATGCGCGGCTCGGTCGCCAGCCCCATCGCCTCGCAGACCTCAGCGGCCACGGTTTCGTTGTAGAGCGCGGACGCCGCGACCGTGCTCTCGAACAGGGCCTCCGAGTGGACCGATCCCCATTTCCCGTCCAGGCGCTGCCCCTTCACCGACAGCATCAGATGGTCGTGGAGCAGCGGCATGCCCGAGCGTGCCTCGTAGTGGCGGAAGCGGGCCGGCTCGCCGGGACGCGGGACATACATTCCCGGCCGTTCCGCAGACCTGACCGCGCAGAACTCCCTCCTCCCTGCGCCCCGCAGACACCCAGCGCGGCAGCTCACAGGGCTCGCGGGTCTCTTCCGGGACAAGTCACGAACTGCTCGGTCAGGCGGCCGGATGTGTCATAGCTGTGGGACAAGGTGGCGAAGTCGCCGACGTCCCTGGTGAGCTCTCGCCCCAGGGCGTCGTAGTTGAAGGCGACAGTGTGGCCCGAGACCCCCATGCGCACCGGGTGGTGGCCCTCGTCGTACGCCCAGGTGGTCACGGCGCCGGAAGGCGTGGTGCGGCTGATGCGTCGGCGGCGAGGTCATAGGTCTGGCTGAGCGTCGCACCATCCGTCTGTTGGGTCAGTAGACGTCCGACCGGGTCGTAGGAGAAGTTCAGCGAGCTGGTCGGGGAGATGGCGGCGGTCAGGCGGGATGCCTCGTCGTACCGGTACTCGGTACGTGCGTCACCGACTGTCCTGGAACTGAGGCGGCTTGCTGCGTCGAACGCGTAGGTGGTGGTCTCGCCTGTCGTGGTTGTGCGGGCTGCGGGTTGTCCGCCGGCGTCGTAGGCGTAGGTGGTGGTGCGGCCGTCGAAGTCGGTCTCGGCGGCGAGCCGGCCTGCGCTGTCGTAGGCGTAGTGCCAGGTCTGGCCCAGCGCGTTGGTGACGTGTGTCAGGCGCTCCTCGGTGTCATGGCGGAAGCGGTGTGTGGCACCGTCCGGCGAGGTGCGGGCGCTGAGCAGGCCGAAGGCCCCGTAGCCGAAGAGGGTGCAGCCACCCAGCGGGGCGGTGTAGCTGGTGCAGTTGCCCTCGCCGTCCCATAGCCATGTCTCGGTCGCGCCGTCCGGAGCCGTACGGCGCTCGAGGCGGCCTTCGCCGTCCCAGGCGAGCATGCTGGTTTCTCCCGGGCTGTCGGTACGCCGCACGAGGCGGCTCACGGAAGCTGAGCGGAAAGCGGAAGTACAGCCACACGCAGTGGGAGATGACCTCGACCGGGTACCGGTGCCCCTCATACGACGGCAACGCGCTCACCACGGACGATCCCCCTCCAGCATGATCAACTTCGAGGATCCTCCCACGCCGCCAGCCAACTAGTGCCCCCGCTCCACGTCCGTCAGTTGCGCGCGAGTCATCCAAGATGACGATCACGACTCGATATATGCCCTAGTGGCCTGCGGACTGCAGTTCCCGTACCACGCGGGTCGCCACCGGCACGAGCACACCGTGGCGGTCGGCCGCGCGCAGCAGCGCTCCGCCGATGGCGTCGAGTTCCAGCGGCCGGCCCGCTTCCGCGTCGCGCTGCATGGAGGACTTGGCGTCGGGAGGGAAGGCGTCGTAGCGCGCCAGGGCCTGAGCGGTGTCCACCGGTGCGCCGCAGGCGCGGCTGACCGCGGCGGTTTCGGCGACCAGGCTCTCCAGCTCCTCGTGGTGGCGGGTGCGGACCTCTCCGAGGGGCGCGCCGTACCGGGTGGTGAGGAGGGCGAAGGGGGCGAGGAAGGCCATTTTTGCCCACAAGGCTGTGGTCTCGTCCTCAGTCAGGCGGGCCGTCACGCCCGCGGCGGACAGGGCGGTCGCCAGGGTTACGACGTGGGGGCGGGGTGCCGTGCCGGCGGCCAGGTCGATCTCGACGAACGGGCTGCCGTGCTCGATGACGACGGGCCCGGTGCCATCGGGGGCAAGGCGGGTTGACTCCACGCGGATCACTCCGGGGGCCACCCGGTCAGGCCGGTAGCGAGCGCGGAGGGTGGCGGGGTGTTCGACGCCGTTCAGCAGCGGTACGACGAGGGCGTCGCCGAGGGCTGCGGGCGGGACGCGGGTAAGTGCGGTATCCAGAGCGATCTGCTTGACGGTGATCAGGCACGCGTCGACCGGCTCTCGCAGTTCGGTGTCCGTTTCCACGGCTGCGGTGAAGTCGCCGAACTGGCGGCTATGTACCTCGATCCCGCTGCTGCGCAAGGCGTGTGCCGTGGCTTCGCGGGCCAGGCAGATGACGCGGTGACCGGAGCGGGACAGTAGGGCGGCCAGCAGACCGCCGATGCCGCCCGAACCCAAAATGGCCACCGTGGGCTTGCTCGTCATGAGTGTCACGAAGTTGTCCTCTCGTAGGTCGGCCCCGATGATCGGTGGCCGCCTTCAAGGCGATCGTTGCAGAGGTGCCCGCCATGCGTGCGACTGGGGGTGCGGACTGAACCGCCCCGGTGGGTGTCATCGCTGTACCTGTGGTTGCTGGGCCAGTGTGACTGTCCGGAGTGCCTGCGGCGGCCGCGGAGCCTGTTGGCCCCGACCGCCACGACCCAGTTCCCGTGGTAGCCCACTTGGTCGGAGACAAGGCGCATCAGCTCCAGCACGTGCCGGGTGAGGATGACGGCGCCGGCGTCGAAGAGGACCTGCTCCTCCTCGGTCTCCGACCCGCGGCGGCTGAGGCCCTCGGAGAGACGGGTCATGAACAGGCGCAGCCCGCCGTCCTCGAAGAGCTGGACTTCGATCACGTCTTTGTCGCCATAGCTGCCGTCTGCGGCGTACGTGCGGTCGGACTTGAGACTTGAGGAGCTGAGAGCCACTCCCCTGGCGCGCCTGTGTCCTTGGTGGGCGTGGCTCCATGATCAACAGATCCGCCGTTGATTTAGACACTCCCGTTGTCCGTGGTCCGTCCCGGCCCGGGGTCAAGTGAGATGGGCGGTGTCGACGGCGACGCGGGGCCGGTTGCATGCCCGGCGTTTGAGGTCGCCGACGTGCGGCTGGTGGGTCAGAGTCCTTTGGCGGGCTGCGGCCCGATCCTGCGGGCGGCGCACGATCCGCACGCGGTCAGCGGAAGCTGCTATGGCCCACAGGGCATGGCCGAACTGCGGGGGACGCCGGGGCCGGTCTCTTTCCGGCGGTTGGCGGATCCGTAAGGTGTCACCAGAATCTGCATGACGATGATAAAAATCGACATCGTGTAGAGTTTGAGGTGAGGGAGCAACCAGACTCCTTCCGAGTCCTAGCTGGAGGAGTAATGCAGGAACAGAAGTGGCTCATCACCGGCGTCAGCACGGGCCTCGGACGTGCCTTCGCCCAAGCGGCCCTGGCCGCCGGGCACACCGCCGTCGGCACGGTCCGCTCAGAGAAGGACCTGCGGGCCTTCGAAGAGCTCAAACCCGGATACGCTCACGGCCGAATCCTGGACGTGACGGACGGCGACGCCGTTTCGAATGTGATCACAGAGGTAGAGCGGAGCGTCGGAGCTTTGGATGTCGTCATCGCCAACGCCGGCTATGGCCTGGAGGGCACCTTCGAGGAGACCCCGCTGGCCGACGTGCGGCGGCAGTTCGAGGTCAACGTATTCGGGACAGTGGCTACGCTGCAGGCGGCCTTGCCCCACATGCGCCGGCGCCGCCGCGGACACCTGATGGCCGTCACCTCCATGGGCGGGCTGATGGCCGTGCCCGGCATGTCCGCCTACTGCGGCAGCAAGTTCGCCCTGGAAGGCATCCTTGAGGCGCTGGGCAAGGAGGTCGCACAGTTCGGGATCCATGTGACGGCGATCGAGCCCGGGTCGTTCCGCACCGACTGGGCCGGACGGTCCATGACACGCACCGCGCGGTCCGTCGACGACTACGACGAGCTGTTCACCCCCATCCGTGAAGCGCGGCAGAAGGCCAGCGGGAACCAGTTGGGCAATCCGGCCAAGGCAGGGGACGCGGTCGTGCACATTGCGTCGGTAGACCAGCCGCCGGCCCACCTCGTCCTGGGCTCGGATGCGCTGCGACTGGTCACCGCCGCGCGCACGGCCGTGGACGAGGACATCCGCGCATGGGAGACGCTCTCCCGTGCGACCGACTTCGCCGAGGGTGCTCAGCTCTGATGCCCGGCCACCACCCCGCGCGAAGCCGACGCACCACCGAACGCAAGGGCGACGTCCGGGAGCGGGCCATTCTGGACACCTGCGAAGCTCTGCTGGCGCAGAAGGGCTACGACGCCATGACCGTCGGCGACATCGCCCAGGGCGCCGGCATCACACGCGGCGCCCTGTACTTCTACTTCGGCTCCAAGCAAGAAGTGGTCACGGCACTCGTGGCCCGGACCGTGGAGCACCTGTGGGAGCGGTCCCGGGCCACCGCGCAGACCGACGAGCCGTGCCAGGCCATCGCAGCAGCCATGCGGCGCACGGTCGAGCTGTGGAACGAGCACGGCCTGGTCATGCGCACGGCGATCGACCTCTCACTGACCGTGCCGGAGGTCGGCGAGCTGTGGAGCCGTACAGCTGACTTGTTCATCACAGCCATCACCGCTGTCCTGGAACGAGCCGGCATTCAGGCGGGCACCGAACCGGAACAAGCGTCGGCGATGGCACGCGCCCTATGCTGGATGATCGAGCGCACCTTCTACCACGCCTCGCAGGAGTCCCGCGAGAATTTGCAAAAAGCATCCTCGACCTGCGAACATATCTGGCTGGTCAGCGCCGGCCTGACCGCCTGATACATCTGGCATGGACGAGCGCCTGTCGGCGTACACGTGAACGCGCATAGCCGCGTACGGATGAACGTACAGAGTTCTTGATGCGCTGAGAGTCGGCCCCCGGCACGCTGCTGCCTGTTGTCCAAGGTTGCAGAGAGGGGTGGGCCATGGTCTTGGACCCGCAGCGCTGGCTGGAGCTCCGGCGTTTCCGCGGCCTGGTGAAGTCCGGGGCGATGAGCCTGTCGGAGGGCGCCAAGGAGACCGGGCTGAACTGGCGGGCGGTCAGCAAGTATCTGTCTGCTGACTCGTCCGCACCGCCGCGCCGGACGGCGAGTGGTCACCGTGCAAGCGGGTGGTCGACGAGGTCGCTGCGCTGATCGACGCGATGCTGCGGGCTGAGATCCTGATGAAGGCCGCGGTGATTCACGAGCGGCTGGCCACGGAGTACGGATTCACCGGGAACTACCAGCGGGTCAAGCTCTACGTGCAGGAGGCCCGCCCAAGGATCGCGGAGGAACTGGGAATCACCCCGCGGGAGCTTGCGGGGATGCATCGCAGGTTCGAGGTGATCCCGGGTGCTCAGGCCCAGGTGGACTGGGGCGATGAGGGCAAGATCCTCGCCCATCTGGACATCCCGAAGGTCTACTCCTTCCACATGGTGCTGTCGTACTCGCGTGATCCGTTCTGCTGCTTCACCACCAGCCTGGACCTGCAGACGTTCTTCGACTGCCACCGGCGGGCATTCGCGCACTTCAACGGGGTGCCGATGACGATCGTCTACGACCGCACCAAGACGGTCGTGCGCCGTCACGTCGCCCCCGGCGAGGCGGTTCCGCTGCATCCGGAGGCGGTCGGATTTGCCGGCCACTACGACTTCGACATCGATGTACTGGCCGCCTACCGGCCCCAGGGCAAGGGCCGCGTCGAACGCCAGGTGCTGATCGTCCGCGACCACGTTCTCTCCGGCCGGGCCTTCTCCTCCGTCGAGGAGATGGACGCCGCCTTCGCCACATGGGTGCCGCAACGGCGGGCTCAGATCCACAAGACGCACCGCGAGGTGATCGGGCACCGCGCTGCCCGGGACCACGCAGCTCTCAAGCCGCTGCCGCCAACGCCGTATCTGGTGGCCGAGCGCCATCTGCGGCCCGTCGGCAAAGACTGCCTGGTCGCCTTCGGCGGGAACCTCTACTCGGTCCCGGCCCGCAAGGTCCGCCCCCGTCAGCTGGTGGAGTTCAGGGCCACGAAATCACAGGTCATGCTGCACTCCACCGTTGCCGACTCCAGCGGCGAGACACTGCTGGCCACGCACCCGCGGGCGGTCGGACGCGGGGTCCGTGTCGTCGCGGAACAGCACTGGGACGGTCTGCCCACCGGCAAAGGGCGCCGGACCACCACCGGCGACGTCTTGCCCCGGCCGCGTCACGAACGCCCGCTGGGCGAGGAGCCCGGGCCGCTGCAAGCCCTCCTCAACCGGGCCGCGGCCACCCGCATCGAGGTCGGCCGCCGACCGTTGTCGGTCTATGACGAACTGACCGGGACCCGTCCCTTCACCACCAACCGAGCGACGAAGGAATCGTCTTGAGCGAGCTGACCGACAACCGCATCCGCACCACGGCGACCAAGCTCGGCCTGCCCCACCTGGCGGAAACCATCAACGAGTACACGCGGCGGGCGGACGCAGGAAAGATGGGCTACCTCGACTTCCTCGATCTGGTCCTCTCCGAGGAACTCGCCGTCCGCGACGACCGCCGTTTCCGCCAGGGCCTGCGGCTCTCCCGGCTGCCGCACCACAAGACGCTGGATGAGTACGACTTCTCGTTCCAGCCCGAGCTCGACCCGCGCAAGGTCAAAGACCTCGCCACTCTGTCTTTCGTCGAAGCGAAGGCCAATGCTGCCCTGCTCGGGCCACCCGGCGTCGGCAAGACCCACATCGCTATCGCATTGGCGGCGGCCTGCCGGGCCGGCTACTCGATCTACTTCACTAGCCTCGACGACATGGTCCGCAAACTCGACCCGCGCAAGGTCAAGGACCTCGCCACGTTGTCGTTCGTCGAGGCCAAAGCCAACGCCGCCCTGCTCGGGCCGCCAGGAGTGGGCAAGACGCACATCGCCGTCGCTCTCGCGGTCGCCGCCTGCCGGGCCGGTTACTCAATCTACTTCACCAGCCTCGACGACATGGTCCGCAACCTCAAGACCGCCGAGGCCGCAGGGCGGCTGACCAGCAAGCTCGGCAGCTACCTCCGGCCAGCGGTTCTCGTGGTCGACGAGGTGGGCTACCAGCCCCTCGAACGAGCTGAGGCCAACCTGGTCTTCCAGGTGATCTCAAAGCGCTACGAAAGGGCTCGATCATCCTGACCTCGAACAAGACCTTCAGCGAATGGGGACAGGTATTCGGCGACGAGGTCCTGGCCACTGCCATCCTCGACCGCCTCCTGCACCACTGCGACGTGATCTCTATCAACGGCCCCAGCTACCGGCTCAAGAACCGGCTCGCGGCCATCGAACGCGACCGGGACGAGGCAGCCTGACCAAGCTCCCCGGGAGTTTTCACAGGTCAGTCCAGACATGGCCCTCGGAGTAATCGTGCCAGCCGCGGAAGAACCAGTTGGCCAGATCCCCGATTCGTTCTACGCAGTCCTCGAAGTAGACGTCGGGCGCCGGCCTTGGGAAGTTCGGGTGTGACGTCCACGACGGAACCCAGGTCGCGACCTCATAGAACCCTTCAGCGACCCACCGATCGAGCTTCTGGTCGGACTGCGATCGCTCGCATGCGGCCCGCATCGCCCGCTCCAGACGGGTGAACGCAGCCCGATCCCATTCCAGATCCCCACGCAGCCGCAGCAGGAAGCTCCCCTCCTCGGCGTCGAACTCCCGCCTCAGAACCTCGGTGAACTCATCCATGGCCGAGATCATGACAGTCCCCGCAGAGACCTCCGACACTGCCCACGACCAACCAGTCACAACCATCTTGCCGACCGCCAAGTGGTGCACGTTTATCTGTACTTGCCGGAGCAGTCAGAGAAGTACGCCGACAGCATGGCCAGGCCGTCGCCGCCAGCGTCATCGCCGTCTTCGTTGCCCTCGGCCTGTGGAACGCCCGGAATACCTCCTGGATTCCACGCCTCCTGCGCCGCGTCACGACGACAGGCTGCCTGATTCTCGGATCAATCCTGATCACCGGAACCTTCTTGAGCGTCCTCTTCGACTACGGCGACGTCTCTGTCCACTTTTCCCTCAGGCCCCTGAACCTGACCACGGACCCGGTCCCCCAGCCACTGGACAAGCAGCCCCCTGGGAGGCACTGATCCGCGCCGGCCTGGTGTTCACGGTGTGGGTCCTCTTCGCCAGGGCCCGCGACTCCGGCATCGAGTTCCCACTCGGTAGCCGTTACATCCACCTGCGGAGGATCTTCACCCCGCTGACCGCCCTGGCCGGCGCCTGCACACTGCTCTACCTCGCCCAGGACCCCGACACCTACCGCCTCATCGCCGACGAGGAAAACCCCCTCCGCCTCGCGGCCTTCACCGCTGGCACCCTCCTGAGGCGCGTCGACGACTGGGAACCCCGGCCCCGCGAACCCGAGCTCGTCTCGCGCTGCCGCGACTACCTCTACCGCCTCCAGACCATCCAGTCCTCAGGCAGCACCCTGACCACAGGGATCTCCCAGTTCCTGAGCCTCGGCACCACCCACAACACCTCCCTGTCCACCGTCCCCCCGAACTTCCCCGAACTCGTCGAAGACTTCCGTGCCCTCCTGCGTCTCATCGCCCACGAATACGCTGGACAGGGCAAATCCGTGATCATCGCCATCGACGAACTCGACCGCCTCGGCTCCGACACCCACGCCCTCGCCTTCCTCAGCGAGATCAAAGCCATCCTCGGTATCCCTCATGTCCACTACCTGATCTCCGTCGCCGAGGACGTCGGGGCCGCCTTCGTCCGCCGCGGCCTCCCCCACCGCGACGTCACCGACAGCTCCCTCGACGACATCATCCATGTCCAGCCCAGCACCCTCGCCGAATCCCGCACCGTCCTCGCCGAACGCTCCGCCCTCACCGCTCCCTACACCCTCCTCGCCCACACCCTCTCCGGCGGCATCCTCCGCGACTTGCTCCGCTACGCCCTCCAGATCCGCGAAATGCAGGAAAGATCCCGCTCCCACGAACTCGCCGAGATCTCCCGCCACCTCATCCTCGAAGAGCTCTCCGAAACCCTCGCCGGCTTCCGCACGCTCCTGAGCAAACGCCAGTGGACCCCCGACACCGAAGGCACCCTCAGCGCCTTCCGTACCCTCGGCGGCCACCTCCGCATTCCCTGCCCCTGCAATATCCGCACCCTCGTCCACGGACTCGAACAACTCGCCTACCACCCCCTCACCGGTCACCACCCAGGCCCGGACACCTCCGACGCCCTCAGCGAAGACGCACACCAGCTCATTGCCGAAGCCTCCGCCTACGCCTACTTTTCCCTCACCCTCCTCGACATCTTCAGCACCACCGGCTTCGACGAACGCCTCAAGCAAGCCCAGGCCCAAGGCTTCCCCGGAGAACCCGAACGCCTCGCCGAAGCCCGCCAGGAACTCGGCATCTCTCCCTACAGCGCCCGCACCCTCATCACCGACATCCGAAAAGCCTGGTCACTGCCCCTCAGCCCCGACCCCAGCGGACCCATCCCTCCGCAACGCTCCGCGCGCTGCGCCATCCACCCCGCCACCTGACCGGCCCTGCGTTCCTGCCGACCGCGAACGACTGCTGGGTGACAACCACCCCGATACTCGTTCTGCTCGTGACCGGTCTGGGACACCGGGTGGCAGCGCTGCTTCCGCCTCGTCCAGAACCTCGTCCGGGCCGGCGGCGCGCTCCCGACAGCCGCGTCCGATGTCGTCGTCCAGGGCGAAGACCTCGGACGCTGGGTGAGCGCGCAGCGGCACGGGTGGGAGCAGCTGGTGGCTGCGCAGCAGTAGATCCTGGAGAACACCCTCAAGATCACACCGGCCGAGGAGGAGCGGCCGGTGAAGCTGACGCAGGACGCGAAGTGGGCGCTCAACCTCACGGCGGCACGCCAGTTCCACGCCCGTGAAGGACACCTGAGAGTCCCCCGGAAGCACGCCGAGTAGCCTGGAGAGACGGAGGACGGCCCGACAGGCCGTCAGGGCGGCGCTGACGGACCCGTCGACCGGGGCCGGCGCGACTGCCCGGCGAGGAAGCGGCGCCGCCCGGCGTCCTGGAGCCGCCGCCGTTGCTTGCGCAGCTCCGCCTTCTTCTCGCGGTCGTTCTTCGGCTTCCGGGGCCGCTTCCAGATCGGCTCCCAGAGCGGCGGCTCATCGAGCACAGCGGCCAGCTCCTTGAAGGCTTCGCGGGCGCGGGCGAGGACGTCCTCGATGCTGGGTTGTTCTTCCGGGGTGCTCACGCGACTCCTCCTGTGGTCCGGCCCGGTGCGTACTGGGTGCCGGGCTGCTGGGCGTGCGACGGCGGGGCCGTCGGCGAGGTGGGCTGTGGTCGGGGGCCGTGAGCGACTGCGCGTTCCCGTACGCCGTCCTGGAGCTTGGCGGCCATCTTGGCGGCGGCTGCCTCGAGCGTCCGACGGGTCTGCTCCACCGCGGCGACGTCCGTCGCCTGCTCCGGCACGCGGCCGGCCTTCCGGTCCGTGCGGGACGGCCGCGGGCGGGACCTCGGGGCGGCGGGTACGGCGACGGCGTGTAGCCGGGTGCGGGAGCCCAGGCGGTCCGCGCGGCGCACCACGTGGACCCGGGCCCTCAGCGCGCCGGCGGCGAGGCGGGCCCGCTCGTACGGCGCGGCAGTCCGCTTACGGGTCAGCGGGCGCAGCACGGCCTGGTCCTCGGTGTCGTGCGGGTACAGGGCGCGCAGGTCGGCGGTCATCATCCGTCGGCTGGCCGGGCGGGTGTAGTTGTCAACGACCGCTTGCACGATCTGTTCGTCCAGGCCGGGCTGGTGGGGTCGGCCGCGCAGGCCGTAGGTGAGGTGGCGGCGGGCTTCGGCGAGCAGGTGCCTGGGCTTGAACGCGCCGCGCATCACGTAGACCACGGCGACGGTGTCGACGGCCGCCAGTGCTATGTCGACCACCGGCCGTACGCGCGCCCATACCGCCGCGGCTCCCGCCCGCGCCCGCTGTGCGAGCCGGTAGATGGTGCAGGCGCCGAACGCCCGGATCGCCGAGGCCCGCCAGCCGTCGCGTAGCTCGGACAGCGACCGCATCTCCTTGCGCTTCGGTGGGCGCGTCCGGTCGCTGGCCTGCTGGCCCAGTGCGTAGGCGGCCCGCTCCCCCGGCGGGCGCCCCTGCTTCTCCTCGTAGTCGGCCACGAGGACAGACATCGCGTCGACGATCTGCTGGCGGCGGGCTGCCGGGGGCCTGGGTGAGCACATACATCGTGGTGCTGGTCTTGGCGTTGTCCTTCCAGCTTGCGCAGGTGGCTTCGTTCACTTTCAGCGGTTCTGGCACAACTTCCGTGATGCCAGGCCTTACCCGCCCATCTCCGCGCCGGACCATTTCTCTGACCTGCGGGTTTCCCGACTGCGCCGACCGGACCCACTGACCGCCGGCCCATCACCACAGAAGTTGAGCCAGAACCCTTTCAGCAGCAGCGTTTGTCTGCTGGTTTGGGCAGCAGTTGGCGATCTCCGGGCTCGTGGATGTTCACGAGAAATAGCGGCAGGACCTGCTGCCGGCTCGGCATGTCCACTCTGATGCCTGCGAGGTCCCGGTTCGGCTGCCTCGAGGGATGGTCACGCTGTGGGCGATGACTTTGCTCTAGTGGGAGAGTCTCTTCTTCGAACACCCTGCCGGACGACCACGTGTTCCGGTCCAGGTGCAATGCAGAGCATGACTCGTGACAGGAGATTCGCCCGTATGACTGGTTCGGAGCTGGCAGCAGATCGCAGTCCGGGGACCGGGGTCTGGCCACTGATCCGTACTGAGCGAGCGGCACTGGTAGCCGATCTTGCAGATTTGTCCGACGATCAGTGGGCAACCCCGTCGTTGTGCACCGGGTTGATGGTGCGTGAGGTGCTGGCGCATCTCACTGCGGGGGCAAGCCTCAATGCTGTGCGCTGGCTGGCGGGTGTGATCCGCTGCCGATTCGACTTCGACAAACAGGTAGCAATGCGGCTAGCCGAACAGCTCGGGGCAACCCCGGCCGAGACACTTGAGCGGTTCCGGCGTGTTGTCCCCAGCAGAACCAAGCCTCCCCTCCCTGCCGTGGCCATGCTTGGCGAGACGATCGTGCATGCGGAGGACATCCGGCGTCCGTTGGACATTCGTCGCGACTACCCAACTGAGGCGGTCACACGGGTGGCTGAGTACTACCAGGGGTCGGATCTGGTGGTCCTTGCCAAGGGGCGCATCGGTGACCTACGACTCGTCGCAAATGATGGCCCGTTCAAGACCGGATCCGGGGCACTCGTGTCCGGCAGCACCTTGGCCCTGACGATGGCCATGACCGGACGCGCGGCGTATCTCGACGACCTGGAAGGCGACGGTGTTGAGCACCTCCGCGAGCGCTGCGGAATGGCATGACGGTGAAGGCGGCCCACCGCCCGTGAAGGCAGCGGGCCGCCGCGGTGGCGCTGCGCGAGGACACGGTGGTCGCCCGGGCCGCGTGGTGGGGCGGCCCCGAGGACACGCAACCGGCCTCGCTCAACTGGTTCGACTTCACCGACGCCGAGGCGGCGACCGAACTCCTGCGCACCGTGCTGCTGCGCGCGCAATACATGCTCAAACTCCCCCCGGGCTGGCGGGAGGATCCAGTGGTACGGGCCGAGGCCGAGGTCCGGATCGCGGCCGCGTCGGCTGCCGGGCTGGTGGAGCAGGGCGAGCGGAACCACTACCGGTGGACGCCCGACTGCGGGCTGCCGCCGCGTCCGGACCGGCTGACGTTCACTCCCGAGCCGGACGACGCGGTGATCCTTGAGGTGTTCCGGCGCGTCCACCGCGGTTCCCTGGACAGTCAGGTGCTCCGCACCGTCGAGACTTCCGGCATCGACGCCGCCGCCCAGGAGCAACTGGACTACCTGCGCTGGATGCCCAGCCCCCGGTCCTGGTGGCGTCTCGCCCACACGTCCGACGGCGAGCTCGTCGGTCTCGTCGCGCCGTGCCGCAACTACTCGGCCCCGCTGATCGGTTACGTGGGTGTGGTCCCCGAACAGCGCGGCCGCGGCTACGCGTACGACCTGCTCGCGGAGGCGACGCACTTCCTCGCCGCCAAGGGCGCGGAGGTCGTCACCGCGGGCACCGACCGGGCCAACACCCCCATGGCGGAGACCTTCCTACGCGCCGGCTACCCGGTGACACAGCACCGGATCGATCTGGTCTGAGCCCGGCGACCGGGCCCGGCGCGCGGGCCGGGCCCGGTCGGCACGGACGGACCGCGCTCCTCGTCAGCCCGCCGGGCCGGTCGGTCCGGGTACCGCCGCAGCAGCTTCCCGTCGTAGTACGGGAGGACGGGCGAGTCGGGCCGCTGGGCGAGGATGAACGCAAGATCGTCCGCCCCCGTCTGTTCGTGCCGGGCGAGCCACTGGGCGGAGGGGCCGTGCGCCAGATCGTCCACCGTGGTGCCGTCCAGCGAGCGGCACAGGCGCGCGAGGCGCGGTCCGACGGCCCCGGGGAGGCGTCGGGCGAGCTCGGCGCAGACGAAGTCGTCCTCGGTCCGGCGCTCGTCACGGCAGCCCGCCGGCCATGGCGGCCCGGCACACCAGCGCCCGCCCCGGCCATCCCGGCGACCGGGCCACTGCTCGGCCACGTCTACCGTGAGCTGACCGGCGGGCCGCTGGACGGGCAGCTGATCGAGGTGACCGACTGGACCGAGCAGGAGATCACCACCGGCGCATACCTGATCACCCCTCACACCCCGTACGGGCCCGGTGGTCGGGCCTCGTACAGACCGACCATCAGCCGGCCTGACGGCCCCTGGGTCTGGGAAGGCGACGTCCCCTGAGCAGCCACGACTGCCTTCTCTCTCTCCTCACCGGGGGCGGACGTGCTCCTGCCCGGGGTCCAGCGAAGAAGCCGACGACGTCTTCCTGTCCCGAGGACCGTTTCCGCCTCGGCTTCATAGAACCGAATCGCTGTGCTGGCGTGGGGAGTTGAGGCGGGCGTAGCCGATGCGGATGTCCGCGCTCGGGGTGTCCGGGTCGGCCGGGGCGGGCGCTGGTGTGCCGGGCCGCCATGGCTGTCCGGGGCCGCGGTCGGCGGGGGTCGGCACGCGCAGGAGCTTGGCGAGCCAGCGCGAGCGGCAGGGTGAGCCGGGCTGGGCCGAGCAGCGCGGGCAGGGGTGGCGCTCGACGTCGTCCGCGTCGGACGCGTGTGCGGGTTGAGGGTCCGTCATGACCCCGGATCGCGTCACAAACCATTCCCAGAACATGCCTCGTTCCACTTTGAGTGAGAACGAGTTCTGACAGTGGGTCGGGCCTCCGGGCCGCCCGGGGCGCCCGTTTCCGATCTTGCTCCGGGAAAGGGTCGTTTCTGACAGTGACGAGGACAGGCGCTCGCGGCCCGAGACCAGCAAAGGCCATGCCGCGTCCACGCTCCGCCGAAGCCGCCGCCGCGGCGGCCAGCTGGCCCTGCCGCTACAGCCGAAAGGGCGTCCGAAGCCATAAGAGGTGGCTTCGGACGCCCCTTTTCTTCAGGGCGGGCCTGGGGTCAGACGGTGCAGGCCTGGCGCGGCATGGCCTTTGCTGGCCTCGGGCCGCGAATGCCTGGTGTTATCCCGCCCTGAAGTGAGGTCAGCGGACGTCGAACGAGTGGGCCTGGTAGTTGTTGGTGGGGGCGCAGTCGTTCAAGACGGCGATGGTGGGCGTGGCGGTGGAGGACAGTTGCTGCATGCACTTGTTGTGGGCCAGGTTGCGCAGCAGGTGCCGGTTGGGCTTGCTGGAGTCCGCCATAGTGAAGATCTGCTCTTCCCACCGGGGATCGCACGGACGCTGCTGGAGGGCATCCGCGGTGCTGCCGCTCATAGCGGTGACGCACATGTCGCTGTTGAGATTGCGCAGCATGAAGGTGTCGCGGGTGACCGGATCGATGGCCCACTTCTGGGCCAAGGCATCGGTGTCGGTCTGGTACTGGAGCTGGGCAGCGCCGACCGTCGAGTTGCCGGCGACGCCGAGGACGTAACCGCTGGCCCAGGCGCGGACCTTGGTGCCGCTCAACGGCCCCGTCGCGTCGGCGGTGCCCACCCCGAGAACGGTCGTAGTCAGCGCTACGGCGACCACGGCGCAGGCAGATCGAATGCGCATGCAGGACTCCTTCACTTCGAACTGGTCACGCATCGTGTCCAGCTGGATACGCAAAGTATCGTGTTCGGGAATCCCCCGACAATGCCACGGAGGAGTGACTCGACTCCCGATCAAGCAAGCCCCAGGAGTTGGTCCCGGCCCCCGCGTAGGGATCGCCGGACCGTTGTGTGGGCCCCGTCAGCCGTCGGCGTCCTCTTCGTCGAGCCCGGCGGCGGCCGGGTTGCGCAGCTGGTTTCAGCCAATCTAATCGACTCCGGCCCCGTGCCACTGCTGCCAGCACCGGGGTGTACGGCAGCGCGCATGACGACCCGGAGCCCGGACCGCAGCCCGGACATGACTACCGCGAGTTGACCGGTGGGCCGCTGGATGGGCAGCTGATCGAGGTGACCGGCTGGACGGATGAGGAGATCAGCACCGGCGCGTACTTGATCACCCCTCACAGCACATACGGTCTGGGCGGGCGGGCTGCTTACGGGCCTACCTTCAGCCGTCCTGGCGGCCCGTGGGTGTGGGAGGGCGACGCACCCTGATCGCCTCGCCACGCACCGGCGCTCACCCCCGTGTCGTTTTGGGGTGAGCGCCGCTCGTTCGTGTGGTTGTGGCTGGTGCTGTTGCTCCGCTGCCAGCGGGTCAGTTGTCCAAGCTCAGCTTGACCTCTGCTGAGGCTGTGCTGGCGAAGGTGAAACTGAAGTGTTCGACCTCTCCCCAGCCGTTAGCGAACGCGCTGCGCACTTCGCCGCTGGCGGTATGAATGTGCAGAGCTGCGAAATCGTCGTCAGGGCGGGTGCCCTTGACTCAGCCGTAGACGCGGAGATTCCCGTTCTTGCAGGCGAGGCGATATTCAGCCTCGGCTCCAGGGATGCTGGTGACCTTGTGGGCTCCACAGGTGGCGGCACTGGCATTGGCTGCAAGGGTGAGAGTCATACACGGCGAGGCGAGCAGCAGGAAGCCTGCGGCTGCGAGGGCGCGGTGTGCACGCGACAAGGGACGAATCCGTTCTCTTGTTGTGGGCTCGATGGTTGGCTGGTCCGCCGATTGAGACCGTATGACGAGTTTTTCCCTTTGCCGGAAAACGCCACCTATGTCCACCTGAAGGTGTGATGACTGCGAGTGGTACTGACGGTGGGTCACACATACGGCGGAGAGCCACACTTCACTGGTCTCTTCGTTCCGTGTCAGGAAGGAGGGCCGGAGGGGGAACGTCGTCGCCAGCCGGGTCTTCATCGCGTTGCCGCCCTTGGCCGCCGCGGCCTTCGCGGTGTCCTCGCGCAGTGCTTCGGGTCTTATCACCACGCCCTTGCCGTCGGACGACAAGATCAGCGGTGTGGCGTCGGTGCAGGGGGCCGGCACGAGGGCGTCGTAGAACGCGTCGATGTCCGCCGCGGCGCCGATGGCGAGTTCCTGGACCTGCCGGTGCCCGAATCCGGAGCCGGTGTGGGCGTTGATCCGCTCGCGAGCGTCGGCGAAGCTGCCGCGGGCGGACTCGATCGCGGCGAGCTTGGCCAGCCCGTGCGAGTGCATCCCGTCCGGCAGGTTCAGCACCGCATCGGCCGGGTGCAGGTCCGCCACGCCGGTGCCGCGGTAGGCGATCCGGGTCACGGTGACCTTGCCGAACACTGTGGCCAGGGTTCGGTGCCGGCCCCGCTCGATCCGGGTGCGCTCGACGCGGGCGGCGTCCACGACCTGATCAACACGCACCTCGTCCCTGGCCCGCAGCGTCAGGTGGTCCTGGAACAACTGCCGGGTGACCTCGCGCATCCGCGTCCCCAGCAGGTCCTCCAACTGCGAGTGCGTCATCACCGTCGCCTTGGGGGCCGCCAACTCCGCGCACACCGCGGCGAACAGACCCGCCGAGGCGGCGAAGGCGTCCTCAGAGGGCGGTTCGTGAGCTGATGTCTGTTTCTGGGTGAGGCTGGGGGCAGGGGTGGCAGGGGTGCTGGTCACGGTGCTCGGCCAGCTACTGCTTCCGGGTGAAGCTGCCGGTGTCGGCTTCGGTGAGGATATCGAGCTTGACCAGGCGTTTCAGTTTGGCGCGGGTGCCCTCGATGTTCTTCGGCAGTAGTTCGTGGTCGAGGGCTTCGCAGACGTCCCGGGCCCGCAGTGGGCCGGTCGCGTCGTTGAAGACGCCGAGGATGCGGGGGTAGTCCGGGTGCTCGGGCAGGTCCGGCGGGGCGGCCGGGAGCCGGTTGGCGAGGCCGGTGACGGTCGTCCGTGTGATCGCGAGGTGTTCGAGGTGGGTCTCGGCCTCGCGTAGCCGGGCGTGCAGTTCGTCGATCTGGGTGCGGAGGTCGTCGGCCAGGGCTCGGGCGGCGTGCTCCTGGATGCCGAGTGCGTCAAGGAGGGGCTGGAGGTTCACGCGGTCACCGTCTGCGGTTCGCGCCAGGTGGGGGTGTTCTCGCCGGTGAGGCGGCGGGCCATGACGTGGGTCATGGCCCAGTGGACGCGGGAGGCGGAGGAGGCCGGGTGATGCTCGTAGTCGCGGACCAGGCGCCGGTGCAGTATCAGGATCCCGTAGGTCTGCTCGACCCTCCACCTCTTCGGCTGCGGCACGAACCCCGTCTCCTGCGGGTTGCGTCGGACAATCCCGACGTCGATGCCCAGGCCGGCTCCATGCGCGACGACCTGGTTCTTGAACCCCTGGTCGACAAGGGCCTTCTCGACGGTTCCGCCGGTGTGTTCGGCGACCTGGTCCAGCAGGGCGACGCCCGCGGTGTTGTCGTGCGCGCTCGCGGCGAGGACGACCACCGCGATGACCAGGCCGAGCACGTCCACGGCCAGGCCCCGCTTGCGGCCCGGGACCCGTTTCGCCGGATCCCGGCCGGTTGTGGAGGCGGGGACCCCGGCAGCAGCGTGAACACTCTGGGCGTCAAGGACCACCAGGGTCGGGTCCTCTAATCGGCGGGCCTTCTCACGGACCTGGCAGCGCAGTAGCTCGTGGATGACCTGGTCGGTCCCGTCGTCCCGCCAGGCGGCGAAGTAGTAGTACGTCGCGCTCTTCGGCGGCAGATCGTGCGGGAGGTAGGCCCACTGGCAGCCGGTCCGGCCCTGATAGAGGATCGCGTTCACGATCTCTCGCATCGCATAGGCGCCCTGGGGGCCGCTGGCCGAGCGGTGCCGGTCCTTCCACGCCGTGATCAGCGGCTCGATCAACGCCCACTGCCCATCCGATAGGTCACTCGGGTACGGCTTACGTTCAGTCACCTCATCACACCAGCAGATCAGCGACCGGGAACCGGCGGATTCAGACCACACCCACACCATCAGGCGACACCAGAACCACCCGAAGACTCACGAACCGCCCTCTCACACTCCGCGAGCGCGCCTTTGGCCGACTCCACCACGCTCACCACCCCTGCTTCCTGCCGTCGACCTTGAACAGCCCGGACGACGGCTCGGCCAGGATTCCGCGCTCCACCAGCCGCTTCAGCTTCGAGCGCATCCCCTCGACATGCCGCGGTTCGGTCCCCAGCCCCAGGTGCCGGCAGACCTCTTTGCAGCGCATCGCCACCCCCGAGGTCGCGAACAAGGCGATGACCGCCTGGTACTCCGGCGACATCACCGTCATATCCAGCTCCGCTTCGGCCTTCACCAGCGCCGCGGCAACCCCGTCGGCACCCCCGCCCGCGGCTTCCCCGTCCGGCACCGGCGAAGACGGCGCGGCCAGCACCTCCTCCACCGTCTCCCGCGTGACCTGCAACCGCGCCAGCCGCTCCTCGACCTGCGACAACTCCTTGGAGAGACCAGCGATCTGTTCACGCAGCCGCTCGACCTGGCCCAGCGCCTCAGCTCGCCTGGCCTCCAACGCCTCGACCAACGACGGCACACCACACCCACCCTCGCTCAGCACCCGCACCCCTTATGGCGGGCTCGACCCCGGCGACGGTAGAAGTCAGCACGACCGGCCACATCCCGAACCTCTGCGAATCACCCCAACGAGGCACCCCGAGAAGATCTACACCCGACCGGGTTCGACAGTCGGGTGAGCCCCGAGGCCGTGCAGGCCGGCTGACGCTGACGACTTGGTGTCACCGCAGGGCTTCGGCCTGGAGGTCCCGACCGGCGATCAGGCAACCCTCACTGGGGCGGGCACAGAAGCAGGTCGAATGCATTGCAAGTCCCTTTCGTAGACGTCCCCCAGAACGTCTATGACCTGGATTCTGATGTCCAGCACGGAGAGTCTCTCGAGAGCCTTGGGGCCGAGAGCGAGCAGTTCCATACCCTCCTTGCTGACGTTGGTCAGCGGCACGGCCGCACCCGAACCGAGGTGCAGCATGAAGTAGTCGTCGTCCCAGTTGAGTTCCAGCGACGCCAGCGATTCGATGGCCGTGGCCCAGGACACCCAGCCGGAGGGGATGGCGGCACTGCCCGAGCCTGTCGAGGATGCCTGGATCCGGTAGGCGACGGATCGGACCACGGCTCTGCCCCCGCCCGCGTTGACCAGGGAGACCGTCCTCAGCGAATTGCTCAGTTCGCCACTGCGCCCCTTGAACCCAGACCAACTCAGTGCGGGCTGCATGGTCTGGGAGAGCTGGCTGCGAGTCAGGATGATGCCGGCCAGCAAAGCTACTACGGCTGCGCATGTCGAGGCGTCCAGCACCATGAGCCGCCACGGCCAGTCGTCACGGACGTTGGCATTCAGATTGGCTTTGACGATCTCCCAGGTCAGATTGACCAGGGTGAATACGAGTAACGCTCTGGGCCACCGCAGCGTCCTGCCGCTCGTCGAGATCCGCCGTTGGTCCCACTGTGACTCTTCCACATGCCCTCCCGCATCCTCGTCCTCCCACCATGCAGCCCGCCATGTCCGGGGTGCAACAGTGCTGGATCGGGGAGCGCATGGAGCCATGGTTTGGCTGGTCTGCGCTCAGCATTCCGGCGCACATGGCATGCCATGGGGAACGTCCGGCGTCGGTGCTCTAGGTGTACTGACCCATGAGGTTGGGGACGCGGCTGGCGGGTGGTTGGCCCTTGAGCGCGGTGTGTCCGCGGTGGTGATTGTAGGTGTGCAGCCATGCGGGGTAGGCGTCGCGTGAAGTGAACCGCCCCGGGTTCGGTAGAGATCTCAGATTGTGGTTGTGACCTGGGGTTTCGTGGAGTTGGCTTCGTACTCGACGGGCGGGACGTGGCCTATCTCACCGTGGAGCCTGCGGTGGTTGTACCAGTCGGTCCACTCGGCAGTGGCCAACTCGACCTGGGCGAGCGACTTCCAGGGCCGCCGGGGCTTGATCAGCTCGGTTTTGTACAGGCCGATCGTGCTCTCCATCAGGGCATT
>NZ_JBVHDS010000039.1:0-25713 GCF_055563255.1 Streptomyces sp. NPDC002958 | reverse complement strand
TGGAAGCCTCAAGAACTCCCATCATCGCAGGTCACAAGGCACTTCCTTATTTCTCGAAGAGTCATCCACAGCCATCAGATCGGTGGATCGAGGCTAAACCCCACTAGTACTGCAACCGCACTCATTGCGTCACCGCAGGTCAGACGGGATGCCGCGATCACCGGTCACTGACGGGCAGTCAACGACTGGTTCCGATCGCGGCGCTCGGCTGGACGGCGGACGAGCAGGTCAGCGACTCGTGAAGCTGACGGTGCATCACGCCTGGGAGTGAGGAGCACCCTGTGCGACCTGCGGCATTCGTCGAGTGCGGTTGCAGTACTAGGCGCCCCTCAGCCACGCGCTGCGGGGCGCTCCCGCGCGAGCGTAGCCGGGAGAGTCGCAGGGACCGTGCCGACCCGTCGGGCGCGCTGGGTCCGAGTCGGCCCGGAAGCACGTGGCGGGTGGGAACTCCTCATCTCGGCTGCCGGCTCGCGGCTCGTCATGATGAGCGAAGGGACGGACTGGCGCTCGCCAGCCGGTGACCCGGCGGCTCATCTTCACGGGCCCCAACGGTGGGCACATCTGGCGTACGTCGCTGAACGAGGACCACTGGAAGCCCGCGCTCGCGAAGGTGGGCGTCATCCCCAAGGCCAAGAGCCGCGAGCACGCCGCTGCCCGCGAGCACGGCATGCACGCCCTGCGTCACTTCTACGCGTCCGTCCTACTGGACGCCGGGGAGAGCATCAAGGCCCTCGCTGGGTACCTCGGGCACTCCGATCCGGGACTGACGCTCAAGGTGTACGCGCACCTCATGCCGAGCAGCCGGGACCGGGCCCGGAAGGCTCTCGGGCGAGCGCTCCGGCCGCCGGACCCGGGGGCCTGAGGGCCCAAAGAGGGCCCAGGCCGTGAAAATACCCCTGAGTCGCGCCGTCTGCGCAGCTCAGGGGCATGATCAAAAAGGCTACTTCTTCTTGCCCTGGTTCTTCACGGCCTCGATGGCGGCCTTCGCCGCGTCCGGGTCGAGGTACGTGCCGCCCGGCTTGACCGGGCGGAAGTCGGCGTCCAGCTCGTAGGCGAGCGGGATGCCGGTCGGGATGTTCAGGCCCGCGATGTCGGCGTCGGAGATGCCGTCGAGGTGCTTGACCAGGGCGCGGAGGCTGTTGCCGTGGGCGGCGACCAGGACCGTGCGGCCGGCCAGGAGGTCCGGGACGATGCCGTCGTACCAGTACGGCAGCATGCGGACGACGACGTCCTTGAGGCACTCGGTGCGCGGGCGCAGCTCCGGGGGGATCGTCGCGTAGCGCGGGTCGTCGCTCTGGGAGAACTCGGTGCCGTCCTCGAGGGCGGGCGGCGGGGTGTCGTACGAGCGGCGCCAGAGCATGAACTGCTCCTCGCCGAACTCGGCGAGTGTCTGCGCCTTGTCCTTGCCCTGCAGGGCGCCGTAGTGGCGCTCGTTCAGCCGCCAGGAACGGTGGACGGGGATCCAGTGGCGGTCTGCGGATTCCAGCGCGAGCTGCGCGGTGCGGATGGCGCGCTTCTGGAGGGAGGTGTGCAGAACGTCGGGGAGCAGACCGGCGTCCTTGAGCAGCTCACCGCCGCGGACTGCCTCCTTCTCGCCCTTCTCGGTGAGGTTGACGTCCACCCAACCGGTGAACAGGTTCTTCGCGTTCCATTCGCTCTCGCCGTGGCGGAGGAGGATCAGCTTGTACGGTGCGTCGGCCATGGGTCGAGCGTAATCGAAGCCGTTCGGGCGCTGCGTGGCCGGTCACAGGGCGGACAGGAGGGGTGGGAGGGGCGCGCCGTGGGGGGGCGGCCGGGGGTCGGGGGCGTGACGATTGACGGCCCGCGTCAATTGACTGGCGAACCGGAATCCGGGATTCGTAATGTTCGGAAAGTCGCCGGGACACTGACCGGCGGCGTCCGTTCCGTACTTCCCTGGGGGGATTCCGTATGTCTGTCGCCGGTCTCAGACGGGCCGCACGCGAATCCGTGTCCGGTCTCCCCAGGGAGTTCTGGTGGCTGTGGACCAGCACGCTGGTCAACCGCCTCGGGGCGTTCGTCGCCACCTTCATGGCGCTCTACCTGACCCTGGACCGGGGCTACTCCGCCTCCTACGCCGGTCTGGTCGCCGCGTTGCATGGGCTCGGCGGGGTCGTCTCCTCGCTCGGGGCGGGGGTGATGACCGACCGGTTGGGCCGTCGGCCCACCATGCTGATCGCGCAGATTTCGACCGCAGTGTCCGTGGCCGTGCTCGGATTCATGGTCCATCCGGTGGCGATCGCGGCCGTCGCCTTCGTCGTCGGCATGGCCAGCAACGCCTCGCGGCCCGCCGTGCAGGCCATGATGGCCGACATCGTCCGGCCCGAGGATCGGGTGCGGGCCTTCTCGCTCAACTACTGGGCGATCAACCTCGGCTTCGCCATCTCCTCGGCCGGGGCCGGGTTCGTCGCCGAGTACAGCTACCTTGCCGGGTTCCTGGGCGAGGCCGCGATGACGCTGGTCTGCGCCTTCGTCGTCTTCATGAAGGTGCCCGAGTCACGGCCCGAGAAGTCGGCGGTACCCGGGCGTGCGGTCACCGGCGCGGACGTGGACGAGGTCCGGCTCTCCACCGTCCTGCGCGACGGGCGGTTCATGAGCGTCGTAGGGCTGTCCTTCGTCATCGCTCTGATCTTCCAGCAGGGGTACGTGGGGCTGCCGGTGGCCATGGGGGCCGACGGGTTCTCCAGCTCCGACTTCGGCACCGCCATCGCCGTCAACGGTGTGCTGATCGTGGTGCTCCAGATCCCGGTCACCCGCTTCATCCAGCACCGCGATCCACGCCGGCTGCTCATCGTGTCGTCGCTGCTGGCGGGGTGCGGATTCGGGCTCACCGCGTTCGCCGGGTCGGTCGGCGTGTACGCGCTGACCATCTGTGTCTGGACGGTCGCCGAGATCGTCAACTCGCCCGTCCAGACCGGTCTGGTGGTCCGGCTCTCGCCCGCTCGGGGCCGTGGCCGCTACCAGGGCATGTACACGATGTCCTGGTCCGCGGCGGCGCTGGTCGCACCCCTGATGTCGGGTGTGGTGATCGACCGGTTCGGGGCGCAGTGGCTGTGGGGGACGTGTGCGGTCCTGGGCGCCGGGGCCGCGCTCGGGTACTGGCTGCTGATGCGGAATCTGCCGGGGACGGACGGGGCTGCGGCGCCGGAGGGCAGCCCGGTGGCGGAGAGCGGTCGAACGGTGACGGAAAGCGGCCGGGACGCGGGGGATGTCGTCCCGGTCGGTCCCGGGGCCGACGCCGGGCCCGGGCCTTCCGCCTAGGGCACGCGCGGTGCCGTCCGGCACCGCATCGGCGCACGAAGGACGCCCCGCGCGGAGCAGTCCGCTCCGCGCGGGGCGCCCTTCCGGCTCCGTGCAGGCCGGCCGGTCAGCCGCTGCAGCCGCCGCACTGGCACGGGGCCCCGGACTGGCAGCCGCACCCGCAGCCCGAGCCGCAGCCGCAGGCGCCGAGCACGGTCAGGCGCACCACTTCAGCGGGTGCCTCCTGCTGGGGGTCGGTCGTGGGGGAATCGGCCATGGTTCCTCCTCAAGGCGTACGACAGGGCCGTACGCCACGACGACGCGCGTACGGCAGGGGCGTGCGGCCAAGGCGCGCCGCCCCACCCCATTGCATGCCCAACCGGGCGGGCGCATCAACGGCGCACACGCGCAGAGATTCGTGTGCGACCGGATGTGACCGCGTACGCCGTTACGCGCCCTCCACCGGCGTCGGCTGCTGGATCTCGTCGGCGTACTCGCCCGTCACCAGGTAGACCACGCGCTTGGCGACCGACACCGCATGGTCGGCGAAGCGCTCGTAGTAGCGGCCGAGCAGCGTCACGTCGACGGCCGTCTCGATGCCGTGCTTCCAGCGGTCGTCCATCAGGTGCTGGAACAGCGCGCGGTGCAGCAGGTCCATCTCGTCGTCGTCCTGCTCCAGCTGGAGCGCCAGATCGACGTCCTTGGTGATGATCACCTCGGCCGCCTTGGCCATCAGGCGCTGCGCCAGCTGCCCCATCTCCAGAATGGTGGCGTGCAGGTCGTGCGGCACCGCAGATTCCGGGAACCGCAGCCGGGCCAGCTTGGCGACGTGCTGGGCGAGGTCGCCCGAGCGCTCCAGGTCGGCGCTCATCCGCAGCGAGGTGACCACGATCCGCAGGTCGGTCGCCACGGGCTGCTGGCGCGCGAGCAGGGCGATGGCCCGCGCCTCCAGGTCGTGCTGGAGGTCGTCGACCTTCTGGTCCGCGGCGATCACGCTCTCCGCGAGCTTGAGATCGGCATCGAGCATGGATGTCGTCGCCCGGCCGATCGCCGACCCGACGAGCCGGGCCATCTCGACCAGCCCTTCGCCGATCGAGTCGAGTTCCTCGTGGTACGCGTCACGCATGGAAGTCCCTCTCCAGTCCTCTTCTAAGGCCGGGGCCAGGTATGAACCCCACGCTGCCACCCTGGGCGGCGTACGCGTCGGCTTCCGGCCGCCCAAGTGAATCAGCACTTGCTCCTCAGTGAACTCTGGGCGACGAGTGTTCGGATACGCACTCGGATGGCTGGGAGAGTCCTCCCGCACCCGCATAACCTTGACGCATGGACGTGAACGCGGCAGTCGCCGCAGCTGCGGCGATCGGCGGTGCGTGTACCGGCGTGATCGCCATGCTTGCGTTCCGCTGGAGCGAGCGCGACCAGAAGAAGCCGACTCGCACCTCCCTGCGGCCCGACAGCAACGCGCCCCTGCCCCCGGGGGTGGACACGGTCCTGTCCGTCCTCAGCTCCTCCGCGGTCGTGCTCGACGAGGGCGACAGTGTGGTCAAGGCCAGCTCCGCCGCCTATGCGCTGGGACTGGTCAGGGGCGGGCGGCTCGCCGTCGACGCGATGCTGCACATGGCCAGGGACACCCGCCGCGACGGTGAGATACGGCAGGTCGAACTGGACCTCCCCAGGCGCGGTACGGGCCGCGGCGAGACCCTCGCGGTCTCCGCCCGGGTCGCCCCGCTGGGCTCCCGGCTGGTGCTCCTGCTGGTCGAGGACCTCACCGAGGCCCGCCGCATAGAAGCGGTACGACGCGACTTCGTCGCCAACGTCAGCCATGAGCTCAAGACCCCGGTCGGCGCGCTCTCACTGCTCTCCGAGGCGGTGATGGACGCCTCCGACGACCCGGAGGCGGTGGAGCGGTTCGCGGGGCGGATGCAGATCGAGGCGACCCGGCTGACCAACCTCGTACAGGAGATCATCGACCTCTCCCGGGTGCAGAACGACGACCCGCTGGAGGACGCCGAGCCGGTCCGGGTGGACGAGCTGGTGGCCGAGGCCATCGATCGGAGTCGCCAGCAGGCCGGTTCCAAGCAGATCACCATGGCGGTGGGCGGCACCGCGGAGCTCCGTATCTGGGGCAACCGCGGCCAGCTCGCAGCGGCGCTCGGCAACCTCGTCGAGAACGCCGTCAACTACAGCCCCGCCCGTACCCGAGTGGGCATCGCCGCCAGGCGACTGTCCGTACCGGGCGGGGACCAGATCGAGATAGCCGTGACCGACCAGGGCATCGGCATCTCGGAGAAGGACCGCGAGCGGGTCTTCGAACGCTTCTACCGCGTCGACCCGGCCCGCTCACGGGCCACCGGTGGCACCGGCCTCGGCCTCGCCATCGTCAAGCACGTGGCCGCCTCGCACGGCGGGGAGGTCACGGTCTGGAGCTCGGAGGGCCAGGGCTCCACCTTCACCCTGCGGCTGCCCGAAGCGGGCTCCGTACGGGAACGGGACCGCAGCTCGGGCGGACCGCTCATCGTCAACGGCGACAACGGTCCCTACGGACCCGCTCACCCCGACACCCTTGAATCATTTCCTGCCCCGGAGGTCCTTCCGTGACCCGAGTGCTCGTCGTCGAGGATGAGGAATCCTTCAGCGACGTCCTGTCCTACATGCTCCGCAAGGAGGGTTTCGAGGTCGCGATCGCGGCCACGGGCCCGGACGGGCTTGACGAGTTCGAGCGCAACGGCGCCGACCTCGTGCTGCTCGACCTGATGCTGCCGGGACTGCCCGGTACGGAGGTCTGCCGTCAGCTGCGCAGCAGGTCTAACGTCCCCGTGATCATGGTCACGGCCAAGGACAGCGAGATCGACAAGGTCGTGGGGCTCGAAATAGGAGCCGACGACTACGTCACCAAGCCGTTCTCCTCGCGGGAGCTCGTCGCCCGCATCCGCGCGGTGCTGCGCCGTCGCGGGGAGCCGGAGGAGGTCACGCCGGCCGCCCTGGAGGCCGGCCCCGTCCGGATGGACGTGGACCGCCACGTCGTCACGGTCTCCGGCGGAAAGGTCGACCTCCCGCTCAAGGAGTTCGACCTGCTGGAGATGCTGCTGCGCAACGCGGGCCGGGTCCTGACCCGTATGCAGCTGATCGACCGGGTCTGGGGCGCGGACTACGTGGGCGACACCAAGACCCTCGACGTCCACGTCAAGCGTCTGCGCGCCAAGATCGAGCCCGACCCGGGCGCACCGCGCTTCCTGGTGACGGTGCGGGGCCTGGGGTACAAGTTCGAGCCGTAGACCGGCCCGTATACGCAACGGCGGAGGGCGCCCCCCGAAAGGGAGGGCGCCCTCCGCCGTTGCGTATACGGGTGCGCGCGTACGGTCAGCCGGCCGAGGCGTCGTCGCTCTCGGACTCGGAGCCGGACGCGCCCGGGGCCTCGGAACCGGACGGCATGGCGGACGACCCCGCCTCGGGCGGCACAGGCAGCGAGCTCGGGCCGAAGCCGGTGAAGTAGCTGGTCGCCGGAACGACGAACGCGTCGAGCGGGACCTCACCGGTCGAGCTGAACCGGAAGACGACGGGCTGCACATTTCCGGCCTGCGCGGCCTCGCGGCTGTCCTCGATCACGGCGGACGCGTTGCCCTCGCCGCCGAGGACCACCTTGCCGCCGGCCGGGACCACGACGGGTCCGGCGCCCTCGGCGGCGTGCAGCTGCACCGCGGCGCTCGTACCCGGCAGGGAGACGGCATCCAGGGTCTGCTGCTTGGTGCCGTTGTTGAACAGCGTCGCGGAGACGACGGCCGGACCCTCGGCGTCGCGCTCGGGCTGGGTGATGACGTTCGCGTTCTGGATGCTGATGTCACCGGAGGTGGTGGCAGCAGTGTCCGGCCTGACCTTGAGCGTCGCGGCGTCATTCCCCGCACCGCACGCGGTGAGTGAGACGATCGAGAAAGCGGTGGCTGTGGCGGCGAGAGCGCCGTGTCGAAGGCTGCGGCTCACGGCGGCGGCAACTCCTTGAATGTTCGGGCTGCGGACGGGAGGAACGAGCGACGTAAAGCCGCCCTAAGGATGTGTCAGCGGCCTTAGGCTACCGAGCCGTCCCTCCCGCCCGTCACCCGACCCGCCCCTTCGCGCCCCGGCACTTCCCGGAGCCGGTGTCGTTCAGAGCCCGCACCCCAACAGGGTTTGCGGACCGACGCACACCGAAACCGGTCGACACACGCCGTTCACATATCGCCGGTGATCAATTCATGGAGCTTGGCGCATTCCGCGCGCATTACCGATCGCGCCGGGGTGCTGATCAATTCCATTGACCAACCACACTTACATCCGTACGGGTGATCGACCTCCGAACGGAGTACGGAAAGTTCATCATCCAGAATCCGGCAAAACGGGACGTTAGGCCGCTTTGGAGGGGGGTTTCGGCGCGTGCGGCGTGCGCGTTTCGCCCTGCCTGCGCAGCGGCTCCGACCTGCGAATACCGTCTCCCGTGAGCCTTACGCAGCACGTACGTGTTGCTGTTGTCAAGCCCCGAGATGTGCCCTGACCTGCGAAAACGCCATTCAGGAGAAGCTGTTCTCGTGTTACCCTTGATAGCCACGGAAGGGGTACCTGTCACATGACGTTCAAGGTTGGCGACACCGTGGTCTATCCCCATCACGGGGCCGCGCTGATCGAGGCTATCGAAACTCGCCAGATCAAAGGCGTGGACAAGACCTACTTGGTGCTCAAGGTCGCCCAGGGCGACTTGACGGTTCGCGTGCCGGCGGACAATGCAGAGTTCGTGGGTGTGCGCGACGTGGTCGGGCAGGAGGGGCTGGACCGGGTCTTCGAGGTGCTGCGCGCGCCGTATGCCGAAGAGCCGACGAACTGGTCCCGACGGTACAAGGCAAATCTGGAGAAGCTCGCCTCCGGCGATGTCATCAAGGTCGCCGAAGTGGTTCGCGACCTGTGGCGTCGTGAGCGCGAGCGTGGACTCTCCGCAGGTGAGAAGCGCATGCTCGCCAAGGCTCGCCAGATTCTGGTGAGCGAGCTCGCTCTCGCGGAAAACACGAACGAAGACAAGGCCGAGGCTCTGCTCGACGAGGTTCTCGCGTCCTGAACCGGCTTGCGCCGGTCGTAAAAAATGCCGCGGTGCCCGCTGACAACCGTATTCACGGTATGTCGCCGGGCGCTGCGGCATGTCTGGATTCAGCCACGGCGTGTCTGGATTACGTTTCGATTCGCCTATGCGTTGGCTTCATCGGCGATCCCCCCGATACGTTGCTCGCGATCTTGTGCCGTCGATCCCGAGCGACCGGTGCGGCTTGTCCGACTTCGGCCGGGTGTCACGGAAAGGGCCCGGTCGAGTCGGGGCATGGCGCCCGGTCGCTTGTGGCCATACCCATGCCGGCTGTGGAAACAAACATGCCGGAGCTTCGGAGTGCAACCGATGTCTGATCAATCGCGTCCGTACCGCATCGCCGCCGTGATTCCCGCGGCCGGCCGCGGCGTACGGCTCGGCCCGGGCGCCCCCAAGGCGCTCCGTTCGCTGGGCGGGACGCCCATGCTCATCCATGCGGTACGGGCCATGGCGGCGTCCCGTTCCGTCTCCCTGGTCGTCGTCGTCGCGCCACCGGACGGCGCCATGGAGGTCAAGAACCTGCTCGACGAGCACGCCCTGCCCGAGCGCACCGACTACCTCGTCGTGCCCGGCGGCGACACCCGCCAGGCGTCGGTGCGGCTCGGCCTCGACGCGCTGCCCGAGGACGTCCGTGTCGTCCTCGTCCACGACGCGGCGCGCCCGCTGGTGCCCGTCGACACCGTGGACGCGGTGATCGAGGTGGTACGGGACGGCGCGCCCGCCGTCGTCCCCGCCCTGCCGCTCGCCGACACCGTCAAGGAGGTCGATCCCGGTGCGCCGGGGGAGCCGGAGCCGGTACTCGGGACGCCAGTACGGGCCAGGCTGCGCGCCGTACAGACCCCGCAGGGCTTCGACCGCGACACGCTCGTACGCGCACACAAGACCGTCGCCGTCAGCGGCGAGGGCGCCACGGACGACGCGGGCATGGTGGAACAGCTCGGGGCACCCGTCGTGGTCGTACCCGGGCACGAGGAGGCGTTCAAGGTGACCCGGCCGCTGGATCTGGTGCTGGCCGAGGCGGTACTCGCACGCAGGAGGGCGAACGATGGCTTCTGAGGAACGGAACGGGCCCGTGATCCCGCTGGTCGGGATCGGTACCGACATCCACGCCTTCGAAGAGGGCCGCGAGCTGTGGTGCGCGGGGCTGCTGTGGGAGGGCGAGGGGCCCGGCCTGGCCGGGCACTCCGACGCCGATGTCGTCGCGCACGCGGCGTGCAACGCGCTCTTCTCGGCCGCCGGGCTCGGCGACCTCGGGCAGCACTTCGGCACCGGGCGGCCCGAGTGGTCCGGCGCCGCGGGAGTCACCCTGCTGACCGAGGCGGCGCGGATCGTACGGGCCGAGGGCTTCGAGATCGGCAATGTCGCCGTTCAGGTCATCGGCGTACGGCCGAAGATCGGCAAGCGGCGCGACGAAGCGCAGAAGGTGCTGTCGGCCGCCGTGGGGGCGCCTGTCTCGCTCTCCGCCGCCACCTCCGACGGACTCGGCTTCACCGGGCGGGCCGAGGGCCTCGCGGGGATCGCGACCGCCCTGGTCTACCGCACGGGCTGACTTGTCGGCGGGTGGGGGCGGGCCCCGTCCGGCGACGACGACGAGCGTGTGGTCGTCCGGATCACCCCGCGAAGGGTCGTCGGACGCATCCAGTGCCCCTCGCGGCAGGCTCTGCCCCGTCGCGCGGACATTGCCGGTCACGGCACCGGGTACACCCGGTTACCACAAACTTTCCCCCGCGATCCTCAAGGGGTCGCGGGGCACTGGTGCGCGCCCACTACCCTTGAGGCGTGACTATTCGCCTGTACGACACCAGCGCCCGGCAGATCCGTGACTTCGTACCGCTCACAGCGGGCTGTGTCTCGATCTACCTCTGTGGCGCGACCGTCCAGGCCGCCCCGCACATCGGGCACATCCGGTCCGGGCTGAACTTCGACATCATGCGCCGCTGGTTCGAGTACCGCGGCTACGACGTCACGTTCATCCGGAACGTCACCGACATCGACGACAAGATCATCTCGAAGTCGGCCGAGCAGGGCCGCCCGTGGTGGGCCATCGGGTACGAGAACGAGCGGGCGTTCAACGCCGGCTACGACGCGCTCGGCTGCCTCCCCGCCACGTACGAACCCCGTGCGACCGGCCACGTCACCGAGATGATCGAGATGATGCAAGGCCTGATCGAACGCGGCCACGCCTACGCGGCCGACGGCAACGTCTACTTCGACGTGCGCTCCTTCCCCGGCTATCTGGAGCTCTCCAACCAGGACCTGGACGATCTGCGCCAGCCGTCCGGTGAGGGCGAGACCGGCAAGCGCGACCAGCGCGACTTCGCGATGTGGAAGGCGTCCAAGCCGGGCGAGCCCAGCTGGGAGACCCCGTGGGGCCGCGGCCGGCCCGGCTGGCACCTGGAGTGCTCCGCCATGGCGCACAAGTACCTCGGCAACGCCTTCGACATCCACGGCGGCGGCATCGACCTGATCTTCCCGCACCACGAGAACGAGATCGCCCAGGCCAAGGCGTACGGCGACGACTTCGCGAAGTACTGGGTGCACAACGGCTGGGTCACCATGTCCGGCGAGAAGATGTCGAAGTCGCTCGGCAACTCCGTGCTGGTCAGCGAGATGGTCAAGCAGTGGCGCCCGATCGTGCTGCGCTACTACCTCGGCACCCCGCACTACCGGTCGATGATCGAGTACAGCGAGGAGGCCCTGCGCGAGGCCGAGTCCGCGTTCGCGCGGATCGAGGGCTTCGTGCAGCGCGTCGTCGAGAAGGCGGGCGGCGAGGTCACCGCAGCCCCCGAGGTCCCGCCGGCGTTCGCCGAGGCGATGGACGACGACCTGGGCGTCCCGCAGGCGCTCGCGATCGTCCACACCACCGTCCGGCAGGGCAACTCCGCACTCGCCGCCGACGACAAGGAAGCCGCCGTCGCCCGGCTCGCGGAGGTCCGCGCGATGCTCGGCGTCCTCGGCCTCGACCCGCTCGACGATCGCTGGGCGGGCGAGAGCGACCGCGGCGACGATCTGCACGGGGTCGTCGACACGCTCGTAGGCCTTGTCCTGGACCAGCGCCAGTCGGCCCGCGAGCGCAAGGACTGGCCCGCAGCCGACGCCATCCGCGACCAGCTGAGCCAGTCCGGGCTCGTCATCGAGGACAGCCCGACCGGACCACGGTGGACACTCGGCCCGCGCCAGTAGTCCTCCCATGTGCCGTCCGGCCTTCCGGGCGGCACACTTCACTTACGTACGCATGTCTGAGAAGCAACGAAACAGGTAGGTCATGGCCGGGAACAGCCAGCGCAGGAACCGCCGCACGTCCAACAAGAAGGGCGCACAGGTAGGCAGCGGTGGGCAGCGACGCCGTGGCCTGGAGGGCAAGGGCCCGACGCCGCCCGCCTCCGCCCGTAAGGGACACAAGAAGAACCGGATCGCCAACGCCCAGGCCAAGCAGGCCGCGGCCCGCCGCCCCGCCCCGCGGCGCGGCGGCGTCAAGGGCACGTCCGAGATGGTCGTCGGCCGCAACCCCGTCTACGAGGCCCTGCGCGACGGTGTCCCGGCGACGACCCTGTACGTCCAGCAGTACATCGACAACGACGAGCGGGTCCGCGATGCGCTCCAGCTCGCCGGCGAGCGCGGCAACATCAACCTGATGGAGGCCCCGCGCCCCGAGCTGGACCGGATGACGAACGGCCTGAACCACCAGGGCCTCGTCCTCCAGGTCCCGCCGTACGAGTACGCGCACCCGGAGGATCTCACCGCCGCCGCGTACGACAAGGGCGAGGACCCGCTGATCGTCGCCCTCGACGGCGTCACCGACCCGCGCAACCTGGGTGCGATCGTCCGCTCCGTCTCCGCGTTCGGCGGCCACGGCGTGGTCGTGCCGGAGCGGCGTGCGGCCGGGATGACGGCGGGCGCCTGGAAGTCCTCGGCGGGCACGGCGGCCCGCACGCCGGTCTCCCGGGTGACGAACCTGACCCGGGCCCTGGAGAGCTACCAGAAGGCCGGCATCACGGTCGTCGGCCTCGCCGCGGACGGGGAGCACACCGTCGAGGACCTGGAGGCCCTGGGTGGCCCCGTCGTCATTGTCATCGGCAGCGAGGGCAAGGGCCTGGGCCGCCTCGTCGGCGAGACGTGCGACTACCGGGTCCGTATCTCGATGCCGGGCGGCGCGGAGTCGCTGAACGCGGGCGTCGCCGCCGGGATCGTCCTGTACGAGGTCGCGCGGCGCCGGGCCTGAGCAGTCGCCGTACGGGCTTGATTTTCAAGCCCGTACGGCGACTGAGGACGCAACGGTCACAGCAGCGTGCGCAGGCGGGACAGAGCCTGCCGCGCACGCCGCCGCGCCGACCGCTTGGCGCGCACCAGCCGGAACCAGTACACGCGGTCCCTGATCACCGGCGGAGCGCCGTCCGTGGCGATGACCAGGACCATCGGCAACTCGGTGTCGCGCTGCCACCCGCAGCTGGTGATCCGTACCCTCAGATCCCAAGTGCCGGCGTTCCGGCCCGAGTTGAGGGTGTCGGGTGCCACCCGCGCCACGGCGGTGTGGAGCGTACGGAACCGTCCGGCTCCTTTTGGGGCAGGGACCCGTTCGGTGGTGGTGACCACGGGAAGGAAGAACTCCTCGGCGCCGCCCCCGCGCCGCCGCGCCAGTATGTCCATCCGGGCCGACTTCAGCCGCTGCGTGACATCGACGACTGCCGGATCCAGCCCCGGCACCGGCACCGACAGCGCGTCGGCGCCGGGGCCGGACGCACCGCCGGAGGTGTGGGTGAAGGCCAGCGGCGTCTTGCCGGACAGCAGCTCACCGGTGGCCGTGATCTCCAACGACGGGGTGGCCCGGGCCGACGCCTTCGCCCGTATCCCCGACTCCCAGTCGGCCAGGTCCCGTACCGCCGCGATCCGGTCCTGTACGAGCAGTTCCGCCGCTGCCCGCTGGCTCGCGGGCAGCCCGGCCGCGACCGACGGTGCGAACCGCTCGGTGACGACGGCCCGCGCCTCACGGAAGAAATCGGCACGCCACTGCTCGGGCGCGTTCAGGAACCGCTTGCCGCTCAGCCGCGACACGATCTCCACCCGCAGCCACCGCCGGTGCAGCTTGTCGCGCAGGACACCCGGCTCGGTGTTCTGGTCGACGATGTCGAGGGCCTCGCGCAGATTGCCGAAGTAACCGGCCGGGTCGAAGGGGCTGAAGCCCGCGTTCGAGGCGTCCGGGCGGGCCACGTGGTAGTAGCAGACATAGTCGGAGAGCACCGAGATCCGCCGGGCCGCGAAGAAGGCCGCCGTGACGAAGACATGGTCCTCCAGCCGTCGTTTGCCCTCCGGGAACCGCAGCTTCTGCTCCAGCAGGAACTCCCGACGGAACATCTTGTGCGGGGTGAGGCTGTCGATCAGCGGGGTGTTCGCAAGGGTGGCGTCCGGATGGTTCTTGCGGAACAGCTCCCGCGGTACGCCGCGCCCCTTGCCCGACATCCGTCCCACGACCACGTCCGCGTCGTTGGCGACCGCGTACGCGTACAGCCGCTGCAGGGCCTCGTCGCCGAACCAGTCGTCGTTGTCGGCGAACTGGATGTACGTACCGCGCGCCCGGTCGATACCGAGATTGCGGGGGCGGGACGGCCAGCCCGAGTTGGGGATGTGCTCCACGCCGATGTGCGGGTACGTGGCGGCCAGTTCATCGAGGCGGGCACCGGTGCCGTCCGTCGAACCGTCATCGACGAAGATCACTTCGAACTCGCCGGGAGCCATCGTCTGACGCAGCAGGGAAGCGATCAGTTCGTCGATGTACGGGCCCGGGTTGTAGACCGGGACGACCACGCTGACCTTGGGAGCAGGGGGGTGGAGGGCGTTCATGAGGGGTGCCTAGTGCCTTTCGGGGATCAGACCGCGGGTGCGCAGCACCCGGCGTTCGACGGGGGCGAACACCGCCGATTCGACGGCGACGCCGACCGCGAGAATCAGCACGACCGCGGCGAGGACGAGCGCGGTGTCGTCTTGCTGCTTACCGGAGTTGAGGATCTGCCCGACGCCCGGCAGCGGCGTCGCGGTGATCAGTTCGGCGGTCATCAGGGCCCGCCAGCCGAACGTCCAGCCGTTCCGCAACGCCGCCACGATTCCCGGCAGCGCGGCGGGCAGCAGGATGTGCCGCACGTACGACCTGCCCGTGGCACCCAGTGAACGCCCCGCCCGCAGCAACAGCGGCGGGATCTGGGCGAGCGCTCCCGTCAGGCCCAGCGCCACGGACGGCACGGCGCCCAGCAGCACCACCGCGTACACCGCCTGCTCGGACTCGCCGAACAGGATCACGGCGATCGGGACGAGCCCGGCCGCGGGCAGTGACTGGAGCGCGGACAGGACGGGGGAGAGGACGGTCCGGGCAGCCCGGACCCGGTGGATGAGCAGCCCGATGAGGGCGCCGATGACGACGGACGCGCTGAAGCCGACCACCGTACGCAGCAGGCTGTGGCCGAGCGCGGGCAGCAGGGTGCCGTCCCGCCAGGTGGCGGCGAGGGACGCGGCGACGGCGGCGGGGGAGGGGAGCGCGGCGAACAGGTGGAGCGCGTACGTCACCTGCCACAGGGCGAGTACGCCGACGAGGGCGAGCAGCGGGGCGAGCAGCGGGGCGAGCGCGGCGGGCCTGAGACGTTTGGAGGGCGCCTCCGGGGCCGGGGGCGACGGGCGCTCCAGGGTGTCGAGACCGTCCGACACCGCCGCCAGGGTGTCAGCGGGGGTGGGCATGACAGCGAATTTCCTCCCGCAGGTGGTCGGTGATCGCGTCCGCGTCCACTTCCGCGAACACTTCCGATTCCGCGCCCGCGGCGGCTTCGGTGGAATTGACGCGCCACTCGCGCGCGATGCGCCCCGGACGGGACGCGAGCAGGATGATCCGGGTGCCGAGCCGGACGGCCTCCGCCACGTTGTGCGTGACGAGGACGACAGTGAGCTGCTGCTCGCGCCACACGTAGGCGAGGACCTCGTGCAGGACGTCCCGGGTGATCGCGTCGAGCGCGGCGAAGGGCTCGTCCATCAACAGGACCCGGCTGCCCTGCGCCAGGGCCCGGGCGAGCGCGACCCGCTGCCGCATACCGCCCGACAGCTCATGCACCGGGCGTTCGAACGCCTCGGGGAGGCGGACCAGCGCGAGCAGCCGCTCGGCCTGCGCACGCCACTCGGCCTGCGGTACGCCGCGCAGCCGCAGCGCGAGCACGACATTGGCGCCCGCGGTCAGCCACGGGAACAACGCATGCTCCTGGAACATCAGGGCGGGCCGCGGATCGGGCAAAGAAACGGTGCCGGACGTGGGCCGGTCGAGTCCGGCCAGCAGATTCAGCAGTGTGGACTTTCCCGAACCCGACGCACCGACCACACAGAGGAACTCGCCGTGCTCGATGCTCAGATCGACGGCTTCGAGTACGGGGGAGGCGGCGTCCGGGTACGCGCGGGTGACCGAGGCCAGGGAGAGGGCAGGCACCTGATCACCGGACCATGCCCGCGGTGAGCGTGGCACCGTCGGCCGGGTCGATCAGCAGGAACGAACCGGTGCGGCGGGACGCGGTGTACGCGTCGACGGCCACGATGTCGGCGGTACGGATGTGGACGCGGCCGATGTCGTTGGCGCCGAGCCCGTCGGGGGCGTCCTCGATGTCCTTGACGACGGCCTTGACCGTACGGGTGGTGTGCTTGAGGAGAACCCGGTCGCCGATGCGCAGAGGCCGGTCGTGGAGGTGACAGACGTCCGCGGACACCTCCCGGGTCAGTGCCGGAGCCTCGGCCGCAGGGGCGATCAAGTCCCCCCTCGACACGTCGAGTTCGTCGGCGAGGCGGACGGTGACGGAGTCCGAGGCGTACGCGGCCGGGACAGCGACGCCGAGCCTGTCGAGGGCGGCGACCGTCGACGTACGGCCCGACGGCAGGACGACGACCGGGTCTCCGGTACGCAGCACGCCGGACTCCAGCCGGCCTGCGTACAACCGCGATTCGCCGTGACGGATCACGTACTGGACGGGAAGGCGGGCCGGTCCGGAAGCGAGTGCGTCGTCGGTGATCCGCACGGTCTCCAGATGATCCAGCAGCGTCGGCCCGTCGTACCAGTCCATGTGGGCGGACGGTTCCACGATGTTGTCCCCGGTGAGCGCGGAGACCGGAATGGCGGTGAACGGCAACCGGCGGGCCGGACCCAGGTCATGGGCGTGGCGCGCGAAGTCGTCGGTGATGCGGGCGAAGTCCCTCTCCGACCAGTCGACCAGGTCCATCTTGTTGACGGCCAGGACGACGTGGGGGACACGCAGGAGCGCGGCGATCGCGGCATGGCGGCGGGTCTGCTCGACGACACCGTTGCGGGCATCGACGAGGATGACGGTGAGGTCGGCGGTGGAAGCGCCGGTGACCATGTTGCGGGTGTACTGCACATGGCCGGGGGTGTCGGCGAGGATGAAGCGGCGACGCGGGGTGGCGAAGTAGCGGTACGCGACATCGATGGTGATGCCCTGCTCCCGCTCGGCCCGCAGCCCGTCGGTCAGCAACGCCAGGTCAGGGATTTGCTGACCACGGCCCCGGGACACACGTTCCACGGCTTCGAGCTGATCGGTGAGGACAGACTTGGAGTCGTGCAGGAGCCGTCCCACCAGGGTGGACTTGCCGTCGTCGACCGACCCGGCGGTGGCGAGACGGAGCGTGCCGACGGGCATGGCGGTCAAGGCGGTCGCGTCGCTCGCCGCAGCCGTAGCCCCATCAGCAGTGGCAGCAGCAGCCCTAGCAGCCGCAGCAGCCGCCGTAGCAGTCGCAGCGGTCGCAGCAGTCGTGGAGGACGCGGAGGTCGTGCTGGTCATCAGAAATATCCCTCGCGCTTGCGGTCTTCCATGGCGGCCTCGGACATCTTGTCGTCGGCGCGGGTGGCACCCCGCTCGGTGAGCCGCGAGGCGGCGATCTCGGTGATCACGTCCGCCAGCGTGGTGGCGTCGGAGTCGACGGCACCGGTGCAGGACATGTCGCCGACCGTGCGGTATCGCACCCGCCGGGTCTCGACCCGCTCACCGGCCTTCGGACCGCCCCATGCGCCCGGGGTCAGCCACATCCCCGCGCGGTTGAAGACCTCGCGCTCGTGCGCGAAGTAGATACCGGGGAGCTCGATCCGCTCCCGCTCGATGTACTGCCACACATCCAGCTCGGTCCAGTTGGACAGCGGAAAGATCCGCACATGCTCACCCGGCGCGTGACGGCCGTTGTAGAGCTGCCACAGCTCGGGGCGCTGGCGGCGCGGATCCCACTGCGAGAACTCGTCGCGTACCGAGAAGACCCGCTCCTTCGCCCGTGCCTTCTCTTCGTCGCGTCGGCCACCGCCGAACACGGCGTCGAAGCGACGGTCCTGGATCGCCTCCGTCAGCGGCACCGTCTGCAGAGGATTGCGTGTCCCGTCCGGCCGCTCACGGAGCCGTCCCGTATCGATGTACTCCTGCACGGATGCCACCAGCAGCCGCAGCCCGTGCTCTTCCACCGTCCGGTCGCGGTACGCGAGAACCTCGGGGAAGTTGTGCCCCGTATCGACGTGCAGCAGCGAGAACGGCACCCGCGCCGGCGCGAACGCCTTCAGCGCCAGGTGCAGCATCACGATCGAATCCTTGCCACCGGAGAAAAGAATCACCGGACGCTCGAACTCACCCGCCACCTCACGGAAGATATGGACTGCCTCCGACTCCAGCGCGTCCAGGTGACCCCGCACCGGGGCATCACCCCGCGCCGTACCGACCGCTGTCATACCGACCGCTGTCATGCCGGCCTCCTTTCCCTGAGCAGCGCATGCACAGCAGCTGCGGACTCCTCCACGGTCTGCAGATGCGAATCGATCCGCAGATCCGGCGCCTCGGGCGCCTCGTACGGATCGTCGACCCCGGTCAGACCACTGATCTCGCCGGCCGCCTGCCTCGCGTACAGCCCCTTCACATCCCGTACGGAACACACCTCGACCGGCGTCGCGACATGCACCTCCAGATACGGGGTGCTGCTCCTGGCGTGGCGCGCACGCACCGCCGCCCTGCTGTCCGCGTACGGGGCGATGACCGGCACGACCGCGACGATGCCGTTGCGCGACAGGACCTCGGCGACCAGACCGATCCGCTGGACATTGGTGTTCCGGTCCTCCCGCGAAAAACCGAGACCCTCGGAGAGGAACGCGCGGATCTCGTCCCCGTCCAGCACCTCCACCCGCCGGTTCTCCTCGTGCAGCCGCCGCTCAAGGGCGCGGGCGATGGTCGTCTTCCCCGCACTGGGCAGTCCGGTCAACCACACGGTGGCCCCACCGCACGGATTACGGTCGGCGCTCAGCACGGGTACCCCCAGGCACGGGAGACCGTGCGCAACTGCTCCGGCACTTCCTCCGGCTTCGGGGAATCCCGGGCCCGTTGAATTTTTCCGGATTTGATGTTGTCGCTCCAGTCACCGATGAATGCCTGAAAGGGGCCGTGGTCCTGTTTCCCGTAATTCAGCATGTCGGGAGTCCACTCCACCCCGATGAACGCACAGATTTCCCGGGTGGTGGCGGTCGGATCCTCGGTGAGGCTCTCGTACCGGACCGTGAGCCCCGGGAGCGAGTTGCGCGCCTCCTCGACGGCGTCCACGTACGTCTTCACCTCGTCGACGGTCTTCGTCAAATCGCGGTCGGGGCGGTTGTTGATCAACGAACTGACCATGGACGCGGGGTGGCGCAGCAGGAAGATGTACCGGGCTTCAGGCCAGGCCTCGTGCAGCCGGCGCCAGATCAGCGCGTTGCCCGGAGTCTTGTCGACAATCACTTCCTTGCCGCTGTGCACCAGCTCGCGATGGAGTATCCGGTCCCACAGCAGATGCTCCAGTTCTGCCTGGTCAAGGCCGAGTTTGCTCATCGCGTTCTTCGTGTACGGCTTGGTCTGGCTGACCTTGAGGGTCCGCAGATGCATCTCGTGCGGGGCCCGGATCGCCGGGTGGCTGTTCAGCAGTACCCGCAGCAGGGTCGACCCCGAACGCACGGAAGAGATGACGAACACCGGATCCGGCACCAGCCGCTCGCCCTTGGGCGCGGGGCGGGCGCGAACCGGCTTCCCGGCAAGCGGCGCGCCCAGGGTCTTCAGGGCGCGCAGCGTCCGGCGGGCGCGACGACCGGCCGCCCGTACCCGTGGATCTTGCAGCGGCATCGGGTTCGTACCCTCCTCGGGCCATGGCATGTGGAAATACCTGTTTACGCCCCATTTATGAGGCCAAAATGATCCGTCGCTTGGTCGCGGGTGAGATCTTTCTTAAAGATCGCTTAAATTGATGGCTGCGTCGCGGTTGGCTACTGGACACCCGAGCCGAGCTGCTGTATACGCAAGCTGAAAGAGAAAGAGAGCGTCCCCCGCCCCGCCGCAGGAAACACCGCGCAGAAACACCGCACATGCAGCGGGCGACGCAGAGATAGATGGGCGCACCGGCCCGGCACATCGACACGGCACATCGGGCCTGGCGCATTGGCCCGGCATACTTGCTACAGACTGTTGACGGGCCTCGGACACATCGGGCCCGTCAAGGCAGTGTCCTAAACACACATCACTCGGTTAGATGAGTGTGGACACCAGAACGCCTCGGTTCGACGAACAACCCGCCCTGAGCATGACCAAGGTGGACTGCGACCCTGCGCAGGTCATCGTCAACCACGCCAGCTTCCGGGTGCAGCTCGCCCCCGGCCAGCGCCCGCGGTTGCGCGGTCTGGCCCCTGCCGGCGTGCCCAGGATCCCCGCCATGAGCGGCGGCGGCCGAGCGGTGCGCGGCAGGCGCTCGCCCGTCGTGTGGAGCGGCAGGTCCGCCCCGGGCGACCCCGGCGCCACCGGACTTTTCCAGGCCGTACGGAACTCCACCGCGGGCCGCCCGACCACTCCATACGACTCATACGACTCCTACGACCCCTACGCCGCCCACACCGGCCACGAGTTCGACGGTGCGCTCGGCGCAGGCGGCACCCAGGTCATCGAGCGCCTCGAAGAGACCCAGCCCAACCCCGTCATCACCGCGCCCCACCAGCCGGGCCGCCACGGCAGCGGACCCCTTCTGCCGCCCATGCGCCAGGCGGTCGGAGCCTACGACCCCGTCGACACCGGGCCGTACGGCCAGGAGACGTACGACGAGGACGATGACGGGTACGACGACTTCACCGAGGCCCGGGGACGGCGCCACGGCAACGACTCCGTCCGGCACGCGTACTACCCGGGGCACCGCATGAACCTCGGCGTCGTGCTGCTGCCCATGCGTGTCTTCCTCGGTTTCATCTCCATCTACGCCGGCATGGGCAAGCTGTGCGACCCCGTCTACTTCGACGGCGGCGAGCGCGGTTCCATGGTCAAGTGGCTGACCTCGCTGCACCCCTGGGGGCTGGCCGAGCCTCTGCGCGACTTCGCGCTCTCCCACCCGGTCGGCGCCGGACTCAGCGTCGCCTTCCTCCAGGTCGTCGTCGGCGTCCTCACGGTCCTCGGTCTCTGGCAGCGCGTAGCAGCCTTTGTCGGGGCCCTTCTCTCCGCCGCCCTGCTGGTCACCGTCAGCTGGCGCACCGTCGCCGTCTACGACACGCCCGACATCATCTACCTCGCCGCCTGGAGCCCGCTGATCATCGCGGGCGCCCCCGTCTACTCCGTCGACGGACGGCTCGCCGGTGAGGCCTGGCGCAGGCTCGGCCCGCGCTCGGCGATCTGGGACCTCCGCCGCCGGGTGCTGCGCCGGGGCGCCGTTGTCGCCGCCGTCGTCGTCGGCCTGACCCTTCTCGTGGGCTCCATGCTCGGCGGCGCGGTCCGCTCCACCGAGGTCGTCACCGTGCCCGGACCGAACGGCAACCCGACCAACCAGCTGCCCGGCTCCCCGCTCCCGCAGGAGTCCCGCAGCGGCCGGGCTTCCCACACGCCCGACGGGCGGCGCCCCTCGCCCTCCCGCAGCAGCGCCTCCACCACCCCCTCCGCCACGGCGTCCACGCCCGCCGCGGGTTCCGTCCGCGAGTCCGGCCAGGCGGCGTCCGGTGCCGGACAGCCCAGCCAGACCCAGGGCACCGTCCAGCAGCCCCCGCAGCAAACGACCCCGCAGCAGCCCCCGTCCAGCAGCTCCGGCCCGAGCTCCGCCGGTTCGACCGGCACCGGCGGCGGCTCCACCGGCGGTGGCTCGGACAGCGGCGGCTCCGCCGGCGGAACCTCCGGCGGCGGACAGAACCCCATCGGCGGCCTGCTCGGCTGAGCCGCCGGCCGGCACATGACGGGTACGCGGAGGGGCGGTCACCGGTTCGTTCCGGTGACCGCCCCTCCGCGTACTCCGCCGTCCTTCTGCCACTGCCCTCTTCTGCTACCGCCCGTCGAGTTCCTTGGCGGCCTCGGTCAGGTCCTTCGCTGTGTCGATGGCCCGCCAGTACGCCCCGTGCGGCAGCGGATACCCGGCCAGCCTGCGCTCACGGGCCAGCCGCGGGAACGTCGTCCGCTCGTGGTCGCCCCGGTCGGGCAGCAGTGTGGTGAACGTCGGCGAGAAGACGTACACACCGGCGTTGATCAGATACGGCGACGGCGGCGACTCGATGAAGTCGGTGATGTGCCCGAACGCGTCCGTCTCCACGGCACCCCACGGGATACGGGGACGGGCCAGGGCCAGTGTGGCGGTCGCATCGCGCTCGGCGTGGAACGCGGCCATCTCGCGCAGGGAGAAGCGTGTCCAGATGTCGCCGTTGGTGGCATACCAGGGCTGGTCCGGATCGGGCAGCCGGGCGGCGGCGTACTTCAGCCCGCCGCCGCGGCCCAGGGGCTCGGACTCCACGACGGTCGTCACGCGCAGCGGCAGCACCGCCGAGTCCAGCCACTCCTGCAGCACCTCGGCCAGATGACCGCACGAGACCACGGCGTCGGTCACGCCCTCGGCGGCCAGCCAGGAAAGCTGATGGCCGATGATCGGAGTCCCGGTGCCCGGGATCTCGACCATCGGCTTGGGGCGGTCATCGGTGTACGGGCGCAGCCGTGAGCCCTGGCCACCCGCCAGGACCACGGCCTGCGTCGGATACGTATGCATGCCAGGCACGATATGCGGTGCCCGGACCGGGGGGTCAGCTGAACTGTGCGACGCCCGAGGCGAACGACGTGTCGCAGACGGGACGCGAGAACCGGTGGGCGCGCGTCGGACCGTACTGCTCGACCGCCGCACGGCCCAGCGCCTTCGCGATCGACATGCAGTGCCGGGCGAGCGAGGGACGGGTCTCGACGGAACGCTGCAGGTCCGTCAGTGCGACACCGGGGTCCTTCTGCCGAAGCTCCACGAGCAGCCGGTCACGGAGGACGTCCTGCGGGGTGCGCGCCTTGGCAGGCTTCGAAACGGTCTGAGCCGAGGCGGTCAGGATCTGCGACTCGGAATTGTGCGCTGCCCACGGCACGCTGGTGACGGCGAGAGTCCCGGAGAGGACCATCACGACGGGCAGTACGAGAGCGAGAGTTCGGCCGATACGGCGAGCGGTGTGGGTCACGCAGCGAGCGTAGCGGTCGGTGATGATTTGGCGACATTTCGTCACTCTTGAGGGGGATGGTTCGAGTGTGCTTTTCGAATCCCGCGTTGACGGACCGTGCCGAAATGACCGGTGTGACGGGGAATCCGGCACCGTACGGATCCAAACCCCGACACGCCCCAGGGCGCGCGAGCGGCCCCGCACGAAGAACGTGCGGGGCCGCTGTGGTGCGGGTGTGCGGGGCGTCAGTCGGTGAGGCGCGCACCCGTCGAGGTCGAGAAGACGTGCAGCTCGTCCGGGCGCGGAACGACGTGCAGCTCGGTGCCCTTCTCCGGGACGGCGCGGCCACCGACACGGACGACCAGGTCCTTGTCCTCGCCGCCGACTCGCGCGGAGCCGTAGACGAAGCCGTCGGCGCCGAGCTCCTCGACGACGTTGACCGAGACGGCCAGGCCGGCCGGGGCGTCGGCGCTGTCCTTCGAGAGGGACTTCGCGGCGGCGCCACCGTGCTCGACGATGTCGAAGTGCTCGGGACGGATGCCGACCGTGACGGTCGTGTCGCCCTTGTCCGCGGCGGCGGAGAGCGCCTCGCGCGAGACCGGGACGACGCTGTTGCCGAACTTCACGCCGCCGTCGGTGATCGGGACCTCGATCAGGTTCATGGCCGGGGAGCCGATGAAGCCGGCCACGAAGAGGTTCGCCGGCTTGTCGTACATGTTGCGCGGCGAGTCGACCTGCTGGAGCAGACCGTCCTTGAGGACCGCGACACGGTCACCCATGGTCAGGGCCTCGACCTGGTCGTGCGTGACGTACACGGTCGTGATGCCCAGACGGCGCTGGAGCGAGGCGATCTGCGTACGGGTGGAGACACGGAGCTTGGCGTCGAGGTTCGACAGCGGCTCGTCCATGAGGAAGACCTGCGGCTCACGCACGATGGCGCGACCCATCGCGACACGCTGACGCTGACCACCGGAGAGCGCCTTCGGCTTGCGGTCCAGGTACTCGGTGAGGTCCAGCATCTTGGCGGCCTCTTCGACCTTCGCCCGGATCGCGGTCTTGTTGACACCGGCGATCTTGAGCGCGAAGCCCATGTTGTCCGCGACGGTCATGTGCGGGTACAGGGCGTAGTTCTGGAACACCATGGCGATGTCCCGGTCCTTCGGAGGCAGGTGCGTGACGTCGCGGTCACCGATGCGGATCGCGCCGCCGTTGACGTCCTCGAGACCCGCGAGCATGCGCAGGGAGGTCGACTTGCCACAACCGGAAGGACCGACGAGGACGAGGAACTCACCGTCCGCGATGTCGATTTCGAGCTGGTCCACGGCCGGCTTCGTGGAGCCGGGATAGACGCGGGACGCCTTGTCGAACGTGACACTGGCCATGCTGAATCTTCTCCTCCACCGGCAGGAACGTGCCGGACGATCCGAGTAAGGGAGTGGTCTGGTCCACTTGCGTGAATCCTCAGCGACGGTACCTGGACAGTTGGAATCTGTCAGTAGTTCGAGGGGCGCGAAATTTTGGAACCGCGCAGGGAGCGATGTTGGTTACACTGCTCCGGCACGCCTCCTTAGCTCAGCTGGCCAGAGCAACGCACTTGTAATGCGTAGGTCGTCGGTTCGAATCCGACAGGGGGCTCAGCGGAAGCCCAGGTCAGACGGTGTCTGACCTGGGCTTCTTCTGTTCAGCGGACGCGGCGGCGGCGCCGGGAGCGGGCCGCGCGGGTGTCCGTGGTCTCACTTCTAGCGGCGGGGCCTCTGGCGGCGTACGGGTACGAAGAACTCGCCCATGCGCCGCATCGCGTCCTTCGACAGGTGCGATCTGCCCTTCACGTACCGCCGGGTCTGGCTGATCTGGGTGTGCCGCAGGATCTCCGTGATCGTCGGCATGTCCACCCCGAGTTCGTTCAGGATCGTGCCGGCAGTGTGGCGGCTTCCGTCGTACAGGCGGCGGTCGTCGATCCCGGCCTCGGCGAGCAGCTCCTTGAACTCCTCGTAGTCGGCGCGTGGGCCGAGCGGTCGGCCGTACGGGCGCGAGAAGACGACCTTGTGCTCCTGCGGCAGGTCGTCGGCTGCGGCCCGCATCTCATCCTGCTGGACCCGGTGGTCGCGTAGGAACGGGAGGAAGACGGGCGGGATCGGAACGGCGTTCCGGCTCTTTTGGTCTTGGGCCGGATGAAGACGAGACCGCCCTCCCTGCGCTGCTGGCAGGCGCTCGCGTGCTTCGTGCAGTCCTTCGGGCACGGCTTTGGGGTGGCTTGACTGACCGTCGGTTGACACCCCGCCAATCAGCAGACAAGGCCACCGCTGCAAGTCATGATGTGCGGTCAGCAGAAAAAGTTCAGGTGCTAACGAGTGAATCCAGCCGTTCCGTGCGTAGCGGCCGATGTGACAGCGGGAAGGCCATTCCACACCAGGAAAAACGATGGCAGGAAGCATCCCTATGCCGAAGTTCCTCATCCAGGCCACCTACACACCCGAGGGCACCAAGGGTCTGCTCAAGGAAGGCGCGAGTGGCCGTCGCGCCGCCGTCGACCATGTCGTCACCGACCTCGGCGGGCAGGTCGAGGCCATGTACTTCGCCTTTGGGGAGGACGACATCGTGCTTATCGTCGACTTCCCCGACCCGGTCTCCATGGCCGCCGTTAGCCTTACTGTTAAGGCCAGCGGAGCCCTCCACACCCGAGCCACCCCTCTCCTCACCCTCGACGAGATCGACGAGGCCGCCCGTCGGCAAGTCACCTTCCGCTCCCCCGGCACCTGAGCCTCGGAGCCCGGGACCCTTGCCCCGAGGGCAGCCTCAGAAGGTGTCTATTTTCCGAATCTGATGTGCGAGTTTCTGCTGGTCAGTCGTGGTTGCTTCGTGTTCCAGGCAGGCTGAGGCCGTCGTGTTCGTCCTGGTGATGCGG
>NZ_JBVHDS010000038.1:0-27486 GCF_055563255.1 Streptomyces sp. NPDC002958 | reverse complement strand
GCCCGTCGAGTACGAAGCCAACTACTACATGGAATCAACGAAACCCCAGGTCACAACCACAATCTGAGATCTCTACCGAACCCGGGGCGGTTCAACTACCGGGTGCGGTGCCGCTGTGCCGGACGCCGGCGTGGTCGCCGCCTCCGCTGCGGTCGGGCTGGCGATGGTTCCTGCGGCCGGCAGAGCAGTTGCGAGGGCTGTGGCGCCGCGGCGCTTGAGAACGCTCACCATGACTCTGCCTCCTTTGAGCATCGGAGTTGGCGTTGATTTTTCAACCGTTGGGGCCCGCCGAACCAGCGGATTGCCAAGGTCGTAATGCCCTGCGCGGCAAGGATGCGCGCTCTCTCACGTTCGATGCGTCCGCTTGAGCCCGCCAGGACCAGAACGCCGACGTCAGTGCCGACGGCGGGAGTAATCAGAACGCCTTCCCACGGATCGGTCAGCTCACGCTCTGTCAGTTCCATGTGCTCTCCCTGCCGTCCGCCTTCAGTTGCTCGGTGTGCCAGGGCAGCCTATTTGGCCTTGATGCCCCGCACGGGTGACACAGAAAATTCCGCGCTGACCCGCTATCCGTGGGGGCAAGAGCAATTCTTTCACAGCATTTCAGCTGGTCTTGGCGGGGACTTCGGCTCGCGCTCGGGTGTTGGCGAGGCGATAGGAGTCTGTGCCGGCTTCGACGTTTTCAGGCATGCGCGTGCGTGGTGCGTTGCCGCAGGCTGGATACGAGGTATGTGCTTTCCCTGTCCCGGCCCTGTCGTTCGCCGTGGGCTCAACTGGCGGCAGGCAACCGGCTGGGAAGCCACGAACCGCGCACCGACCAGCACTGCGAAAGGGTCCCTCGCCCAGGCCGCGCGAGCGGTGACCGAGCACCTTGGCACAGCCCCCGAGCGGACACTCCTGTCATCCGCCGCTGTGTCACCGGCCCCCGCTGACCCTCCACATCCGGCGCACCACTACCCACGCCCTGGCCCTGGGACCGGCCGACAACGGCCCCTACGGTTACCTCACCCACCTGCAACTGTCCTGCACCCCGCCGTCGCCAGTCCAGCAGCCACGGGCAGTCCCGGTCCGGGGCGGTGGTCGTCAGTTGCGCGGCCCGCGTCTCCGCGCGTTCCGGGTTCTTGCCGAGGCCGCCCTTGCAGCGGAGGCTGGCCAGGTGCTGCCCAACGGGGGTACGAGCGCCTCGCCTTCGCCCCAGACGGCGTCCCGGCGTGGGACGAGGTGCCCGGTGGCGCGCCGGTACGAGCGCAGAGCGGCGAGCTTGTTCTGCCAGGCTTCTTCGCCGGGCTCCCACACCATCCCGGCCTCCGGCGCGTCCAGCAGGGTCTTGCGCCGCTCCTCTACCTCGCCCGCCCGCAGCGCTTTCCTCTGCTGGTGCACCCACCTGCCCAGCGGGAAATCCTTAGATACGCCCACCGTCGTCTCGATGTCGTAGGGGACGGCGTACAGGCCGCTGATCTCGTTCTCGGCGCGCCAGCGGGGGAGAGTCTGGTATCCCTTCAGTCACACCAGGCTCTCGGGCCTGTAGACCCGGGTACGCAGGAACGCAGCGATGGTGGCGGCGTCGCGCGGGGAGGAGAGGTCGATGCAGTCATGGGGCGCCGACGCCCGCCACCACGCAGAGTCGATGGGGCCGGAACTGAGCCGGGCGGCTACGGCACTGCGTAGGGCGTCTTCGATGACATCCGCGAGCTGGTCCGGCACGGCGAACAGGCCCGCGTCCGGTCCGGCCTGGGCATCAAAATCGCCATCGCCGACCGCAATCTCGCCCTGATGCCGCTCTCCCTCGACCTCAACGACGTCCGCGCCGCGGTGATCCGCCCGTCCACCCTGCTCGATGCCCTCACCGGCTACTGGGAAATGTGCTGGAAGCAGGCCCTGCCCCTCAACGCACCCATCCGAACACCCCCTCGACGAGGAGGACCGACTCGTCCTCACCCTCCTGGTCAGCGGCCTCAAGGACGAGGCGATAGCCCGCGCCGGCTCGGCTGGCCCGTCCGCACCATGCGCCGCCGCATCAGCCGCCTGCACGACCTCCTCGGAGGCGCCAATCGCTTCCAGGCCGGAGTGATCGCGGCCCGCCGCGGCTGGTTGTGAGGCAGCACGCCAGTAGCAGGTGGGGCGGCAATGAGCGGATGTGGTATCGGCGCGCGTTCCATGCCTGCACAATTCGGCTTGTGACTGATGAAGACCCGTACCTGTGGCTGGAAGACATCGAGGGCGAGGCCGCGCTCGAGTGGGTGGCCGAGCGGAACGCCGAGACGGAGGCGGTGCTGGCCGCCGACGGCGGGTTCGCTTCCCTGAAGGAGCGCCTGCGGGAGGTGTTGGACGCTTCGGACCGCATCCCCTACACCGTCCGTCGCGGAGTGTTCCTTTACAATTTCTGGCGGGACGCCGGGCACGTGCGTGGTGTGTGGCGGCGTACGACGTTGGAGCAGTACCGCAAAAATTCTCCTGAGTGGGAGGTCCTTCTCGACGTCGACGCGCTCGTCGCGGCGGAGGGCGAGAAGTGGGTGTGGGCGGGTGCGCGGGTGCGCCATCCCGATTATGACCGGGCACTGGTGTGTCTGTCGCGCGACGGTGGTGACGCCGTTGTGGTTCGCGAGTTCGACCTCGCCAACCGGACTTTCGTCGATGGCGGGTTCCAGGTGAGGGAGGCAAAGACGCAGATCGGGTGGATCGACGCCGACACCGTCTTCATCGGCACGGACTTCGGGCCGGGCTCACTGACCGACGCCGGCTATCCGCGTACGGTCCGCAGGTGGCGACGCGGCACCCCGCTGGAAGAAGCCGACCTGGTCTTCGAGGCCGAGACAGGAGATGTGGCAGCTTGGGGCCGGCACGACACCACACCCGGTTTCGAACGGGACTTCGTCTTCCGGTGGCTGGACTTCTTCCGCAGCGAGATGTACCTCCTGAACCCGGACGCCACGCTCGTCAAGATCGAAGTTCCCGACGACGCCAGTGCCTATACCCATCGCCGGCATCTGATCGTCACCTTGAAGTCCGACTGGCTCGGACAGCGGGCGGGCTCCCTACTGGCGTTCGACTTCGACGCCTTCCTGGCGGGTGACCGCACCGCAGAGGTGCTGTTCACCCCGGATGAGCGAACGGCTCTGGCCGGGCACTCCTGGACCCGCCACCACCTCATCCTGGAGACGTTGCGCGACGTCAGCACCCGCATCGAGGTCCTCACCCCCACCTCCGGAGGCGGGTGGGCACGCAAGCCGCTCACGGACGTCCCAGCGCTGTCCGCCGTCACGGTTACGGGCACGGACCCGGACATCTCCGACGAGTACTTCCTGGACGTGTCGGGGTTCTTGCAGCCGTCCACCCTCCACCACGGGCAGATCGGCGCCGACTCGGAGATCCTCAAGCAGGCTCCGGCCCGCTTCGACACGGCTGGTCTTGCGGTGGAGCAGTACTTCGCGACCTCCCGGGACGGGACAAGGGTGCCATACTTCGTGATCGGCCCCGGCCATTCCGACGGGCCCGGCCCGGGCCCCACCCTGCTCTACGGCTACGGCGGCTTCGAGGTCTCGCTCATCCCTTCCTACGACGCGGTGACGGGCCGGGCGTGGCTGGAGCGCGGCGGCACCTACGTGATCGCGAACATCCGAGGTGGGGGCGAGTACGGGCCGGCCTGGCACCAGGCCGCACTCGGCGCGGACCGGCCGCGAGCCTTCGAGGACTTCGCGGCCGTCGCCGCAAACCTCGTCGCGCGGGGCATCACCACCCCGGCCATGCTGGGCGCGGCAGGGGGAAGCAACGGTGGCCTGCTCATGGGCGCGATGATCACCCGTTACCCGCACCTGTTCGGCGCGATCGTCGCTCAGGTACCGCTGCTGGACATGCTTCGCTTTCACAAGCTCCTCGCCGGCGCGTCCTGGGCCGCCGAGTACGGCAACCCGGATACTGAAGCCGATCGCCCCCACCTTCGTGCGCTCTCCCCCTACCACCAGCTCACCGCGGACCAGGTCTACCCGCCGGTTCTTCTGATGACCTCCACCCGTGACGACCGCGTCCACCCTGGCCATGCCCGCAAAGCGACCGCACGTCTGCGCGAGCTCGGTCATTCAGTCCTGCTCCACGAGAACACCGGTGGTGGCCACGAGGGCGCCAGCGACAACGAACAGTCCGCCCACAACAAGGCCCTGGTGCATACCTTCTTGTGGCGGAACCTCACACAACCGGTGCGATCGGCAGCCGGCTGACCGGGCGGGACTCATCTTCCACTTCATTTGCCTGACAGCGTTGCTCGTTCAGGTCAGGGTGATCGGGTTGCTGAGCGCCGCCATGTGTCCGTCCGGATGGTGTACCTCGACACGGACGAACACCGACTCTGCCGTGCTGATATGCCACTCCACGGCACCTGATCCCGAGCCGGGCAATGACGCGCGGGCGCCCTTCCTTGTTCGGTGTAAAAGCTGACAGCGCCCGAGGGCACACCGCGTACGTCCGCCCTCATCTTGGGCGGCACATCACCTGCCTTCAGCCGCTCACCGATTCCGGCGCTCCTGTCACCGGCCAAGAACAAGGCCGCGAACGACAGCTCGTGCGGCGTCTGCTGAATTCCGCGCTGCCCGAGGAACGATCCGAAACGCATGGGTCGGCTCCACGGATCACGTGTTCCGCCTTACAGGGCACGGCCGGGTGCCGGGGTGCTGCGCCGCTTCCAGCGCCTGGTCCAGACGCTTTTCGAAGGTACGAGTGCCACGGTTTTCGCCATCCCGACAGCGGCAGGCCCGGCGGCCACTGCCCCCACCCGTCAGTGCGGCGCGCATCCGGAAGAATTGATAGCCTGCCACCTCCGCATGCACGAGGAGGTGGTTGCTGGATGGCAAAGCATATGGGCTGTTGCCGCTCCTCGCGGTCCGCCGCTCCGGCTCTCTGAGAGGGCATGACGAAGTCTGACACCCAGTGCCGCGGCCGGGTTCTCGCATCCAGCGATTCGACAGATGAACCCGTGTTCGCTTCCCTGGGGCGGCACCTCGCCGCTTCGGTACCGGGACCACCATCGACTGCGCGTTCCGCCTTGGAGATGAACCGTTGCCAATCGGCCATGACGATGTGAACTGCTCATTGGATCCGACGGCCGAGAAGCTGCGGATCCTGTGCATGCACCGAAGTGAAACCCTCCCTATCAGCAGCGCCGAAGGAGAATGACGTATGGGCGTTCTGGAGTCGATCCGCGGGCCGCAGGACCTGAAGAAGCTCGACGCCGGTGAGCTGGACAGACTGGCCGCGGAAATCCGCGAGTTCCTCATCAACGCTGTTTCCCGTACGGGAGGGCACCTGGGGCCGAACCTGGGTGTGGTAGAGCTGACCATCGCGCTGCACCGGGTCTTCGACTCTCCCAAGGACCGCATCGTTTTCGACGTCGGCCACCAGACTTACGTCCACAAGCTGCTGACCGGCCGCCACGACTTTTCCAAGCTGCGCAAGGAAGGTGGCCTCTCGGGGTATCCGAGCCGCGCCGAGTCACCGCACGACATCGTCGAGAACCAGCATGCCTCCGCGGCGCTCAGCTGGGCCGACGGCATCGCGAAAGCCGACCGGCTGGCCGGCCGGCGCGACCGCTCCGTGGTCGCGGTCGTCGGTGACGGGGCGCTGACCGGGGGCATGACGTGGGAAGCGCTGAACAACATCGCCGCCGACAAGACACTCCCCCTGGTCATCGTGGTCAACGACAATGGCCACTCGTACAATCCCACCATCGGCGGACTCGCCACCCATCTGGCCGTCCTTCGCACGACGGACGGTTACGAGCAGTTCCTGGAGCGCACCAAGAACGTACTCGACCGCACGCCGTTCGTCGGCCGCTCGGTCTACGACGCGCTGCACGGGGCGAAGAAGGGCCTCAAGGACTTCATCGCGCCCCAGGGCATGTTCGAGGATCTGGGCCTGAAGTACGTCGGGCCGATCGATGGCCACGACGTGGCGGCCGTGGAGAACGCGTTGCATCGCGCTCAGGGCTTCGGCGGCCCGGTGATCGTTCACTGCATCACCGAGAAGGGCCGGGGCTACAGTTTCGCCGAGGAGTCCGACGAGCGCTTCCACCAGGTCAAGGTGATCGACCCCGATACCGGAAAGCCCGTCTGCGTATCGGGCAAGGACTGGACCACCGTCTTTGGCGAGGAAATGGTGCGGCTCGGCACCGAGCGCAAGGACATCGTGGCGATCACGGCGGCGATGCGGAGTTCTACGGGACTTGCGCCGTTCGCCGAAAAGTTCCCTGACCGGTTCTTCGACGTCGGTATCGCCGAACAGCACGCGGTGGCCTCCGCGGCCGGACTGGCCACGGCCGGACTGCACCCGGTGGTGGCGGTGTACGCGACGTTCATGAACCGGTGCTTCGACCAGCTCTTGATGGACGTGGCCTTGCATCGCTGCCCGGTGACCTTCATGCTGGACCGCGCGGGCATCACCGGTGACGACGGCGCCTCGCACAACGGCATGTGGGACATGGCCGTCCTGCAGGTGGTGCCGGGGCTGCGGATTGCCGCGCCGCGCGACGCCGACCAGTTGCGGGCCCAGATGCGCGAGGCCGTCGAGGTGGAGGACGGACCCACGGTCGTGCGCTACTCCAAGGGTACGGTCGGTCCCGAGGTGGCCGCCGTCGGCACGGTAGGGGACATGGACGTGCTCAGGGGCTCCGCGGAGGACGGCGCCGACGTGCTCATCGTCTCAGTCGGAGCGCTCGCTCCCATGTGCCTTGAGATCGCCGACCGACTGGCCGAGCAGGGCATCAGCACCACCGTGCTGGACCCGCGGTGGGTCAAGCCGGTGAACGAGGCGCTCCCCACCATCGCCGGCCAGCACCGGCTCGTGGTGACCGTCGAGGACGGGGTACGGGCCGGGGGTGTCGGCGCCGCCATCGCGCAGTCGCTGCGGGACGCCGAAGTGGACGTCCCAGTCCGTGACTTCGGCGTCCCCGTCGAGTTCCTCGACCACGCCGAGCGCAGTCGGGTGCTTGCGCGCGTCGGTCTGACAGCGGCGGACATCGCTCGCCGGGTCTCGGGCGTCTTCGCCGGTCTGGGACGGGACGAGATGGTGTTGCCGGGCTGAGCCGGGGCACCGCCGCACGCCTGGCGTCGGCCTCCGGACCCGGAGCGGATCTTGGAGGCCGGCGCCCGCAGACCGGGCCGCACTGCCGGAACGCGGCAGGACCACAGGCTCCGGACGATTGCGCTGCAAACTGATCCTTCACCTCAGACGGGCTCGAACCGTTGCAGGCCCGCGGTGTGCCTGTAGCCCATGATGAGCACGTCGCGCACCGCGGGGTGTCCGGTGTCCTGCGGCCTGATCGGCCGGACCGCGTGCAGGACCTGTTGGTCCGCCCAGTACATGGTGTCCATCTGTTCCGTCAGACAGAACTCGGTGAGGAGCGCCTTGCCCGGACTGTAGACCTGGCACTCGCCACATGCGGCGTTGAGCCGACCCATCAGGTGGATCGCGCCGTAGTCGACCTCGTCGCGGTGCGGCCCCTCCGGCGTCGGCCGACCGATTTCGTCGCAGGTGCCGGTGATCCGGAACTGGTGGCACTGAACGTCACAGGGCTCGTCGAGTCGGCTGTCCTTCACCGGGAAGCGGACGAAGCTGTCGCGGAGCAGGCGGGTCAGCAGCGGGTTGTGCAGGGAGGACCGGCTCAATGGGGCCACATCACGCTGGATGCCGCTGGCGTAGTCGTTCGCACTCGCGGACTGGAAATACGGCCGGTGCGGGCGCAGTCGGATCTCTCCGGTGCGTGGCAGGAAAAAGAAGCGGTCGTAAGCCCGCTCGCGGAAACGGGAGCACGGCGCCGCCGTCGCCCTCACCTCCCGGGGCAGTCACCTGCGCACCGCACTAGGCCAGGCCAACTCCCTCACCATCGACCCCCACAAATGGCTCTTCCAGCCCTGCGAAGCCGGGTGCGTGCTGGTCCGCGACCCTCAACTGCTCAAGAACACCTTCCGCATGGCACGCCACCACCTCGACACCGGCTATATCCACCCGGCCCAGGCGCACGGCGACGAGATCAACCTCGACGACTACGGTCCCCCGGCAGTCCCGCGGCCTGCACGCCCTGAAACTGTCGCTGAAGCCTTCGGCGCCGCCGCGTTCCGCCGCGCCGTCGACCACGGGCTCCAGCTCGCCGACCACGCTGCCGCACGCATCACCGCCCACCGGGAGTTCGACCTGGTCACCCGGCCCAGCCTCGGCATCCTTACCTTCCGTTAACAGGCCCGCCACCACCGACCCCGACACGCTCGACGAGTTCCAGCACGCCGTCAGCCGCGCCGTCGGCGCCCCGGGCAGGCCATGCTGCTGACCACGCGCGTCCAGGGACGCACCGCCCTGCGCATGTGCACCATCAACCCCGCCACCCGCGCCGACATCGACGCCACCCTCGACCTCGTCCTCCAAGCCGGACGTGCCCACGCCCCCGACGGCAACTCACATTCCATGCCCCGGACGTGACATCATTCCGCAGGGCGTTTGCGGCTGGCGGACGGCATCGTCCGCTTCAACGACACCGTCCAGTCAAGGTCATCGACCACGCCTGGGCCCGAGACCGCCAAAACAGCGGTGGGCGCCGAAGGGCTCGACCGCGCACGCGGTGGAGCCGGAGATCCGCGAGCTGCTGGCGGATACTCGCGGATGCCCGCCACGGTGATCGCTCAGCGGATCGGCTGGGAACGGTCCTTGTCGGTGCCGAAACGGCGGGTTGCGGGAACTACGGCCGGTCTATCTGCCGGCGGATCCGGTCTCGCGGACGGCGTATCAGCCCTGGCGAGCCGGTGCAGTGCGGATCTGTGGTTCCCGCCGGCGGACATCCCGCTGGGCTTCGGGCAGACCGCCCGCCCGACGGTGCTGGTGATGGTGTCCGGCTACTCGCGGATCAGTACCGCGCAGATGCAAAGCCGCCCACGTCCCCTTTTTGATCCGGCCAAGGATGCGTCCTCTCCGCGCGAGCGGAGATGAGCCGCTCGGGTGGTCGCGGCAACCGCACCTGCCACGATCACATGCGCGTTTGGGTCACATACCAGTGAAGTCGGCCGCCTTGGTGTCCAGTGTTGTGGTGCCGTCTTCGGCGCCGGCCAGGACGGCGATGTGCCAGACACCGCGTGGGCACGCCTTGGTGTCGGCGCGGGTGACGGTGACCGCGTAGGTGCAGCGCACGGTGTCCTCACCGAAGGGCTTGCAGACGGCCGACTCCACGGCGGCCATGTCCTTGGTGGTCAGCCCCTGCTCGGCGAAGGGCGAGTTCGCCGGCCAGGCCAGGACCTTCACGTCTTTGACGCCAGAGGACGCCGTGACGTCAGTGGTGAAGGTCAACGAGCCATTGCGGTCGCCGTCGGGGGCAGCGTAGCGGGCAGTGCTGTGCGTCAGAGAGGGAGGCTGCACCCCGGCGTAGGCAAGAGCGAAGGCCCCGGCACCTCCGAGGACGACGACACCGGCGGCCACGGACACAACCATACGTCGGGGCATGACAGGTTCCCCGTGATCGTCTCAGCTGGATCAAACCGGCGCTCTCGGCTACGCCGCTGCACCGATACTCGCTGCCCAAGGTGCACCGGGCATGAGCACACGCACTCAACCCAGCCTGAGTAAAGCGCGGTCGGGCAGGCCGGCTGTGGGGAACGCGACGAATCCCTTCCCCCGGCGGGGGAAAGGGATTCGTGAGCGAGCGCTGGGCAGGCCTTGCACCTGCATTTCCCCGCAGGAAGCGGGGCGTCTTTCCTTGGACCACCAACGCAGCGTCATTCGCCGTGAGTTGCGGCGAACTTGCAAGATCAACTATAGCGCATGCGGCCGTCGGTCGGCCCCGCCCATCACAAAGACGGTTGAGCGGCAGAATCGCGCGATGCGCGCGCTCGGTGCCAAGACGTCGCGGGGTTCTTCTCGCAGTTCCCGAAGCCGGCCCGACGCCTCGCCGCGGCCGATCGGCCTCGCCGCGGCCGATCGGCCGCGCGGCAGCCTCGCCGGAGCCTTGCCGCACACCGATCACGGTGCCCAGTACACGAGCCGGGCATTCGCCGACGCCTGCCGCAGGGCCGGCGTCCGCCAGAGCATGAGCGCGGTCGGCTCCAGCGCGGACAACGCCGCACGCGGCCTTGGCGGTGCCGCCCGGGTTCGGCCGGAGCGCCCGCGAAGCTCACGGGCCGCGGCCGGGATCGGATGCTCGGCACCGCCCACAAGCACGACCCGAGCGCGCCGTTCCTCGAATGGCGGTGTCATCCGGCTGAAAGGACGCCCGTTCGTGATGGGCGGATCAGGGCGGGAAGACATATTGGTTCAGGCTCACGTATCCGAAGGACAGATCAGACGGGACAGGCGATGGCCACCACCACCGGTCAGACACGAGAGGGCACGCTGCCCAGGAGCATCCAGTTGCCGGGAATCGTGCTGGGGGTGGGGCTCGGCGGACTCGTCGATGGCATCCTGCTCCACCAGCTCCTCCAGTGGCACCACATGCTCACCAGCACCAACCACGACCGCATCGGCGTGAAGTACTACCCCGCGAACACGGTCTCCGGTCTGGAGATGAACACCGTGTGGGACGGCACATTCCACACCATCTGCTGGGTCGCAGTCATCCTGGGCCTGGGCATCCTGTACTCCCGGGTCACTCACCAGCGCCGCCGGGTATGGACCTCCCACGTGCTGTGGGGGTGGATCCTGGTCGGGTGGGGCCTGTTCAACATCGTCGAGGGTCTCCTGGACCATCAGCTCCTCGGCATCCACCACGTCCACGGCGGTCCCCACCAGATCTGGTGGGACATGGGCTTCCTGCTCCTGGGCCTCCTCCTGCTCATCGGCGGCTACCTGCTCCAGCGCAGCGGCCGGCCCTTCGACCCCGACGCCTCCGAGCGGCCCGCCCGGCACGCCTGATGGACATCGACATGCATCACCACATGCACGACCACGGCGCAGGTAGCGGTCTGGGGGAGACGCTGCTGCCCCCAGCCGCAGTCATCCTGCTCGCCGCAGCCTACCTTCTCCTCGCAGGCCGGGCCCGGCACCGCAATCCCGTCCAGGGCTGGGGACGCCGGCGGACGGCGAGTTTCCTGACCGGATGCGCCCTGCTCGCCGGAGCACTGCTGCCACCGCTGGCCCCCTTCGCCCACGGCGACTTCCGCGGGCACATGGCCCAGCACATGCTCATCGGTATGTACGCCCCCCTGGCCCTGGTGCTCGGCACGCCGGTCACTCTGCTGCTGCGCACCCTGCCCGCCGCCCACGCCCGCGCGCTGATGGGCGTTCTGCGCAGCCGCCAGGCCAGAGCGCTCGCCCACCCCGTCACCGCCCTGGTCCTGAGCACCGGCACTCTTGCGCTCCTGTACTTCACCCCGCTGTACAACGCGACCATGAACCAGCCCGTACTGCACTGGCTGATGCACGCCCACTTCCTCTTGTCCGGCTGCCTGTTCGCCTGGGTCATCGCCGGCCCCGACCTCGCCCCGATCCGGCCCGGCGTCCTCACCCGGCTCGTCATCCTCGGGATCGCCGTCGCGGCGCATGCCACGATCTCCCAGCTGATCTACGGCGGCTTCCTCATCAACGTTCACGCACCCATCGACCAGGTCCAAGGCGGCGCGGAGATCATGTACTACGGCGGCGACACCGCCGAACTCCTCCTCGCCGCAGCCCTCGTCACCACTTGGCGGCCCGCCCGCCACCGGCGCCAGGGTGCTGATCGGCTGGTGCCCAGTGGCGTGGTCAGGACAGTCGCCGGCTGACCCGGCCCGTCGCTCCGGTCCCACGGGCGTCGCTGGTCACCCGGCTCCTGGTATCGGCCTGCCCGGTGACATCTAACCCTGCGCGCGTGCCATCGAACCTTGACGGACGCGAGTTCGTGGCAGCGAAGATTGAGCGACACGGGGCGCCGGACGGTGCCGACATGCGTAGAAGCCCGCAAGCCAGCCAATGCGGGGCCGGGCCCGCCTGCCCTGTGGGTGCACGGTCCGGGGCCTGGCGCCAAAGGCGTCCCCGACCCTCCTGCGCGGTGGGCAACGCGCGCCCGTGCGTTCTCCGGCCGCGTCCTGGGGCCCCGCCTCGTCGGCTGCCGCGGCTGACAACACGGCCACGCACACCGAGATTGTCGAGAAAGTTCGCGCTCCGCGGGCGTGAGCATCTTGGGCTGCTTGCCGGGTAAGGGGCGACGCTCTGCTGTCGACCACCATGGGCCGACGAGATCCACTTCTCCAACGCTCGTACTCGGGTCACCATCCCCGATCCCGGGTCGGGGATGGTGCTCAACTGTCCTCAGTCGGCCATGAACAGCGTGAACGCGCGCACGACGCGCTTGCCGCGCTCGGCATACTCGTCGACGGCAAACTCCACGGCGTCGTCCGGAAACGCGTGACCGAGGTCGGCTGCTGCTGGCCGCGGATCCGTCAGGCGAGGTCCCTGGGGTGGGGGCGTTGCCGGTTGGCCCGTACAGCGGCGCAGCCGCCGGTTTTTTTGGTGGGCGGTCACCAGCTCGCGCCAGATGGCGCAAGTCACCGTGACCGTTGCACCGCAGTGTCGGCTTCCCGGCACCGTCACCGGGTTCCTCGGCCCGAACGGCGACGGCTTCTCAGTGCCTAGGGTGTGGCTAACGCTTGTAGCGGGCGTGCCCTATGTGCCACACGTAGGAGGCTGCGACGGCTTCCATGGCGCGAGCGTGATCCGCGAGGGCGTTCTTGCCATTGACGGTGAGTTCGGTGATTCGAAGGCGTGCGGTGGAGGCTTGGTCTTCACACATGCGGGAGGCCAGGCCAAACGCCCCTTCGAGGTCGCACCCGCGGTGCCGGATCAGCAGCGCTGGCAGGCTCAGAGGAGTCTGGCCACCGCGATCTGTCTCCTTCGCGTACGAGGCAAGGTCGTTGATCCACCCGGCAAGGTCGGCAACGGCCTTCTCCAGGTCCCGCACTGCTGCCGAGGCTCGCTGATCCTCGGTGAGTTCGTACCTGAGCGCGACTTCCGCGGTCACCATGACGGTCCGGACGAAGACTGTGTGTGGGCGCATCGCGCAATAGTCGCTCAGGGTGACCTGGTCGAGTCTGTCGAGGTGATGGGCCTCCCAGAGGATGCCGAAGAGGTTGTCCCGCAGGTGCGCGGTGAGCCGTAGGTACTGCGTGGGCGTGGCCCGTTCCCAAAACCGGTGCAGGAGGTCCCGCAGGGCGGCGATGCAGGCGTCGTCATCGCCCGCCGGCTCGTCGTGCCCGGCCAGCAGACGGACACAGTGACTGATGCGGCGGACCAGACGGGCGGTGTCACGGCCTCCTTCGGCTTCGCCGTGTACGTCGTCGAACGCGGTGAGCCACAAAAACAGATCGGCGCAGAGGAACACGCCGTCCCGGTCCGCCGTGGGCAGGACACGCGCCACCCCCTGGGCCGTGATGTTGCAGAGGGCCTTCGCCTCGACGGGTGAACCGATCAAGGGGAAGGTCCGGAGCCAGTGGGCGGTCTGCTCCTCGATGGCGTCGGCATACGGGCTGGTGGCGAAGGGGCCGGGGAAAGAGCCTCGGAGGTCGGGCATCGGCAGGGTACGCACGTCCGAGCTGCGGGTGTGGCTCATGCGGCTGTCCCCGCGACGGCCCGCTGCCTGGTTTCGGCGACCATACGGGGGTCCGACGGATGCACGGTGAGCAGCCCGATCGGCTCCACGGTGGCGCCGGGAACGGGCCGCAGCCGCCAGCGGGACGCGATGAACGCCGTGATGACGATCGCCTCCGTCCAGGCGAACGCGTCGCCGATGCACATGCGTTTTCCTGACCCGAAGGGGATGAAGGCTCCTCTCGGTGGCTGGGGGCGTTCCGGCAGCCAGCGGTCGGGGTCGAAGCGCAGCGGATCGGGGTACAGGACCGGGTCCCGGTGCAGCGCGTAGGGACTCCACAACACCTGCTCACCCGCCGGCAGTCTGGCCTCCCCGAGGCGCACGGGCTCGGTGGCCTGCCGGGTCACCAGCCAGCCGGCGTGGTGCAGGCGCAGGGTCTCACTGACCAGTCTGCGGGTGAAGGCGAGTTGGGGGACGTGCTCGGCGGTGATCGGGCCCTTTCCGACCACGGAGTCGACCTCCTCGTGCAGCCTGCGCTCCAGCTCGGGGTCGCGGCCCAGCTCGTGGAACAGCCAGGCCAGCATGACTCCCGTCGTCTCGGAGCCCGCGGCCAGCAGCCCGATGATCTCCGACAGGATCTCGTTGTCGGGCAGTGGCGCCCCGGTTTCGTCCCGGGCCTCCAGGAGCAGCGTCACGAGGTCGTCGTGGGCGTCGGGGTCCGCCCGGCGCTCCGCGATGATGTCCGCCACCTCGCTGCGCAGCAGGCTGCGGGCGGCCTTGAGCCGCCGGTTGCTGCGGGTGGGCAGCCGTTCCAGCGAGGACACGGGTACCATGGTGCGCCAGATGGCGGCCGTGAAGACCGTGTCGACGGCGTCGAGGATCGCGCGCGCCCGCTCTTGCTCCGCGCGGAAGGAGCACAGCACTGACATGGCCACATCCTGGGCCATGAGCCCCATTTCGGTCTTCAGGTCGAGCAGATCCCCCTCACGCCAGCCCGTGATGGACGGCTCCACCGTTTCCCGCATCGTGTTGACGTACCCGCTGACCTGCTCACGGTGGAAGGCGGGCTGGAGCAGGCGGCGCCGCCGCAGGTGCGGCGCCCCTTCCGCGACCGGCAGGGCCGACTGACCGAAAAGCTTGAGCTTCTCGCCCAGCAACCCCTTGGAGAAGGAGCCGGACTTGCCGGTGAGCATCTCGTGGATCAGCTCATGCGAGTTGACCACGGTCACCTTCTTGGGGCCGACCGATATACGGACGATCGGCCCGTATGTGCGCAGGCGTTCGACGAACTCCAGGCGGTCTTTGATCAGGGGTACAACGTGTCCGATGAGCGGCAGCCGCCCCGGAGCGGTCGGCGGAACATCTATGTCGGCAGCCACATCTATGTCGGGAGTCACGCGTCCGTCCTTTCCACATCTGCTTCTGTACATGCGGCTGCGCGACGTGTCCGCAGCAACTCCCGCGCAGCGAGCACCTCCGCTTCGATCACTGCGGTGGGCGCATACAGGGTCTTGTCGTGCCACAGGGCGGGGTGCTGGTGGCTGGGGCGCGAGGCGGCGTGCAGGTATGTCTCGGCGAGGTCCAGGGCCCGAGTGCGCTGCGGCTGCGGGGCGGGGGTGGCGGCGCTCAGCAGTATTTTGACGGCGTATGCGGTCTCTTCGACGGTGCTGCCCCACACGCCCCAGGAGCCGTCGGCGCGCTGAGTGTCAGTGGTCCATGCGGCAGCCGCCTGGACGGCCCTGGACGCGTGGTGGCCGCCGTACTGTGCGAGCGCGGTGACGCTTCGCGCGGTGGCGTAGTAGGGGGAGGCATGCCACTTGTCAATCCAGTGTCCTTCGGATTGCTGCTGGTCAATCAGCCAGTCGCACAGCTTCGCCGCTCGGGGGCCGTATGTATGCTCTGCCGTCGGGCAGCGCCGCAGGTAGCTCACCAGGGCCTGGAGGGCGTGGGCGTTCGCGGTGACCGATCCGGTGTCCTCGCCGATGTAGCAGTCGTAGTGGCTGCCGTTGTGGAACAGGTCCAGCGGTGCCGGGTCGTACGGCAGGCCGACGAGCGAGGAAACCAGCACCGCCATGGCGGTGTCGTCGGCATCGATCATGAGGCCGGGCGCACCGCGCACGCCTTGAGGATCGTAGATCTCCTCGGCCCACCCGCGGACAGTGGGAAGAGCGGCAGCGGGCAGGTGGGCGCGCGCCAGCGCGGCGGCGACCCATAGCCGTTCGACCACGCGGAGGGGCGCGGCCTCGGGGAAGAGACCGCCGTAGCGCTGCGCCACTGCTGCGAGGTCGGCGACGGCCTGAGCAGTAGTGGCAGGTGACCGCGTTGCCCGCGCCGCGGTGGCGGCCGGCGAGCTGCCCAGCAGGCCTTCGACGTCAGGGACGAGAGACGGCGGTATGTAGCTGTCTATGCCTTCGAACGTGTGGTGAAACTTGACGGGCAGGCTGCCCGCCGACTCGTACCGCCTGGCCACGCCAGCAGGTGCCGCCTCGTCAAAGCCGCCCGGAACCGGCAGCCGGGGACCACCGAAACCGGGCAGGTCCTCGCCGGTGGTCAAGGAGCCCAACTCTTCGTTGATCTTGGCTACCAGGCTGGGTACGAGTATTTCTGCTGCAGCCGTGTCCGGCCACGGGCCCACCGGTGGCAGAGCGCGCAGTACGGCGATGCCCTTGTTCACCGCGGCCGTGAGCCGACCGGTGACCTCCGCGGACGTGGTGCCCCTTCGCAGGACAGTCAGTGCGGCCTCCACTCCGCTGAGTGTCGGCAGGAGCCGGTACGGCAGCGGTCCCTCCCCCCAACTGCCGTCGGGCGCCTGCTGTTCCAGCAGGTACGTGATCCGCCGTGGCTCCTCGGGCAGCCACGGCGCCGCCGACAGGACACGGGCCGTCTCGTACAGGGAAGGACCGACGCTTCCCCATCTGTCCTGGTCGGCCCCGGCCACCAGGCTGGTGGCTCGTTCGGCGTAGGACGTGCCGATGGGCGTGCTGATGCTCATGGGGCGACTTCCTCTTCGGGTTCTGATGAAGGTGTGCGGCGGTGCCTTATGTCTGCCTGGCCGTTGCGTCCCGGGCGAGCCGGCGCAGGGAGGCTGTGGCACTTCCCGGGAAGGGAGCGTTGTCCAGGGCGGCGAGGGCGGCTGCCCGTCGCGTGGTGATCATTTCCTCCACGGTCTGCCGGGCACCGGTGGAGTTCAGGATCGTGCGAACCGCGGCGGCGTGTTCCTCGTTGAGGTCGCTTCGGCCGACGAGATCGCGCAGTGTTTTCAGTTCGGCCGTGGAGGCTCGCTGGACCGCGAGCGCCATCAGGACGGTGGCCTTGCCCTCGCGCAGGTCGTCCAGTATTGGTTTGCCTGTCCTGGCGGGGTCACCGAAGACCCCGAGCAGGTCGTCCCGCAGCTGAAACGCTTCTCCTAGCGGTATGCCGAAGGCGGTGCAGGCATCGAGCACGGGCGGGGTCGCTCCGGCCACTGCCGCCCCTATGTGCAGGGGCCGTTCTATGGTGTATTTAGCCGTCTTGTATCGAATGACGTGCAGTGCCGTATCCACGTCGCCGGCAAGGCGGCCGGTGGTCTGCAAGTCCAGGAGCTGGCCGTACATGACCTCGCTCCGCATTTCGGCCACCAGGGGCAGCACCTGTGCCAGCCGCCCCGGGCTGAGATCCGCTGTGCGCAGGAGTTCATCGGACCACACCAAAGCCAGGTCTCCGAGGAGGACGGCCGCGCCCAGACCGTGCGCCTGGGCCCTGCTGCCCGGGCCGCCGCTGTCGGTATACGCGGTGGCCAGCGCACGGTGGGCGGACGGCCGGCCGCGGCGGATGTCGCTGTCATCCATCACGTCGTCGTGTACCAGGGCAAAGGCTTGGAAAAGTTCGAGGCTGGCGGCAGCGCGAACGGCAGCAGTCATGTCGCCTGTTGCTCCGGCGGCTTGCCATCCGTACAGGCACAGCAGGGACCGCAGCCGCTTTCCGCCGGTCAGGAGTCCGCGCAGGGCGGTGGTCAGGTAGAGCAGCTCGATTCCTGGCGCGGCACGTTCCTTGGTGTCCAGGAATCCGGTCAGAGCCGCGCCCACCTTCTGTCGCAGGGAAGAAAGGTCGGGCAGTTCCGTGGGAAGGGTTTGTTTCACCGGCGGTTGATCCTCTTTCGTTCGCGAACCGTCGTCGCGGTTCCGTTCTTGCAGAGGACGGGTCAACGACCCGCGTCTTTTTCCTAGGGTTGTCGCGGTGGTGCCGACCGGCTCCCGGGCGGCACCACCGCGACACGACGATCGACGGCAGGTGATACGGCTTCTACGCCTCAGTCCTGCCTGACGTCGGGACCAATGGCGTGTCCCCGCTCGGGGCGCAAGGGACTCCGGCTCCAGGGGGTGGCCCCGTCGGCGTCGGGCGTCAGCGGGGTGAACCGGGCCGGGAGCGCGGTGAGCGTCCGGTGCACAGCCCCAGGGCGGTAGGTCAACTTGTCGGCGGGAACGTCCAGTTCGATGTCCGGCAAATAGGTCAGCAGCCTCTCGATGGCAGCGGTGGCGATCAGCATGGCGACGTCACGGGCGGGACACGCATGGGGCCCTGCAGCAAAGGCCAGGTGCGCCTTTTGCCCAGAGCGATAGCCGTCCGCCGGCACGCCCGAGTGGGGGCAGGTGTTGGCGGCGGCGTAGGACACCATGACGGGCGAGCCTGCGGGGATGCGAGCGCCGTGGAAGGTCACGTCCTTCTTGGGGAAGTGGATGCTGAAGTTGGCCAACGGCGCGTCGTGCCACAGCGCGTCATCGATGGCGTGCTGGATGGGCAGGCTCCCGGTGGTCAGGGTGCCGAAATAGCGGTCGTCGTTGAGCATGCGGACGAGTGTGTTGGCGATGAGGTTGCCCAGTGGCTCGTTCCCGGCCCCCAGGGTGATGAGGATCTGGTGGACGGCCTCTTCCTGGCTCAGCCCATTGGGATGATCGATGAACCAGGAGGTCAAATCGTGGCCGCGCTGTGCCGCCTTGGTCCCGTAGAGGGTTTCGAGGTAGGCGGCGAACGACCTCCCGCCCGCTGCCTGTTTCTCCGGATCGCTGTCCATCATCGCCCCGAGCGCCCATATAAGCCGCGGGCCCTCCTCGTCCGGCATACCGAACAGAGCATTGAAGACCATCAGGGGCAACTGCTGCGCGTACTGGCGGACGAGGTCGACCGTCCCGGTATCAGCGAATTCCTGAAGCAGCGCGTCGGCATAGCGGAACGTCAGGACACGTACATCATGGGGGTCCAGAAGACCGAAGCTGTCCGTGATCACACGTCGCAGGTGCGCGTGCGCCTCGCCGTCGGCGAAGAACAGACTCGGCCGCCACTCCACCAGGGGCCGGAGCGGGCTGTCCGCCGGCACCTGCGGCAGCCAGCTCCGGGTGTCCTTGGTCCACGTGTCGGTGTCCTGGAGAAGGTCGAGGGCGGCCCGGTAGTCGGTGACCAGATGGACCACGACACCAGGGGCCACCTCGGCTGCACCGACCGGTCCCTGCAGGCGCAGCAGTTCATAGCTGCGCCGCGGGTTCGCGGCGTGTTCGGCCCCATGCAGGGACACGGGTGCTTCGGCTGGTGTGAGCGTCACGAGGCTTCGACTCCGGCAACGGCTATGGAATGGGCGGTCAGTTGGATCAGGGCGCGCAGGCCGCTGTTCTTCTCTCGTGCGTCACAGGTGACCAGTGGTGTCTCCGGGGCGAGGTCGAGCTTCGAACGGATGAGCGATAGATCGTACTTGGGTGAGTCAGGGAAGACATTGACAGCGACGGCGTATGGCAAACCGCGCTCCTCGATGAGTTCCATCACCTCCCAGGAGTCTTTGAGCCGCCGGGTGTCGACCAGTACGAGGGCACCGAGTGCTCCGAGCGCGATGCCTTCCCACAGAGGAAGGAAGCGGCGCTGCCCGGGAGTTCCGTACAGGTACAGAACGTATTTGTCGCCCGGCAGGGTCAGACGGCCGAAGTCGATGGCGACCGTGGTGGTGGTTTTGTCACGCAGGACATCGTGGCTGAGGTCATCGGTAGCGACCGCCGCGTTCGTCATGACCTCGTCGGTGTGCAGTGTCGGAATCTGCGACAGCGACTTGACCACAGTCGTTTTGCCGATACCGAGCGGGCCGGCAACGAGGATCTTGATCCTTCGGTGTTCTCCCTCAGGCAGGTAGACGGGAGGCGAGCTAGGCGGCAAGGAGGGCGTGGAGTCCACTCAGAACCTCTTCCAGGACTTCTTTCGACGGTCGGCCATCGTTCGACGCGCGCAGAGCGTCCGGAATCGGGACGCTGGCTTTTAACTGACCGTCACTGACAAGTTGTTCGGCGAGCACCAGAGTCACGCTGACCGGAAGGCCGAGATAGCCGGCCAGTTCGACGACGGTGAGAGAACCGTCGGTAAGCAGCTCGACCACGCGCTGGTGCACCGCTGTGTGGTACCTGGCGAGGGGCAGACCACTGGCACGCAGAGCGGCCAGCGAATCGAGGGTGCCCGAGAGGCCGGCTCCTGGGCTGGTTCCGGTCGCAAGGTAGGCGGGAAGCAACCGTCGCTGTTCCTGGCCGCGGCTCATGACGCCCCGTCGCTGGTACGGGCGGGGACGGACATGATCTGTTCTCCGAGTTTCATTGCCTGGCGGGCCATGGTGGCCGCGACCACCCCCATGGGCATGTCCTCATCGCCCGCTGCCGCGATCAGGGTGTTGGTTCCCTCGCCGACCGGCATGACCATGTAGATACCCCGGTCGTTGTGTGAGGTGACGGTCTTGAGTGGAGTGCTTGGAGAGGCTCCCAAAACGGCGTTGGTGGCGGCGCGAGAAGCGGAGTGCAGCGCGGCAGTCATCGCACCGATGCCGTCTGCCTCGTCCTTGGTGAGATCCTCGGAGATGGCCTGGACCATCCCGTCGAGAGTCATGGTCAGGGCGTGCCGGACACCACGGATTTCGGTGATGGGCTTCAGGACCCAGGCGGACGGGCCGGTCTCTTCGCGGGCTTCAGGCATGGTCACAGTGTTTACTCCGAATCGGTGACGGACCGGCTGCTGGTGAGGCCACTTTGGAAATCGCTCCAGATGGCACCGGTGTTTTCCGGGTCCAAGGGACGGGGCGCTGCTGCGGCGGCGTCATCACGGGTGGCAGTCGCCGAGAAACGGCGGCGGCGCTGCGGCAGCGCGGCCGCGCCGGTCGGCGCGGGCGAGTGCGCGGGCGAGTCGGCAGTGGCGGGCCGCTTGTGGGCCTGGGGCGCCACGGCAGGTTGGGGAGCCATGACCGACGGAGGTGTGGCGTTTTCGTCGATCGAAGTCAGCAAGTTCTCGGGAACGGACACCACAGCGCGCACCCCGCCATAGGGAGAGGAAGTGTCGATGGAGACATGGAGGCCGTAATCGGCGACGAGTCGGCCGATCGCGGCGAAGCCCATGGACGGCGGGTCGCCGAGCTCGAGGAGCATCACCTCCTGCTGTTCACCCGATATCAGACTTCGGCCGCGGGCGAGCGCTTCTGAGGTCATGCCCTTGCCGGCGTCGTCGATCGTGATGCACACACTGCCGTTGCCGGTCTGGATCAAGCCGACGTCCACCATGAGGTCGTCACGGGAGTGCTCCAGCGCGTTGGCCATCAGCTCGGCGCAGACCACAGCAACAGGCTCGGCCGCGCGCCCGACCACGCCGATGTTGGAAAGACCCAGCCGGGAAACGATGTTGATGCGGTCGAAGCCGCGCAGTCGGGAGGAGGCGCCACTGACGACCTCGCTCACGTAGGTGTCCTTGCGGACGTGACCCGGCCAGCCTCCGCACACGATGGCGGATCTCTGCGTGAGGCGCAGGTTCTGCTCATTGATGTGGTCGGACTCAAGCAGGCTCTGCGTCAGACGGGGCGGCGCGCTGAACTCGTGCTGTAGACCCACAATATTCGTCTGCAACCGGTAGGAAAGGGCCTGGGACTCCTGAGTTGCGCCCCGCAGAGCAGCCCGAGCAGCGGCGTCGATGCGGCGCCGCTCCTTGAGGACGATGCCGGAAACAACTTCGGGCAGGGCATCGAGAAGCTGCGCAGCCTCGGACCCCGCGAGGTTCTTGTGCAGCAGTCCCGGGACGGGGTGATGAGAGCTGATCAGGTGCAGTGCGAGAGCGGGAAGCCGATCGGAGACGAGATGACGCACTTCGTCGACAAGCTCCGCCTCGTGGGCATTGAGTTCCTGCGTGCGGGACTCTGCGGCCTGCCTGTTCTGCACCTCGGTTCGGGCGCGGCCCTCGGCGACCTGCGCACGGGAATTGGCAGCCTGCGCCTGCGCGGACAACTCTCTGCCCAGTCGTACGTGTTTGCGGCGCGAGCGTGCCAGGAGCAGCGCCCAGACTGCTAGGAGGAGAGACAAGACACCGAGGGCAAGGGCGATTTTTGAGGACAAGGTCACGGAGGGTGGTCCTAGTAGTCGGTCGAGCCTTCGAAGAACCGCGCAGCGGTTCACTCCCCTGTAGGGGTGGTGAGTGCGGCCTCCGGAGAACTGGCGGACAGGAGAAGCAATGTGGCAAGTGCGTAGTGCGTGGACCGTTCGTGCAGCGAAGAAGTGCCACCGCAGACAAACGACTGCCAGGCCGAGAAGGGGCCCGGTGAATCGCCCGAGCCGGCCAAGGCTCCAGCGCCGCGATCCCCGCGGCAGCGTCGGCCGTTCGGTCAGCCCTCGCGCAACTCCCGGCCTCGGAAACGGTCCCAGGACGGAGCCCGCTGAGAACGCAAATGAACAAGTCTATCAGAGCTCCGTTGAGGACTGCGAACGCCGGCTACATCGGGTACTTCCCGCCTTCGCACGCAGTCGACTCGCGGCCTTGCCACTTCCTAAAACGTGGTCAGCTTACTGGAGTTGATCTGTACACGCGGCGTTGGTGGGCCCGGGCAGTCAGGAACCGGACGATCTTTGTTTGCTGAGTTCTCGCTGATCGCACGGCGTAGGCAACGGCACTCTCCGGCAGCTCGCCGAGCGCACCCTCCGGTGGTCTCGGTGCGCAACGCGGCGGCGGTCAAGCGCCGAAGACCAGGGTGAGTGGGGCGAGTTCGATAAGGAACCCGGCGCCCGCGCTGTAGATGCGTAGCGAGTCGGGCAATCGCGCTCGCCGACGCAAGGGAGGTCCAAGAGCCCCTGACCAATCCGCAATGCGCCGGGAACCCTCTCGCTCCGGGTCTGGTTCGTGGTGTCACGCAGGAGTTTGACCAGGGCCTGGGTGGTGGGTATGCCGGAGGCGGCGGCGCCCGCGGAGAGCAGGCGCTGGATGTCGGTGCGCGTCAGCCAGTGCGTGGTCCGCATTTTGCGCACGGGCACGGCCACCGTGTCCGTGCGAGGCGTGCCCGGCTTCCCGAGCCGAACGCCACCCGTACCGACGACGCGGGGAAAGTCAACCGTACAGATCGCCGAGTGCCTCATCTCGAGCACGGCGAAGATCACCCGCTGGTGCAAAACGGCTTTGTTGATGGTGCGGGCGACGTCCACCGCCTTGACGAACTCGGGACGGACCCTGACCCGGGTGCTGATCTTCTCCGAGAAGTTCGGGTCACAGCCCGCCTCTTGAAGGGCGTCGACCTGGCTCTGGAGCTCCTGCTGGACCGTACTGCAACGGGCATACCCCACCCTCGTGGGCTTCGTCGCGGCCTGCGGGACGGCGGCGTTGATCGCTGGGCCCCTCTCCCAGGCCTTGGTTCTAGGAGTCGTTGCAACACCCCAGTTGTGGGATGGACTTCGAGATCCGCAAGGAGCGGAAGGGGCAGGGACGCCGCAAGCTGGTCCGTGAGCGGGAGGAATACTTCCGGCTCATGGGCCAGGGCGTGAGCAGTCTGGAAGCGTGCCGGATCGTCGGGATCAACTCCCGGACCGGCAAGCGATGGCGGAACGGCCGTCATGCGTCCGGCAGCCGGAAGGCGGTGCCCCCTCCGGGACGATCTCCCAGCCCTCTTCCGGAAGACGTGAGGCCAAGTGGCCCGGGCATGACCGGGAGCCTGGCCTCGCGCACGTCTGGTGCGCGGCCAAAGACCGCGCACCAGCTCTTCTACCCGCAGGAGCCCGGGGCCGGCCGGCTCAGTGGGCAGGTGAGAGGGAGGACCCGCTCGGTCAGCCGGCCGGTGAGACGGGTGGTGGTGAGGGCGGGTTCGGTGAGCCAGTCCGCTGCGGTCAGCTGGTCGGCCAGGTGCGGCAGTTCGCCGGAGTCGATGGCGCACCAGGAGGCGAGCCAGTCCAGGTCGATCCCCTGGCCGCCGGGGCCCAGCCGTCCGTCGGCGCAGCTCTGGGTGGCCAGGACCAGGGCGAGCAGCCGGGTACCGGCGGTGGCCTTGGCTTTGCGGAGCTTCTTGTCCGAGACGACTCTCTGGGCCCATCCGCTGATTTTGGGCCGCAGTTTCTTGCCGAACGTGAACGGGCCTGGCTTGTCCTCGTCAGGAACCAAGGAGGGGACAGTGATGGAGGTGGGGTTCTCGGGCCGGGAAGCGAGCAGGTCACCGGGAGTACCGGGAAGGCGCAGCCAGCCGCAGTCGGCCAGCTGCACGACCAGGTCCTCCGGCTCGCTCAGGCCCAGCCCGGTGAGGTCCTGGCCGACGAGGTTGCCCGTGCCGGTGTGCGCGGTGCGCAGAGTCAGCATCACCACCAGCAGGCGAGCCTCCGGACCGGGCAACGGGGCGGTGTCGGTGACGTGGGCCAGGACGGACCGGGCGTGGCCCCACTGGGCGGGGCCGGTCAGCAGGCGGGCCACGGCCGGATCGTTGCTGTCCGGGTCGGTGCTGCTCGGGGTCAGGCCGGTGCGCTGCTGGTGCTGGAGGCGGGCGGCGGTGGCGGCCTGCTCGGCACGCTGGGCGTCCAGTCGCAGGCGGGTGTCGCCGGTGGCCTCGGCCCAGGCCGCGAAGGCGCTCGCCTTGCGGGTGTGGAGGTCGGCCAGGAGCGTCAGGTCGGGCTGGTCGCGCTGTTGGTAGGCGCGGAAGAGGTCACCGAGTTCGATGAGTTCGTCCCGCAGGGCGATGGGTCGCAGATTGTGCGGGATGACGCGCTGGGCGATCTTTACCTGCGGTGGGCGGCGCCGCACGGGTGCGGAGCGGGGAGCCGGCACCCCCGCCCGGGCCGCGACCTGGTGGTCGGAGAACTGCGGCGTGCCCGCGCCCGGGGCTGCGGGGGTCGGGCGTTCAGAGAGCTCGGGCCCGGGGGCCTTAGAGGTGGCCGCGGTTTTCGCTCCGGGTGTGGCGGCCGCGCACCGCGAGCAGCACTCCATGGCCTGCCACCAGCGTCCTTCCCGGTCGGTGACCACGGCCAGGACGACCGGCCCGCCGCACCGCCAGGGTTCGGCACGCGCATGCCGGCCGGTGTCGGGCAGATGGGTATGGCAGCCGTCGGCCCTGCACGCGCAGTATGCCCCGGCCCTGGGGGCGGGGGCGGCGCGCAGGTGAGCCTTGAGGTGGGCGACCGCAGCCGCACGGCCGGCGGCCGCGGACGGCAGACGCTGTTCGGCGCAGGCGGGGCGGCTGCACGAGATGCGCACCGCCGCACTGCCCCGACCGGCGGCGTCCAGACGCACCGTCCACCGGCGCCCCGGCACCCGCTCGTCCAGCTCGCTCCCCGCAGCCTGCGTCATCCCGCTCTTCCTCCCGCGCCGTGTACCTGAGGCCGCCGCCACACTGTCTCCCGTGCCGGACGGTGCGCGGCGGCTCACCCACCGTACGCGGCACAGGGGGGCGGAGACCGGTGAACTCGCCCTTTAGCGTGCGGCGGACTCGCAACTCGCGCAGCGAAGATCCTGCCAGGCCGGTCTATCCGGCGTGGAGCGCAGCCCGCGGAGGAGAAGCAGACCGGGTCTTCGATCATGTACAGGTGCTACTGGTAGACGCCGTCCCATTCCACCGCGTCGTACGGATGGTGATCACGGGCTGTTCGGCGGCCATGCCTCGTGGGGCTGTCGTGATGTAGGGGAAATGGTGGCGGGCGGCGACTGTCCTCGGGTCTGTCCGCTGGCGGGAAGGCCACCGACGGTGAGCCGGCCGGACAGGATGTCCAGCACATCCCGGCAGGTCCCGTCGTCGCGCGGAGGCTTCTTCCCGTCGGCGGCCCGGGTCAATATGCAGCGCAAGTTGCTCAACATGGCGAAGATGACGGGCCTGTATCCGCTGGCCGTGCTGTCCGACTGCGTCGTCCACCCGTGCCCCCGGCCCCTCCCCGCTGGACTTCCTGCCCTGCAGCGCCTCCGGCAAGCCGCAGCCCGGCGGCTTCCGCCTCGGGCCCACGCCGGGCCTGGCCAAGCTGGAGGGCGTCCAGGAGATGTCCTGGGCGGTCGGCCTGATGAGAAGGGCCTCAACCCGGCCCGCCACGTCAAGGGCGGCTACGTGTAGTTTCTCAGGCTCCGTGTCATTTTCTCCGCTGTCATGTCATGACGACGGCAGTCCTGGCGCTCTGGCTCACTCCGTTACGGGCAGGCACTCGGAGAGCGAATCGACGACATCGCGCCAGGCCCGCTGCGCGTGCTGCGGGTGGTGGCCGACGCCGGGGAGCACGGTCTGGTCGACCGGTGGGTGGTGGAAGGCGTGCAGGGCTCCGCCGTAGACCACGAGGCGCCAGTCGACGCCCGCGGCCTGCATCTCGGCGGCGAAGGCGTCCCATTGCTGAGCGGGCATGTTCGGGTCCTCCGATCCGACCCCGGCGCTGGCTCGCCCGGCGTCTCGCCGTGCTCGAACAATTGTCAAGAGTTGTGGGTCGGGTGATGCATGAGGGTGGTGGTGTCTCACTGAGGCTTGATGAAAGCCTTGTGCTCGAGCCTGGCATGCCGGCCCGGAAGGGCTTGCCGACGGGACGCATTGCTTCAGGGGTCCGATGGCGGTGTCTCGTATGCTCAGCCCATGAGAGAGCCTCATCCGGTCGGGCTATCCGGGACGTTTGTCACCAGGGGCGGTGATCGTTGGTACGGGCGGTTCCGGTTGTGGTTTCCTCAAGTGTCGCCGTGGCCTGACCTGTCCAGGACGTTCGTTCGAGTACGTCCGGGATGGCGGTCTTTGGTCGAGGAGACGCTCTCGGTGGTGGCCACCAAGGTGCCCAGGCAGAAAACCTGGCCGGTCCATCTGCTCAACCAGAAGGTCCATGGGAGAGGATGGGGCTTCGACCTGGGCCCACCGGAGGCTGACTACCTCTGCCTGGAGCAGCTGTCGGACATCTGCTACATCGACATACGCCACCTTCACCAACTCATCGACCTCCTGGTACCGGCCATGGAGGACGCGCACTTCTTCGTCTACTCGGCGGGCGACGGCCTCGACCAGTGGGTTGACGAGGCGCGCATCCACGACGGGCGGAGCAGCTCTGCGCGGTGGACCGTCGCGGGCGAGGCGTGGGCCGAGTTCCCTGTGCTGTGCGCGGAGCTCGGCGACAGTCGCGCCGGGGACGAGACCTTTGGTCGTTTCGTCACGTTGATGAGTGATCGGCGAGTCGTTTGATCGGCAGGCGCGAGGGGGCCGCGGGCCGGAGGGTCGGATCTCCAGCCGTTCCAGGCAGAGCTCGGCCGGGCGGTGCGGTCATGCCGCCAGGTCGGCGCGCTCGACCAGGACGCCGTTCTCGAAGCGGGCGCCCGCGCGCACGAGGGACAGGAGGTGGGCCGCGGTGATCGCGCGCCATCGGGCCTGGGCGGGCTCGACCAGTTTGAACACCATGGCCAGGGCCGCAGCCGGGCTGCCGGCCCCGCGGGTGACCTCGGTCCGCAGCTTGACCGTGGAGAACGTCGACTTGATCGGATTCGTGGTCCGCAGATGGATCCAGTGCTCGGCCGGGAAGTCATAGAACGCCAGCAGTTCCTCCTGGTCGTCCTTGATCTTCGCGACGGCCTTGGGCAGTTGGCACCGTAGGTCTTCGCGAACGCCTCGATCGCCTTCTCGGCGTGCGCGCGGTCCTAGTACTGCAACCGCATCTGCCGTGACGGGTGCTGGATTTGCTCGTTGTTCCGACTGTGCGATGAATCGTTGACGGTTGAGCAGGTCGAGTCGT
>NZ_JBVHDS010000037.1:0-32595 GCF_055563255.1 Streptomyces sp. NPDC002958 | reverse complement strand
GACCTCGCCCCACGACAACACCCCCTCGCGCCGGGGGGGGGGCCGGGGTTGGCACGGGGGGCACACCGGGGGACCCCCTTCTGGGTATTGGGGGGTGGTGCGACGGACGGTTGTCCGTCGCACCACCGAAAGGGGTGAACCGTCGTAACTTTCTCGCCCCGATAGCGTTCCGTCGCGCTATGGGAACAATTGATTACGCAGGGTCAGGCCGCGGCCAAGTCCTTGCGGGCTGCGCGCCGCACCGGCGCGAGCGCCGGATCGAGCGCGGGGGCGGCCGCCAGTAGCCGCTTGGCGTACGGGCCCTGGCGGCCTCCGTACATCTGGTTCATCGATTCAACTGCCCGGATACACCCAGGCGTTGGGGCGGCACTTGATCCCGTCGATGTTCAGGGACTTGGTCTGCTGCTGCATCACCGGGGCGGGGGCTCCCGGCGTACGACAACTCACGTGATCGTGACCCAGCCGGTGACCGACCTCATGGTTGATCAGCATCTGGCGGTAGGCGAAGAGTTCGTCGGGGCCGAACGTCGACGACCCCTGCGCCCAGCGGTAGGCGTTGATCATCACGCGCTCGGTCGCCGCGGAGTCGCACGAGACGTTGTCCTCGGTCGTGTCCAGGCCGGATTTCCGGCACCAGTCCCCGGTGGTCCCGGGACTGGCCAGGGTGATCACGAAATCGGGGTCGCCGGAGGAGATCCGCTCGAACGTCATGGCGCCGTCGTGCGCCCAGCTGCGGTCGTCGTTGAGCGTTTCCTGGACGGCCCGGGCGAAGAGCGCGGCGTCGAGCCCGAGACCCTCCTCGACGTCGACCCGGTAGCGGTACTTGTGTCCCCCGCCCGGGGCCTTCGCCGTTCCCGGAACCGTCTCGAACTTCCCGGACCCGTGGAGTTCCGGGGCGAGCGGATAGGCCTTGGACATCTTCTCCGCGTACGAAAGGGGCTTGGCCTGCCCCGCCTTCGGGGTCGGCCGGCCGTCCGAGCGGGACGCGCCGTCGGTGCCGTCCCGCTCGACGCCCGCGGACTGCGCGGCGCTGGTCCCGCCGCCTTCGTCGTGGGGGACCTGCCCGGCCACCACGACCGCGAGCACGGTGGTCACCGCGGCGGCCGCGATGCCGGTGAAGGTGCGGCCCCTGGAGCCCTTGTCGGCCTTGGTGGGTGTCGGTGCGTCGGCGTCGCCGCGGGACGGCTGCTCGTCACACTCACCGACCGAGCCGTACGGATCGGCCGACGGGACGGGTGGAGTGGAAGGCCCCCGGGGTGCGAGGGGAGCCGGTGCCGCGTCGAACGCCTCGACGAACTCGCGTCGCGGCCCCGGCATCAGCGGCTTGGTGCCGACCGACTGCTTGCGCCGGGGCACTGCCTGCTGCGGCCCGGTCCCCCAGCCGCCGCCGGGTTCACGCTGTTCGGGATGGCCACCGCGGACATGGCCGGCCTGCTGGAGCGGGGTGTGCCCGGTCGACGCACCGACCGGTGCGTCGACCGGCCTCCTGCGCCGCCCGCTGCCGGGCTCCGGACTGATGCTCCCGCGATCGCCGCCCTCGTTCGCGATGGCGGTCTCGATATCGGGCCCTGTGCGTTCGGGGCTTTTCCGACTATGTCGTCCCACGCCCCGGATCAGCTCCCGCCGCGTTCGTCGAGCAGTTCCCGGAACGCCTGGGCGACCGCTTCCGGGTACTCCATCATCGCCACATGTCCCGCGTCGGGCAGTGTCAGCAGCCGCGAATCACGGAAGGCCGCGGACGCCCTGCGTGCCATCCGGTACGAGACGAGCTGGTCCCGTCCGCCGTACACGAGCTGGGTCGGTGCGAGCACCCGCTCGGCCTGGCGCCACAGCCCGTGCTGCCCGCCCAGCGTGTACGCGTCGACGATGCCACGTGCCGAGCGCGCCATCGCGTCCCAGAAGTGCGGGAGCTCCAGCCGACGCTCCATTTCGATCACCGCTTCGCGGAAGCCCGACTCCGAGACGCGCGCCGGATCGCCGTAACAGAGTGCCAGGACGCCGCGCGTGCGCTCTTCCGCGGTCCAGTCCCTGGTCCTCCGGGCCAACAGGGTTGCGACGCCAGGAACGGCGAGCAGTGCGGTCGGTACGGCGGGCCACTGCACCCGGATCTCGGGGAGCGCGGGCGAGATAAGGGTGAGGGTGCGCACCAGGTCGGGGCGGACCGCGGCAACCCGGGTGGCCACGGCGCCGCCGAGCGAATTACCGAACAGATGGACCGGCCCGCGCTCCTGCGCGTCGAGGAACCGGATCACGGCGCGGGCATGCCCGGTGACCGAGTAATTGCCGTCGTCCGGCGGCGGTGAATCACCAAAACCGGGCAGGTCGACCGCCTCGCCGTCGACCAGGTCGTGAAGCAGCGGCATCAGCGCAGACCAGTTCTGCGAGGAGCCGCCGAGCCCGTGCACATAGAGCGCGGGCGCCAGCCCGGTCCGCTCCGGCGTCCGGGATCGTACGGTCAGCCTCAGTCCGGGCAGCGCGACGGAGCGCAGCTCCTCCCCCTCAGCGACCCTGACGGGGCTCACCGTGGGGGCCGCCGCGGCGGCGGCGCGGACTCCCGGCAGCTCGGTCGAAGACATGCGGCAATGTTACGAGACGATCACACCGCGGTTCATGTGTTCGCGGTCACAGACCGCATAGCGGCTTGAAGGGGTAGCTCCTAGGCTCGAAGCGAGGAAGGGAGTCACCATGACGGTCGACCCCAGCGACCCGGAGACCTTCGAGGACATCCAGCCGGACGAACCGGACCAGGAGACGCCCCGCGCGGACGCCGCCGAGCAGCGGACCGATCTCCAGCAGCGACGCGACGAGCCGCTCACGGATATCGACCGGGACAGCGCCAACGAGGCGGATGCGGCGGAGCAGGCCCGCGTTGTCACACAGGATGAGGACGATTACCGCTAGTACGCCCCGCTTTGGCCCATCGGTCGACGAATCAGTGGCTACCGCAGCCGTCCGGTCCATGAAATTCTGCGTCCGCGCCGCGCGCACCCGGGTTACTCAAAAGTACGATGGCTGTACGGCGCAGCGTGCACGGAAAGGCTGTGTCCGATCACAAATTTGGGAGGCGGCGTGACAGCCATCGAGCAGACCGAGGCGGCGCGCCCGCGAGGCACTCGACTGCCTCGCCGCGCCCGACGCAACCAGCTGCTGGGCGCCGCGCAGGAAGTATTCGTGGCGCAGGGATACCACTCCGCCGCGATGGACGACATCGCCGAACGCGCCGGGGTCAGCAAGCCGGTTCTCTATCAGCACTTCCCGGGCAAGCTGGAGCTCTATCTGGCCCTGCTCGACCAGCACTGCGAGTCGCTGCTCCAGGCCGTCCGTACGGCGCTGGCGTCGACGACCGACAACAAGCTGCGCGTCGCCGCGACGATGGACGCGTACTTCGCGTACGTCGAGGACGAGGGCGGCGCCTTCCGTCTGGTCTTCGAGTCGGACCTGACCAACGAACCCGCGGTGCGCGAGCGCGTCGACCGGGTCTCACTCCAGTGCGCGGAAGCCATCTCCGACGTCATCGCCGGTGACACGGGACTGTCCAAGGACGAGTCCATGCTGCTCGCGGTCGGTCTGGGCGGCGTCTCCCAGGTGGTCGCCCGCTACTGGCTCTCCAGCCAGTCCGCCATTCCACGCGACACGGCGGTGCAGCTGCTCACCTCGCTGGCCTGGCGCGGCATCGCGGGCTTCCCGCTGCACGGCATCGATCAGCACTGACGGAGGCGGCCGGGAGCGCCCGGCGCCCGTGTTCGCTGCGGGCGTTGCCCACCGACCACTGGCGAATCCCCTCAGCGGGCTAATGTGTGCTGCGTACGGCGCGGTTCACCGCGCAGGGACTGACCGTCGGAGGGACATAGCCGTGGAGGTCAAGATCGGGGTGCAGCACGCGCCTCGGGAGATCGTTCTGGAGAGCGGGCTTTCCGCCGAAGAGGTCGAGAGCACGGTCGCCGAGGCTCTCACCGGTAAGGCGCAGCTGCTCAGCCTCACGGACGAGAAGGGCCGCAAGGTCCTGGTGCCGGCCGAACGGATCGCGTATGTGGAGATCGGCGAGCCCAGCACGCGCCGCGTGGGGTTCGGCGCGCTGTAGGCAGCACGCTCGACGCAGTGGTCGTGGCAGCGGCCCGGTGGGAATCCCCCCACCGGGCCGCTTTCCGTTTCGGTCGCGTTCCGGTCCGCGCTTTTGTCCGCGTCTTCCGGCGGCCGGGCGATTCCTGCACGAACCCGGTGCAAGGAGGGTTGCGTTCCGCGACCCTCGGGTAGTACCGCTAACGACCGATTAACCCGCCCCGCAACTCGCGAGGTGATCACCTGTGATCTTGGAACCTCTCGGCTCCGTCGTACTCGGACTCGCCCTCGCCTGGGTGGCGCTCCGCTCGCTGCCGCACCGGCTCCCGTCCCGCCGTGCCGTCTTCACCACCGGCGCTCTGGGAGCCCTGTTCGGCGCGTTCCTCATGCACTCGGTGCTGGGCCCGGGCCACGTCCTGGCCACGCTGATCGGCTCGATGCTGATCGGGGCCGTGACGCTCTCCCTGCTGATTCGCCCCCGAAACCACCGTCTGAGCCGATCAGCAGCGGCCTGAAGCAGTCCCGGCTGCCCGTGGGAACGGGCAGCCCCGGACAGGCCCCCGGTGAACCGGCTACGCGGCCAGCCCCAGCGCAGCCATCCGCTTGGTGTGCGCCTCTGTGATCCGCGAGAACATCCGACCGACCTCCGCCAGGTCGAACCCGTCCGCCACACCCCCGACGAGCATCGTCGACAGCGCGTCGCGGTCGGCCACCACCCGCTGCGCCTGCGAGAGCGCCTCGCCCATCAGTCGACGCGCCCACAGCGCGAGCCGCCCGCCGACGCGCGGGTCGGCCTCGATCGCGGCACGCACCTTCTCGACGGCGAAGTTGCCGTGCCCCGTGTCGTCGAGCACGGCAAGGACGAGGGAGCGGGTGTCCGAGTCGAGCCGGGCGGCGACCTCGCGGTAGAAATCACTGGCGATCGAGTCGCCGACGTACGCCTTGACCAGGCCCTCCAGCCAGTCCGAGGGCGCGGTCTGGCGGTGGAAGTCGTCGAGCGCCTTGGCGAACGGTTCCATCGCGCCCGTCGGCTCCACCTCGATCGCGGTCAGCCGTTCCGTCAGCCGCTCGAAGTGATGGAATTCGGCGGAGGCCATCTTTGCCAGCTCCGCCTTGTCGGCCAGCGTCGGCGCGAGTTTGGCGTCCTCGGCGAGCCGCTCGAAGGCCGCCAGCTCCCCGTACGCGAGTGCTCCCAGCAGGTCGACAACCGCCGCCCTGTATTGCGGGTCGGCTGAGGCCTGCTCCCAGCCCTGGGCAGCGACCTGCGTGTGCTCGCTTTCGGCCACGGCAATCCTTTCTGAATCAGCTGTGATGCATCGCATACAGCTGATAGCTTCCCTACTGCGCTTCGCCGCGCCGGGCAGGGCTTGTCCGTCATGAAGCTGTCTGGCAGCCAAGTGAGAAGCCCCTCTGGGGAGGAGTCACGAAGCGCAGAATAGTCCGCGCTCAGCTTGAGGGAAGACCCTGTCCGGTATTGTCGGACAGCCCCGCTCGTGACGTACACCCAACACATGTGCGCGAATCCGGGGTACAGTGGTATTGCGTCTACTGAGTATTTTGGAAGTACCGGTGGCGCGAAATTGAATCAGGATGCCCGGTCGGTGGCCCGATCGGCTCCGACCCGACAGCCCTCCGCGCGGGTCGTACGACACGTACGACCGCAGATGAGGGGCCCCCTCAGCGGCACGAGCGCTCGAGCGACGGCAGTGGTCCCGCGCCACCCGGCCCATCCACGGCCGGATGACCAACCCCGGCACGGTACGACCCCCAGCGTTCGCCTCGGACCGCGTCTCACAGAAGAGGCAGCACCCTGACTACGTTCCGAGAACTCGGGATTCTTCCCGAGACGGCCGAGGCCCTTGAGGCCGTCGGCATTGTGTCCCCGTTCCCCATCCAGGAGATGACGCTCCCCGTCGCGCTCTCCGGCTCCGATGTCATCGGCCAGGCCAAGACCGGCACCGGCAAGACCCTCGGTTTCGGTCTGCCGCTGCTGGAGCGCGTCACCGTCCCCGCGGACGTCGAGGCGGGCCGGGCCGAGCCCGAGCAGCTGACCGAGGCGCCGCAGGCGCTGGTCGTCGTCCCCACCCGCGAGCTCTGCCAGCAGGTCACCAACGACCTGCTGACCGCCGGCAAGGTGCGTAACGTCCGCGTTCTCGCGATCTACGGCGGCCGTGCGTACGAGCCGCAGGTCGAGGCCCTGAACAAGGGCGTCGATGTGATCGTCGGCACCCCGGGCCGACTGCTCGACCTGGCCGGACAGCGCAAGCTCGACCTTTCGCGCGTCCGCGCACTCGTGCTCGACGAGGCCGACGAGATGCTCGACCTGGGCTTCCTGCCCGACGTCGAGAAGATCATCACAATGCTTCCGCCGAAGCGCCAGACGATGCTGTTCTCGGCGACCATGCCGGGCGCCGTCATCGGCCTCGCACGGCGCTACATGTCGCAGCCGACGCACATCCGCGCCACCTCGCCCGACGGTGAGGGGGCGACCGTCGCGAACATCTCGCAGCATGTCTTCCGGGCCCACTCGATGGACAAGCCGGAGATGGTCTCCCGCATCCTGCAGGCCAACGGCCGCGGACTCGCGATGATCTTCTGCCGTACGAAGCGCACGGCCGCCGACATCGCCGAACAGTTGGAGAAGCGCGGTTTCGCGTCCGGCGCGGTCCACGGCGACCTGGGCCAGGGCGCGCGCGAGCAGGCGCTGCGCGCGTTCCGCAACGGCAAGGTGGACGTGCTCGTCTGCACCGACGTGGCGGCCCGCGGTATCGATGTCGAGGGTGTGACCCACGTCATCAACTATCAGTCGCCGGAGGACGAGAAGACGTACCTCCACCGCATCGGCCGAACCGGCCGTGCCGGTGCCAAGGGCATCGCGATCACGCTGGTCGACTGGGACGACATCCCGCGCTGGCAGCTGATCAACAAGGCGCTCGACCTGAAGTTCAACGAACCGGTCGAGACGTACTCCACTTCGCCGCACCTCTTCGAGGAGCTCGACATCCCGGCCGGCACCAAGGGTGTTCTGCCGCGTGCCGAGCGGACCCGTGCGGGTCTGCGGGCCGAGGAGATCGAGGACCTCGGCGAGACGGGCGGCCGCGGCCGCAAGTCCTCCGCCGCGTCTTCGGCGCCCGCCGTGCGCGAGGAGCGTGCGCCGCGTACGCCGCGTCAGCGTCGCCGTACGCGGGGCGGTTCCGCCGTCGAGGAGACCGCCGCCACCACGGTACCGGCCCCGTCCGCCGAGGCTGCCGACGGCCCGTCGGAGCCGCGTACGCCGCGCCGCCGCCGCCGCACCCGCGCCGGCGCCCCGGACGTCGCAGTCGAGGCCGCGGTGCCCACGGTGGAGGCTCCGGTCGCCGCCGTGGCGACGGAGACCGAGGTCGAGGCCGAGCCCGCGACCAAGCCGCGTCGCCGCCGCACCCGGGCCGCCGTCGTGAAGCCGGTCGTGGAGGAGGTCGACTTCCAGATCGCCCTCGTCGCCGAGCCGGTGCCCGAGGTGAGGACGGTGACCAAGCCGCGTCGCCGCGCCCGCGTCATCAGGCCGGCCGAGGACGAGGTCGACTTCCAGATCGCGCCGATCTCCGAGCCCACCCCGGAGACCAAGCCTCGTCGCCGCACCCGTGCGGCCTCCAAGCCGAAGGCGGAGGTCGTGGTCGAGGCCCCGGCCGCCGAGGGCGAGGCGAAGCCGCGGAGGCGTCGGGCGCCGCGTGCGGCTGCCGCCAAGACCGAGGGCTGAGCGCGCGACGCCGGTTCGTCCGGGGCTCCCCGCCCCGGTCCCCGCTCCTCAGGCGATTGAGGAGCTTGAACGTGCCGGACCGGTCCGGTTCACCGGGCGGGCTTGAATGATGTGCCGGACGGGCTCGAGGACATCCTCGAGCCCGTCCGGCGTTCGAGGACATCGCTTCTGCCCGCCCGGCGTTCCAGGACATAACCTCGTCCCATGAGTCGGCCGCATACCTTCACCCCGCCCCCCTGCGCCCACGCCCGCCAGCTCCGCACCACGCGCGGGGATTTCGCCGTGCTGGACGCCTCGCCACGCACCGCGCCACACGGCACCGCCCTCCTGCTGCCCGGTTACACAGGCAGCAAGGAGGACTTCATCGCGCTCCTCGAACCGCTCTCGGCCGCCGGGTACCGGACCGTCGCCGTGGACGGTCGCGGACAGTACGAGACCGAGGGAACTGCCCATCAGGACACATACAACCAAGGCGAGTTGGCCCGCGATGTGCTCGCGCAGGCCGCCGCTCTCGGCGCCGGCGGCGAGGGCACCGTACATCTCCTCGGGCATTCGCTCGGCGGGCAGATCGCCCGCGCCGCCGTGCTGCTCGACGCGTCGCCGTTCCGTTCGCTGACGCTCATGTCGTCCGGACCCGCCGAGGTCACCGAGGCCCAGCAACTCAAGGTGAAGATGCTCGGCGACGCGCTCGCGACGCTGAGCATGGCCGAGGTCTGGGAGGCGATGCGCGCCCTCGACCCGCCCGAGGACACGGCGACCGACGGCGAGGCGCTGCGCCGGCGCTGGCTGCGCCACCAGCCCGCCCAGCTGATCGCCACCGGCCGCCAGCTGACGACCGAGCCGGACCGGGTGACCGAACTCGCCGCCGTACCGTTGCCCTTCCATGTGATCTCCGGCGAGCGCGACGACACCTGGCCGGTGCCGCTGCTCGACGAGATGGCACAGCGTCTGGGCGCGCGCCGGACCCGGATCGCGGGCGCCGAGCACTCCCCCAACACGGACCGCCCGGAGCGGACGGCGGACGCGCTCGTCTCCTTCTGGGACAGCCTGTAGGTGGCACCGGCGGAGCGCCGGCCGAGTTCAGTACTGCGCCTGCAGGTGCTGCCAGAAGCCGTCGCGCAACGCCCGCCGCAGATGCGCGTGGCCGCGCAGCGAGTGCTGCAACAGCCGTTCGGCCTCGACCAGCAGGTCCTGGTCGACCGAGCCCGGCAGGTACGGGTGTCCGGGCAACAGATCGGCGAGGGACTCGCGGCCCCGGGCGGCCAGCCAGGCCGCGGCGATCTGCGCCCCGACGAAACGGACGTCCTCGCGCGAGGGCGCGGGGGTGTCGTCCTCGTAGGTGGTGACGGGGCGTCTGGTGACGTACGGACGGCAGAAGTCCAGGTCGAAGGTGCGCTGGCTGTCGACCTCCCAGAGGAGCGGTTCGGCCTGGTTGCGCCCCTCCCCTGCCTCGATGCCCCACAGGTGCACCCGGGCCCCGTACCCCTGTGCCGCCTCGACCGCCGACACCAGGTCCTCGTCGCCGCCGACCAGTGCCGCGTCACTGATGGCGCGGTGCCGGGCGAGCGATTCGAGGTCGGTGCGGATGAGTGAGTCGACGCCCTTCTGCTGGTTGTTGGCGTTGAGGTTGCCGAGTCTGACCTTGACGTCGGGAAGTTCGGCGATGGACTGCTGCTCGACGGTGTGGATGCGCCGCCTGGCTCCGTCGTACCAGTACACGCGCAGCAGCCTGCTGTCCGCGAAGATCGTGCGGGCCTTGTCGATGAAGGCCTCGATCATCCCTTCCGCATCGAGGTCGAAGGAGCGGCGGTCCTCCGTGCCGGTGACGAGCAGCCCGGCCGCGGCGTACACATAGCCCGCGTCCACGAAGATCGCGTGGGTCGAGGGGGTCTTCGACACCTCGGCGAGCACGCGCTGGAGCAGCTTGTTGGTGCGGTCCAAGCGCTCGCGGATCTCTGCCTCGTTCATTCGGGCCTCGTCGTGGACCTCGTCGTCGGCGCATGCTCGGTGACCTGCTGGTACTTAGACATCCAAAAAATTTCCTTAGCGTAGGGAATGTTTGCAGGAGGCAAGCCGTTGTACCCCTCGTGGAGCGTGGGACATCGGTGTCGTGCGCTCTCATCCTTGCGGACGGGTCACCCGTCCTCCCAGTAGTTCTCCAGCAGGAGGATCAGACGAAGGGAAGCCTTATGCGCTTCGAGATCATGCGACTCGACGATGTCGACGGTACCGCCGTGGACAGCACCGTCGTGGACGCCGCCTCCGTCAACCGGATCGTGCAGCAGGCCGCAGCCATAGGCCAGCGCATCTATATCCGCCCGGCCGAAATTTCGGCTTCGTAACGCACAAAGACGCACAAAGACGAAGCGCCCCCGTACGGAAGAGGTCCGTGCGGGGGGCGCCGTGGTGTCCGCGGGCGCCGTCAGGAGCTCTGGATGACCTCAGTGACCCCGTTGATGATCTGCTGTACGGCAATGGCGGAGAGCATCATTCCGGCGAGCCTGGTCACCAGCACGACACCGCCGTCCTTGATGACCCGGATGATCAGCAGCGAGTAGCGCATGGCCAGCCAGAGCACAATGTGCATGGCGATGATCGCCGACCAGACCGCGATCTGGCTTCCCACACTGTCGGCGTCCTGCACCGCCAGAATCACCGACACGATCGCACCGGGCCCGGCGAGCAGCGGCATGCCCAGCGGTACGAGCGCCACATTGACGTCCTTGGTCTGCGTCGGCTCGTCGGTCTTGCCGGTCAGCAGATCGAGCGCGATCAGCAGCAGAAGCAGTCCGCCCGCGATCATCAGGGCGGGTACGGAGACATGCAGATAGTCGAGGATCTGCTGGCCGAGGACACCGAAGACGGCGATCACGCCGAAGGCGACGGCCACCGCCTGGAACGCCATTTTGCGCTGCACCTTGGCGGGGCGGCCGGAGGTGAGGGCGAGAAAAATCGGGGTGATTCCGGGGGGATCCATAATCACAAAAAGCGTGAGAAAAAGGGATCCGAAAACAGCGACGTCGAACACAGTGAGCCTTGCGAGAAGAGAGTGAGAAACGGCCTGGAGGAGCACACCCCGAAGCCATGACGGCGGCTTGGTGGCCGGGAGCGCAGAAGTGGAACGGGGAAGTGGAACGAGGAAGTGGGGGGGAGCGGCGGCACGTGTCCGGCCGCCGGCGGGCGGCGCGGGTCGGGGCTTCGCGCCCGGCCGTGACGCGTGCATCGCCTACACGGGGCAGGGTCAGCCGGTGCCGGGCACCGGGAAGGCTCCCGTGGCACGCCGGGTGATCTCGCCGTAGATCTCGGGGTCGGTGATGTACTCGCCGAGTCCGACGTTCTTGCGGCTGCCGTGGTAGTCGCTGGACCCGGTCGTCAGCAATCCCAGGTCCCTGGCGAGTCCGCGCAGCCTGGCCCTGGTCGGCTCGTCGTGGTCCATGTGATCGACCTCGATGCCGTCGAGACCGGCGGCGGCGAACCGGGCTACCGTCGACTCGGGCACCACCTCGCCACGCTTGACGGCGAGCGGATGAGCGAACACGGTGACGCCACCGGCGGCCTTGACCAGCCGGATCGCTTCGAAGGGGTCGAGTTCGTGCTTCTCGGCGTACGCGCGTCCGCCATTGGCGAGCCATTCGGGCGTGAAGGCGTCGGAGACGGTCTCGACGACGCCGAGCTCCACGAGCGCGGTGGCGATGTGGGGCCTGCCGACCGATCCGTCCCCGGCGATCCTCACGACCTGCTCCCACTCGATCGGAACGCCGAGCGCCTGGAGCTTGCCCACCATGGTCCGGGCGCGCGGCACCCGGTCGTCCCGTACCAGCTCGCGTTCGCGCGCCAGCTCGGGCTCGTCGGGGTCGAAGAGGTACGCCAGCATGTGCAGACCCACACCGTCGATCCGGCAGGACAGCTCGGCGCCGGTGACGAGGGTGAGTCCCTCCGGAAGGGCGGCGATCGCCTCGGCGTGGCCGCGCACGGTGTCGTGGTCGGTGAGGGCGACGACATCGAGGCCCGCGGCGGCGGCGCCCAGCACCAGCTCGGCGGGGGTGTCCGTACCGTCCGACGCCGTGGAGTGGGTGTGCAGGTCGATGCGCACGACGCGTACTCCAGTGCTCGGGGTTGGACAGGAGGGTGCTGAAGATCTCGGCCGGTCGGAGAGCGGCGTCCGGCGCGTGCAGCTGCAAGGCGCCGGAGCGGTCTCGTAGCGGAGCTATCAGACCGTTTCGGCAACGCCGCAGATGTGCGTGCCGGACGCCGCGAGCCCGGCCAGGCTCTTCAGCACCCTCCTAGGGGACATTTAAGGATAACCGGCATTCGAGCGGACGCCCGGCCGCGCACGGTGGCCCTGCGGGCACCTGGTCAGGGCTGGCTGAGCAGGCGCGGTGTGAGCGCCCCGCACGGCACGAGGTCCATCTCTCCCCCGGCCTCGCGCAGATCGGCGAGCACCAGCTCGTCGTACATCAGGAGTCCCGACTGCTCGGGCCAGACGATCGCCCAGAGCCAGAGACCACGCGCCTCACCCGCGAAGACCGCCCGGTCCTCGGGTGCTCCCTTGACGTGCCAGAGCGGGGTGGGGCGTCCGGCGGCAAGCATCTTGACGTCCGGCGGGCCGTCGACGTCCAGATACGGGCCGGGGTCGGGGCCGTCGATCCCGGCGTAGCGCGCTCCGAGTCCGACGCCGAGATCCTCGGTGACGAGCAGCAGCTCGCCGATGCCACCGACCGGGCCGGGACCGGAGCAGGCGACGACGGTGGCGCGGCCGCCGCTGCGGTCGTCACCCGCGCTCGCCACACCGGTGAACAGCCAGCCCACCGGCAACGGCCAGGGCATCCACACCGGCACCTGGGCGCGGCGCACGACCACGCCCAGCGCTTCGACGCTGGGTGGGATGACCGGCTGCAGCGGTTGCACACTCCCGTGCACGGAACACTGCCAGGTGTCGTCAAAGAGACCGGGCGCCCTGACCCGGCCTCCACACTTCGGGCAACTGGGTTCGCCCCTCATAGCGACCAACGGTCCTCCAGGACCGTCGCCGCGTCAAGAACGATCACCCGTCCGCAGCGTGGCTTCCACCACCGAGATTTAGATGTATCTTGCATTCATTAGCTTTTCTAACTTATTCTGTACATGACACAACTATCCAGTGGAGAGCGAGGAGACCCATGCAACAAGAGCATCCGTTCGATCAGGGAGCGGGCAGCATCCTGCGCCAGCCGAAGGCCGTCTGGGCCACAGCGGGCGCCTGTGTCGTCGCGTTCATGGGAATCGGCCTGGTGGACCCGATTCTGCCGTCCATCGCCAAGGGCCTGGAGGCGACACCGAGCCAGGTGTCACTGCTCTTCACCTCGTACTTCCTGATCACCGCCGTGGCGATGCTCGTCACCGGCTTCGTGTCCAGCCGGATCGGCGGTCGCAAGACACTGCTGGCCGGCCTCGCGCTCGTCGTCGTCTTCGCCGCGCTCTCCGGCACCTCGTCGTCCGTCGCCGAGCTTGTCGGCTTCCGGGCCGGCTGGGGTCTGGGCAACGCGCTCTTCGTATCGACCGCGCTCGCCGTGATCGTCGGTGCGGCGACAGGCGGCAGCGCGACGGCGATCCTGCTCTACGAGTCGGCGCTCGGTCTCGGCATGGCCTGCGGGCCGCTGCTCGGCGCCCTGCTCGGCGACGCAAGCTGGCGCTACCCGTTCTTCGGTACGGCCGCACTGATGGCGATCGGCTTCATCTGCATCACGGTGTTCCTGAAGGAACAGCCCAAGCCCGCCAGGAAGACCTCGCTGCTCGACCCGGTCAAAGCGCTCGGCCACGGCGGCCTGGCCTCCGTCGCAGCCTCGGCGTTCTTCTACAACTACGCGTTCTTCACGATCCTGGCGTTCACGCCGTTCGTGCTGAACATGACGCCGTACAAGTCGGGAGCGGTCTTCTTCGCCTGGGGTCTGCTGCTCGCGGTCTTCTCGGTGCTCGTCGCCCCGCGACTGCAAAAGCGCTTCGGATCGCTGAAGGTGCTCGGTGCCTCACTGGTGCTGCTCGCCGCCGATCTCGTGATCCTCGGATACGGCAACCACACCACCGCCATCGTCTGCACGATCGTCTCCGGCGCCTTCATCGGCATGAACAACACCGTCTACACGGAGCTGGCGCTCGGCGTGTCTGACGCACCGCGCCCGGTGGCGAGCGCGGGTTACAACTTCGTCCGCTGGTTCGCCGCGGCAGCCGCCCCGTACCTCGCACCGAAGATCGAGGAGTGGAGCAACATCCACATCCCGTTCGTGGTCGCCGCGATCGCGGCCGTGGTCGGTGCGGTCGTCGTCTGGATCCGGCGTACGGCGCTGACCCACGAGGCAAAGGAGCTGGAGACGAAGCACGCCACCGAGGACGGTGTCACGGCCTTCGCCGGCTGACCACGGCACAGTACGTCTCAGTCCAGCGTCACGGAGCCGCGCAGCGGATCGCGCAGATCCGTCCCGTGCGACAGCCACCGCTCCTGGAGCTCCTGCGCGCCCCGGACCCGCTTCCACGCGGCCTCGTTGTGCGTCATCGGCAGCAGCGGCAGGAACCGTACGGGCTCCATAGGCTCGTCCAGCTCCAGATCCTCGACGAGCCCGCCCGGCTCCGCGACCAGTACGGAGCTGAACGGCGCCCCCGGCCACAGCGGTTCGCCGACGTCCAGCGAGGCGCCGGGCGCCACGATCAGCCCCTCGACCTGCGGGGTCGCCGCCAGCACGGCCAGCGGGCGCAGCACCTTGTCGGTGTCGGCCAGTCCTGCACGTAGTGACAGGACCAGCTCGGCGCGCGGGCCCTTCACCGGGTCGGCGAGGGCCGCGGTCGGGTCGGCCATCGGCTGTGCGGCCATGCCGAGCGTGGCGTAGCGCACCACGTCGCCGTCGACGAAGCGGAGCACCTCGATGCGGTCCGTGCCGAGAAACGTCACTGCGGCGCGTGCGTCCGGTTCACCGAGGGCCGTCAGCAGCCGGGCCTCGACCAGAGCAAGAATTTCTCCCATCCCGCGAGCATAGGACGCGTATGGAAGGGGCAAAGTAAGGGATTGGCCCTCAGTCGGCTGATAGTCTTGGCCGCTGGTCGGGACAGCACGCAGAAGCGTCGCTCTCGCTCCCGACGACACGTCATCCCCTACGGGGGACCGGCTGGAGGAGGTGGGGCTGCAATGGATCGAAGTCGACCGTGCAGTACCAACCGCTCTTCCGCACCTCACCTCTCTTCGGTGATCTGAAGCCTTCTCGGTCAAGGCCCATGGCATTGCGCACGACGGAAGAGCACCCCTTTTTTGCCTGTCTGTAGCGAACGCCGTCATCGCGCCGCTGCGGTGCCGCCCGCTTTGCGGACGTGAGCACACGTCCCCATTCCGGGCTGTTCCACGTGCCCGACGACGGCCCTCCGTGAAGGAGCCAGCCATGTCGATGATCCGCGACCTGCGCGCCGCCGTGCGCCCGTCCCTGCGCAAGAGCAACGCCCTGCACAGCAGTTACGACACCACCCGTGACCCGTCCGCCTCCAGCGCGGTCGTCGACTGCGCGGTCTACCGCGACGGACGGCGCGTGGAGAGCGGCACCTGCCGCACGCCGCACGAGGCGATGCTCCAGGTGCGGGAGGAGGGCGGCTTCGCCTGGATCGGCCTGCACGAGCCGACCGAGGAGGAATTCGCCGGTATCGCCCGGGAGTTCGGCCTTCACCCGCTCGCCGTCGAGGACGCTGTCCACGCCCACCAGCGGCCGAAGCTGGAGCGGTACGACGACACGTTGTTCACCGTCTTCAAGACCATCCACTACGTCGAACACGCCGAGCTCACCACGACCAGCGAGGTCGTCGAGACCGGCGAGGTGATGTGCTTCACCGGCCGGGACTTCGTCATCACCGTGCGGCACGGCGGCCACGGCTCGCTGCGCGCACTGCGGCACCGGCTGCAGGACGACCCCGAACTGCTCGCCAAAGGGCCGTCCGCCGTCCTGCACTCCATCGCCGACCATGTCGTCGACGGCTACATCGCGGTGGCGGGCGCCGTCCAGGAGGACATCGACGAGGTGGAGATCGAGGTCTTCTCGACCCCGGCGAAAGGCAGTCCGCGCGGCTCGGAAGCGGGCCGGATCTACCAGCTCAAGCGTGAGGTCCTGGAGTTCAAGCGGGCCGTGTCGCCGCTGCTGCGGCCGATGCAGCTGCTGAGCGAGCGGCCGATGAGGCTGATCGACCCCGACATCCAGAAGTACTTCCGTGATGTCGCCGACCACCTGGCGCGGGTACACGAAGAAGTCATCGGCTTTGACGAACTGCTGAACTCGATCCTCCAGGCCAACCTGGCGCAGGCGACCGTCGCACAGAACGAGGACATGCGCAAGATCACGTCCTGGGCGGCCATCATCGCCGTACCCACGATGATCTGCGGCGTCTACGGCATGAACTTCGAGCACATGCCCGAGCTGCGCTGGACGTACGGCTACCCGATGGTGCTGGGCGTCATCGGAGTGGTCTGCTTCTCCATCCACCGCACCCTCAAGCGCAACGGCTGGCTCTAATAGAGTTCGGGTATGACTGCTGCTGCCGCTGACCTGCCGCTGGGCCGGGCTCTCGTCGAGGAGGCCACCAAGAAGTCCGGCCTCATCTGGGTGCGGGGCACCGGGCCCGCGCGGGCGCTGTGGCACGTATGGCACGAGGGTGCGGCACATCTGGTCGGCGACGGCCCCGGCGAGCAGCCGTTCCCAGCCGGTCTCGCCGACGGGTCCACCGCCGAGGTGACCGTGCGCAGCAAGGACAAGGGCGGTCGGCTGATCGCCTGGACGGCCGCCGTGGCGGAGCTCGCGCCGCACTCCGAGGAATGGGAGGCCGCGGTCGCCGAGCTCAAGGGCAAGCGGCTGAACGCACCGGACGCCGAGCAGATGACGGAGCGGTGGGCGCGCGAGTGCCGGGTGCTACGGCTGACACCCGGCGAATTCCGTACGGAGCTGCCGGACGTCTCCCATGCCGCGGCACCCCTGCCGACCTCCGCGACCACACGGCGGCCGGTGCCGGCCGGACTGCCGCGGCTGCTGAAGCGGAAACGCAAGGGTTGACCGGGGCGCCCGTCCGCCCCCGATCCGCCGGGCAGGGCTTGGACCGCGTACCGCGCGGCCCGCTCTTCAGGACAATGTCTTGGGCAGCTGCTGCCCGTAGTCGACCGTGTCCTCCTTCGCCGGGGGCTCCAGCGTGAAGTCCTTGCCCCAGTCCGACAGCGTCACGGTCCCGCCGCCGCCGGCACGCGCGAAACGCAGCGGGTACGGTGTGCCCTCCAGCGCGACGTCGAGCGTGCCGCCCTCGCCCTTGCCGCCCATGATCTGAACGGTCCGGGTCGGTCCGATTTTCGCCCGGTCGCCCTTGTTGAGAGTGCCGTGCAGGGTGAGTACCCCGTCGAGCAGTGTCTCCTTGTCCGTGAAACCGCGCAGCTGCTTGTACGTGGGGTCGTCCTCGGGCACCTTCACGTACTTGTCCTGGAGCTTGTCCGCGGCCGCCCCGCCCGCGTCGGCCTCGGCGCCGGACTCCTCGTCGTCGCTCCAGAACCCGGAGTCCGCCTTGAGATAGAGCTCGTCACCGATCCGCAGCAGCTCGAAGGTGCTGTCCTTCGAGACGACGGAGCCGGTGCCGCCCTTCTCCCTGAGCTGCATATCGAGCTTGTACGTGCCGCCCTTGCTGACCAGCGTCCCGGCCAGGCGCACCGCGTCGGCGGAGTCCGCGGCGGCCCGCGTCTTCTTCTCGATCTGCGTGGCGGTGAGCTTGCCGACGCCGTTGGTCCCCATGTCCGGATCCTCGCCCCCGCATGCCGTGAGGGTGACGGTCAGCCCCGCACAGAGCACAACGGCGAGGGCGGTCCGACGGCGTCGGGCCCGGACGGGCGGGACGGAAGAGGTCACGGGCGCACTGCCTCTCATCTGCATCGCGGGGGGTACCAGACGGCAGCGTACCTGTGCCGATCACGCCTTCCGGCAGAGAGCCGTACGGACGGGTCCACCGGGGCAGCCCGGAGCGGTACGGGCTAGCCTGATCCCGTCATAACGGTTGATTAGCTGCCAAACGGACCGGACAGAGAAGTCATACACGGCAGACGGTCCGGACAGAGAAGTCGTACACGGAAGAAGGAGGCGCACCATGGCGGCAGGCGCCCCCCGGGTCTTCGTCTCGCACCTCGCCGGCGTCCCCGTCTTCGATCCCAACGGCGACCAGGTGGGCCGCCTCCGCGACCTGGTGGCGATGTTGCGGGTCGGCGGTCGGCCGCCCCGGCTGCTCGGCCTGGTCGTCGAGGTGCTCAGCCGCCGCCGGATCTTCCTCCCGATGACCCGGGTCACGGGGATCGAGTCCGGTCAGGTCATCACCACCGGCGTGGTCAACATGCGGCGCTTCGAGCAGCGGCCCACCGAACGCCTGGTGCTCGGCGAGTTCCTCGACCGCCGCGTCCACCTCGTGGAGACCGGCGAGGAGGTCACCATTCTCGATGTCGCCGTTCAGCAGCTCCCGGCCCGCCGTGACTGGGAGATCGACAAGTACTTCGTGCGCAAGGGCAAGGGCGGGGCGCTGCGACGCAAGGGCGAGACCCTGACGGTCGAGTGGTCGGCGGTCAGCGGATTCTCGCTGGAGGAGAACGGGCAGGGCGCCGAGTCCCTGGTCGCCACGTTCGAGCAGCTGCGCCCGACCGATGTGGCCAACGCGCTGCATCATCTGTCGCCGAAGCGACGGGCCGAGGTCGCCGCCGCGCTCGACGACGACCGGCTCGCCGATGTCCTGGAGGAGCTGCCCGACGACGACCAGATCGAGATCATAGGCAAGCTCGAGGAGGAGCGCGCCGCCGATGTCCTGGAGGCCATGGACCCGGACGACGCGGCCGACCTGCTGTCCGAGCTGCCCGAGGAGGACAAGGAGCGGCTGCTGACCCTGATGCGTCCGGACGACGCGGCGGATGTGCGGCGTCTCATGTCGTACGAGGAACGGACCGCGGGCGGTCTGATGACCACCGAGCCGATCATCCTGCGGCCGGACGCGACGGTCGCCGACGCGCTCGCGCGGGTCCGGCAGGCAGATCTGTCCCCCGCGCTCGCCGCCCAGGTGTACGTGTGCCGCTCGCCGGACGAGACACCGACCGGCAGGTACCTGGGCACGGTGCACTTCCAGCGGCTGCTGCGGGACCCGCCGTACGCCCTGGTCAGCTCGATCGTCGACAGCGATCTCGTCCCCCTCACGCCCGACACCCCGTTGTCGGCCGTGACGAGCTACCTGGCCGCGTACAACCTGGTCTCGGTGCCGGTCGTGGACGAGAGCGGATCGCTGCTCGGCGCGGTGACCGTCGACGACGTGCTCGACCATCTGCTGCCCGAGGACTGGCGGGAGACCGACTTCCACGGTGAGGAGGAGGTCGCCCGTGGCCGGTGAGGACCGTACGAGGGCGGCGGCGACGGGTGCCTCGGGCATCGCGCGCCCGCCCCGTTCCCGGCTGGACCAGCCCAAGGCCCCACGGCGACGGCTGCTGCCCAATTACGACCCCGAGGCGTTCGGCCGGCTCTCCGAGCGGGTCGCCCGCTTCCTGGGCACCTGGCGCTTCATCCTCTGGATGACGTCGGTCATCATCGTGTGGGTGGTGTGGAACGCCTCCGCGCCCGCGGCGTGGCGGTTCGACGAGTACCCGTTCATCTTCCTGACGCTGATGCTGTCGCTCCAGGCCTCGTACGCGGCCCCGTTGATCCTGCTCGCGCAGAACCGGCAGGCCGACCGCGACCGGGTCACCCACGAGCAGGACCGCAAGCAGAACGAGCGCTCCATCGCGGACACCGAGTACCTGACCCGGGAGATCGCGTCCCTGCGGATGGGTCTCGGCGAGGTCGCCACCCGCGACTGGATCCGCTCCGAACTGGAAGGCCTCGTGAGGGACATGGACGACCGGCGCGCCCCATTCCCGGCCGAGAGTGACGAAGACCGCTGACGGGGTTACTCGCGCGTAGCAGCAGGCGCCGTAACGCCTCCCGTCGCCCACCACCACCCTCCAGGAGCGCCGCGCGCACCCGTACTATCGAGGTATGGCTACGGAAGACGCGGTGCTTGAGGCACTGGCGACGGTGAACGACCCGGAGATCCACCGTCCGATCACCGAACTCGGCATGGTGAAGTCGGTCGAGATCGACGCTGACGGTGCAGTCGCTGTCACGGTCTATCTCACGGTCTCAGGCTGCCCGATGCGCGAGACGATCACCAAGAGCGTGACCGACGCGGTCGCCCGCGTCGAGGGCGTCTCGCGCGTCGACGTCACGCTCGACGTGATGAGCGACGAACAGCGCAAGGAACTCGCGGCCTCGCTGCGCGGCGGCACGGCCGAGCGCGAGGTGCCGTTCGCCAAGCCCGGCTCGCTGACCCGGGTCTACGCGGTCGCGTCCGGCAAGGGCGGCGTCGGCAAGTCGTCGGTCACGGTGAACCTGGCGGCCGCGATGGCGGCCGACGGCCTCAAGGTCGGCGTCGTGGACGCGGACATCTACGGGCACAGCGTGCCCCGGATGCTCGGCGCGGACGGCAAGCCGACCCAGGTCGAGAACATGATCATGCCGCCGTCGGCGCACGGCGTGAAGGTCATCTCCATCGGCATGTTCACCCCGGGCAACGCCCCGGTGGTGTGGCGCGGACCGATGCTGCACCGAGCACTCCAGCAGTTCCTCGCCGACGTGTACTGGGGCGACCTGGACGTTCTGCTGCTCGACCTGCCGCCGGGCACCGGTGACATCGCGATCTCGGTGGCACAGCTCGTGCCGAACGCCGAGATCCTGGTCGTCACGACCCCGCAGCAGGCGGCGGCAGAGGTGGCCGAGCGGGCAGGCTCGATCGCCGTCCAGACCCACCAGAAGATCGTCGGTGTCGTCGAGAACATGTCGGGTCTGCCGTGCCCGCACTGCGACGAGATGGTCGATGTGTTCGGTACAGGCGGTGGCCGGAAGGTCGCCGAGGGCCTGACGAGGACGACCGGCGCGGAGGTGCCGGTGCTCGGTTCCATCCCGATCGACGTACGGCTGCGCGAGGGCGGCGACGAGGGCAAGCCGGTCGTCCTGTCCGACCCCGACTCCCCGGCCGGCAAGGCGCTCCGCACCATCGCGGACAAGCTGGGGGGCCGTCAGCGCGGCCTGTCAGGCATGTCGCTGGGAATCACCCCGCGCAACAAGTTCTGAGCTGAGGGGGCGGGGCCGGCCGGGCTCGAAGATGTCCTCGATCGCCGGACGGGCTCGAGAATCGAGCCGGTCCGGCGATCGAGGACACGGCGGAAATCAGCCGCGACCGGTCACCGCCGGACGTCTTCGCTACGCGTACGCCGCGATGTCGCCGATCACCGAGAATGCCAGCCCGTACGCGCTCATTCCCCGCCCGTACGCCCCGATGTGCACCCCGCCGTGCGCCGATCCCGCCAGCACCCAGCCGAACTCGGACTCGCGGTAGTGGAACGGCATGGGAACACCGTCCACCGGCAGTGACAACGCCGACCACGCGGGGCCGACCAGATCGTCGGCGAGTTCGAACGCCGTCTCCGTCTGCTGGTCCAGCCAGTCGTCACGCAGTGAGTGATCCAACTGCGGCGGCCACGTACAGGCGAGCAGACCGGACCCGGCCAGCCAGGCCGCGGAGGAGACCGTGGTCGCGTCCAGAACCCCTCTACCGTCACCGCTGCGCCGCACCGGACTGCTGGCCACCGTCACGACGACGGCGAATCGTTGCTTCTCGGCACCCGCGTCGGCCCGTACCGACGGTTCGTCGCCGTGCCCGATGGAACCGTGCTGCACCGTGCCGTCCGCCTCGGTGCCCACCTGCATCAGCCAGCGCGGCCCGGTGAAGGCCTCGTCCAGTCCGTACCAGGGAAACGGAGCTGCCAGATAGCCGTCGACAGTACGCCGGGACGCCGGTACCTCCTCTGCGGTGCCTGTGCTCGGCGCACCCTCCGCGCCCACCCGACTGGTCGTCTCCATCTGCCCGGCCGCCTCCTCGATCCGTTGGGTCCGGAGCAGCCCGCCCCCCACGGGCGTCCTCACAACCGGACAGATGGAGAATAGCCATACCCTCCGGACGAGCCGGGATTGACCGGCGTCAGGTGGCGTCCGCGTCGAACGGCGGGCGGTCGTCCTTCGCGGGCTGTTCACGCTTCTTGAGCAGGTCCGGAGTACCGGTGGAGCCATTGGCAGCGGTGAGCGCCGAGGCGCTCGACACGCCGCTGCGGGTGTCCGCGGACGCCACGGCCGCGCTCTCCCGGCCGTTCACCGCGTCGGTGACCTCGGCCAGATCCTTGCGCAGGTCGAAACTCTCGCGGATCTCCTTCAGCCCCAGGTCGTCATTGCCGTCCATGAGCTGCTTGCGGACGAACGTCTTGGGGTTGAGGTCCTCGAACTCGAAGTCTTTGTACTCCGGGCCGAGCTCCGTGCGGATCTCCTCCTTGGCGCTCTCCGAGAACTCACGGATCTTACGAATGAAGCGCGAAGCATCCTGGATGACTTTGGGCAGCTTGTCCGGGCCGAAGACCAGCACGCCCAGGATCGCGAGCGTCACCAGCTCGAGTGCGCCTATGTCATTGAACACCTTGTTGCTCCTCGTGTTCTCCGAGACCAGGTCGGTTGAGGTCCGGACCCGGCCAACGGTACCGGTCGGAACTGTCCGCGCGGTAGCGCCCCGTGGCTGTCACGTGCCGGTTGCCGAACCAAGAGTCAATGAGATGGACACCTCTTTGCCACCACGGGTCAGACCCAGGTCCAGACGGTCGCCGGGCCGGTGCGCGCGGATCTTCACGATCAGCTCCTCACCGCTGTGCACCCGTCGGCCGTCGACCTCGGTGATGATGTCCCCCGGCTTGATCCCGGCCTTGGCCCCGGGCCCGTCGGGCGTCACCGCGGGGCGGCCGTCCGCGCCCTTCGTGCTCACCTTCGCGCCGTCCCCCGTGTACTTCATGTCCAAGGTGACGCCGATCACCGGGTGCGTCGCCTTCCCCGTGTTGATCAGCTCCTCGGCCACACGCTTGCCCTGGTTGATCGGGATGGCGAAGCCGAGACCGATGGACCCTGCCTGTCCGCCCTCGGTGGTCGAACCGCTGTCTGCGGCACGGATGGCGCTGTTGATGCCTATGACATGGGCATCGGTGTCGACGAGCGGGCCGCCGGAGTTGCCCGGGTTGATCGGCGCATCGGTCTGCAGCGCGTCGACGTAGCTGATGTCGCTGCCGTCGCCCTTCTCGCCACCTGCGGTGATCGGCCGGTCCTTGGCGCTGATGATGCCGGACGTGACGGTGTTGGACAGGTCGAAGGGGGCGCCGATGGCCACCACCGGGTCGCCGACCTGCACATTGTCGGAGTTGCCCAGCGGCAGCGGCTTGAGGCCGGAGACACCGGTGACCTTGACCACGGCCAGGTCGTAACCGCTGTCCTTGCCGACGACCTCGGCGCGCGCGGTCTCGCCGCCGCTGAACGTGACGGTGATCTCGCCGGAGGGCCCGGCCGGGGCGACGACATGGTTGTTGGTGAGGATGTGGCCGGACTTGTCGAGAACAAAGCCGGTACCCGTGCCGGATTCGGAAGTGCCGCTGACGTGGAGGGTGACCACGCTGGGCAGTGCGCTGGCGGCGATGCCCGCGACGCTGTCGGGGGCGCGGCCACCGCTGTTCCGGCCGGTCTGCGCAAGCTCGACCTGGGTGAAACCGCCGTTGCGCTCGGTGTAGGCGCCGATGCCGCCGCCGATGCCGCCCGCCACCAGGGCGAGCAGCACCGCACCGATGAGGAGGGAGCCGCGGCCGTGCTTCCTGCCGACGTCGGCCCCGAGCGATGGGCCCGGGTTGGTCAGCGGCTGCCGGGGCGCGCCCCAGGGGTCGTACTGGAGCCACTGCGTCGACTGGGTCTGCGGCTGGAGCGCGGGCTGTGCCCCCTGGGCGTGCTGACTTCGGGGCTGCTGAGGCACGTGGGGCGGGTGCGCGAAACCGGGGGCGGGCGAGGTGGGAACTCCGGCGCCGTTCGTCCCCGCGTACTGCGGGGGTACGGGGGTGCCGTGCGCCGGGGTCGGGACCGGTCGCTGAACGGGGGGCGCGGGTGCCCAGGGGCCGGGTCCGCCGTAGGGCGGGGTGCTGTACTGATCGGGCTCGTGCAGTGGCGCCACGGGCTGCGTGGCCGGTACGGACGCCACGGGTTCGGCAGCGGGCGGCACTGACATCGACTCGGGTGCCGGCGGCTGGGGCGGCGTGTCGGCCGCATGCGCTTCGGTCACGCCCGTCGCGTCGGCCATGGGCAGCGCGTCCTCGACGGGTGACAAATCGTCCGGCGCTGCGCAAGTGGTGCGTTCCGGCGTGGGCCGGCTCCACCACTTCGCCTTCGGCCCGGTGGACTTCCCGTCTTCCATGCTCTCCCCGCAACTGCCACAACTGGCCTCTCCACGCCCCGGCAGGGAGGCCCCTCCCGGAATTCCTCTCGGAATTCAACCAGGTTTGCGGATGTCTGCGCAGACCCCGTCGGTACAGAACCGGGTCAACGCCGGGAGGAAAGCGGCAGACCGGGATCGGCGGGGGTGGGGAGGGCCGAGGCCGTCGGGGGTGTCCAGGACGGCGGTGCGGACGGCGCCGGGGGCTGTGGGGCGAGTCGTCCGAGTGCTTGGGCGAAGAGCGGGGTGGTGCCGGTCGGGCGTATCAGCGGTGGCGCGGACACATTGCTCAGGACCTGCACGTCGAAGGTGTTTCCCGCGAGACTTCCGGTGGAGAGCAGGGCGGGAGCGGGAGAAGGCGCCGCCGGTGTGGCCTCCGGCGCGGGAAGTGGTGGGGCAGCGGCGACGGACGAGTGGTCGCCCGCCTGCGGCGCGGCGAGCGTGCTCTGACTGCCGCCGCCGCGACGGCTCACCGAGCTGTTGCTCTCGCTGCGGGAACCGGCGTCGAGCGGGATCGCCGTGTTTCCGGCGCCCGCGGCCCGGGCCGGGGTGTTGGGACCCGCACTCGTCGGCAGGGCGCCGCCCAGGGCGATGGCTGCCAGCGATACGGCGCTGGCCGCTGCGAAGGCGAACCTCCGGCCGCGCCATGGCGACCGATCTCCCTCGCGGCCCACCTCATGGATCCGGAATCCGGAACGGGACGAACCACCCGGCAGCACAGTGGTCGCGCCGTGCGGAATCGTGCGGAAACCGAAACCGCCCAGTGGTGAGTGCCCCGGCGAATCCGTGCGGCTGCCGGAGGGCTGGATCACCGGGAAGAGCCCGTCGGCGAAACGCCCGGAGCCGCCGAACGGTCTCCCCCGGCTGTCGTCATCACCACCCGACCCCCCGGGAAGGCCCTGCAGCCGGGCGAGGAGCCCCTCGGACGGCGACGGTGGGACGGACTGCGCGAAGACACTCTTCAGGCGCCGCTGGGCGACAGCCTCGGCCTTGCACTTGGTGCAGGTCGCAAGGTGGGCGAGCACCCGCTCGCGGGTGTCGTGTTTCAGCTCACCGTCGACAAGCGCGGCGAGCCGGTCCCCCAGGTGCTGTTCCGCGGGGGTCGGAACTGTGCCACTCACGCCGTTCCGCCCTCCCCTGCCAGGATCACGCCCGCCAGCGAGCGCTGCTCGGCACGGGCCTCGGGCGAACGGTGCTGCAACGCCTTGCGCAGATGCGAGCGACCGCGGTGGATACGGCTGCGCACGGTGCCGAGCTTCACGCCGAGCGTCGCGGCGATCTCCTCGTACGAGAGGCCCTCGATGTCACAGAGCACGACGGCGGCACGGAATTCGGGCGCAAGGGTGTCCAGCGCCTGCTGGACATCCGCGTCGAAGTGGGTGTCGTTGAAGACCTGCTGCGGGGACGGCTCACGGCTCGGCAGCCGCTCCGCGGCGTCGTCACCGAGGGAGTCGAAGCGGATCCGCTGCTTACGACGGACCATGTCCAGGAACAGGTTGGTCGTGATGCGGTGCAGCCAGCCCTCGAAGGTTCCCGGCGTATAGGTCGACAGCGACCGGAACACGCGCACGAAGACCTCCTGGGTGAGGTCCTCCGCATCGTGCTGGTTGCCCGTCAGCCGGTAGGCGAGGCGATAGACACGGCCGCTGTGCGTGCTGACAATCTCTTCCCATGAGGGCGGCGTCCACGCCTGGGAACCCGCATTTGAGGTGAAGGTCGCGGTCGGTGCGGAAACGTTGGAAGAACGGTCAGCGATGTTGGTCACGGATTTCGGCTCACCCGCCGACCTGAGAAAGCGCCACAGCGCTCCTCTCCGATCCACAGGCGCAGCCGCACCTCCCCTATCGGCTTTGGTGGTGTCCAGTGGAGCCCCTACCATAACCACCTCGCCCGTTAGCTCCGGATAAGCCTTTTTCCTGCTGGGGCCGGGGATCACCCCGGGAATCGTCGGCCCATGGCTCCCGGACCCGATCCGCGGGCCGACCCCATGCGCATTCCCCTGCCTTCGCACAACGCCCGGTCCCATCTGCGGGTTCCCGGGTGCAGCGGATACAGTCACCGTTGCGCCAACTACGGGGACAGGAGAGGGTCATTACCGCCAACCGGCAGACGAGCTGGGCGTTCGCCGACGCCTTTGTCGCCGAGGACGAAGCATTGCACTGGGCCCGGGACCGGGCCCTGGAGGCAGGGCTCCGCTCGGTGTCGCCAGGTACCGGCGCCGCGCTGCGCTTGCTCGCTGCCACGACGGACGCCAAAGCGGTGGCCGAAATCGGCACCGGGACCGGCGTGTCCGGACTTTATCTGCTGCACGGCATGCGGCCCGACGGAGTACTGACCACGGTCGACCCGGAGCCCGAGCGCCAGCAGTTCGCCCGTGAGGTGTTCCGGGCCGCGGGGTTCGCCGCCAATCGGGCCCGCTTCATTCCCGGCCGTGCCCTGGACGTACTGCCGCGGCTCGCAGACGGCGGATACGACCTCGTGTTCTGCGACGGCGACCGGCTGGAAAGCCTGGACTACCTCGCTGAATCGTTGCGCCTGCTGCGTCCCGGCGGCCTCGTCTGCTTCGAGGGCGTCTTCGCGGACGGACGTACGGTCGACTCCGCGGCGCAGCCCGCGGAGGTGCTGCGGCTGCGGGAGCTGCTGCGTGCGGTGCGGGAGAGTCAGGAGCTGATGGCGACGTTGCTGCCGGTGGGCGACGGGCTGCTGTGCGCGGTACGGAGGGGCTGACGCCCCGCGCACGAGGCCGGGGTCCTTGCCCCCTGCCCGCGCAACCGGGGTGTGTCCTCGGCCTCCGGACAGGCGGTGGTTCTGCACCCGCGGGGTCCACGAGCAACCGGACGGGCCGGTTGTGCCGGGCCGTCCGGTTGCGAACGCATCACTGCCCCGGCACGGACACCGTGCCGGGGCAGTGATGAAGTGTGGGCGCCTCTGCTCAGCCGACGACCTTCTTGAGGGCATCGCCGAGTGCATCGGCCTCGTCCGGAGTCAGCTCCACGACAAGCCGACCGCCGCCTTCGAGCGGAACGCGCATGACGATGCCCCGCCCCTCCTTTGTCACCTCGAGCGGGCCGTCGCCCGTCCGCGGCTTCATGGCCGCCATGCTCGTTCCCCTTCCTGAAACCAGCTCATCGCAACCGGCGGCCCCATGACAGGCGCTGTGTCACCGGCATCGAACACATTGCTTCCAGGCCATTATCCCGCATCACAGACCCCGATGACCAACATCGGTCGGCATCGCTTGCGCAACGCGCTCTCTCAAAACCACTCAATTCGGCGATCCAACTGCGATACTCCGTCACCTTCACCCCTTCATCAGGGCGCAATCGTTAGACGCAGGTCACATGTTCACTCCCACCCGAGTCCGCCATGCTGGCCTGGACAGGCATTGCCCAAGGTGCAGAGGGGACAGCGAAATGGCCGACCAGATGGCGGACAGCGTGCTCTATGAAGTGAGCGACGGGCTCGCGACGGTCACGATCAACCGTCCCGACGCGATGAACGCCATGGACACCGCGGCCAAGGTGGCGCTCCGTGACGCACTGAATTCTGCGGCGGCCGACACCGCCGTACGGGCCGTTCTGCTCACCGCGACCGGGCGCGCCTTCTGCGTCGGCCAGGATCTGAAGGAGCACGTCGGCAAGCTCGCCGAGGCCCGTGAGTCGGGCGGCGGCAATGCGCTGAGCACCGTGCAGGAGCACTACAACCCGATCGTGCGGGCCATCACCGAGATGCCCAAGCCGGTCGTCGCCGGGGTCAACGGTGTCGCCGCCGGTGCCGGTTTCGGTTTCGCGCTCGCCTGTGACTACCGGGTGGTCGCCGACACCGCCTCGTTCAACACCTCCTTCGCCGGGGTCGCCCTCACCGCGGACTCGGGCGTCTCCTGGACGCTGCCCCGTCTGATCGGGCAGAGCCGCGCCGCCGACCTGCTGCTCTTCCCGCGCTCGATCTCCGCGCAGGACGCCCATGAGCTGGGCATCGTGAACAAGCTGGTGCCCGCCGCCGACCTGGCCGCCGAGGCCGCCGCGGTGGCCCGCGCCCTGGCGTCCGGTCCCACGGTGGCGTACGCCTCGCTCAAGGAGTCCCTGGCCTACGGCGCAGGTCACACGCTGCGCGAGGCGCTGGAGAAGGAGGGCGAGCTCCAGACGAAGGCGGGCGCGTCCGAGGACCACACGATCGCGGTGCAGGCGTTCCTGAACAAGGACAAGCCGAAGTACCTCGGCCGGTAGCCCCGGCCGGGGCTACGCCCCGGTGCCGCGCGCCACGCAGTCGGCCAGGTGGTCGTCGACCAGACCGCAGGCCTGCATCAAGGCGTAGGCCGTCGTGGGTCCGACGAAGCGCAGCCCGCGCTTCTTGAGGTCCTTGGCCAGCGCCGTGGACTCCGGGGTGACCGCGGGAACGTCGGCGACGGTGCGCGGTGCCGGGCGGCCGACCGGGGCGGGGGCGTAGGACCAGATCAGTTCGTCCAGCTCGCCGGCGCGCCAGTCGGCCAGCACCTTGGCATTGGCGAGGGTCGCCTCGATCTTCGCCCGGTTGCGGATGATGCCGGCGTCGGCGAGGAGCCGTTCCTTGTCGGCGTCGGTGAACTCCGCCACGGCGGGGATCTTGAACCCGGCGAAGGCGGAGCGGAAGCCCTCTCGGCGGCGCAGAATCGTCAGCCAGGAGAGGCCCGACTGGAACGCCTCCAGGCAGAGCCGTTCGAACAGGACGTCGTCGCCGTGGACGGGACGGCCCCATTCGGTGTCGTGGTACGTGAGGTAGTCCTCGGTGGAGAGCCCCCACGGGCAGCGCAGACCGCCGTCCGGAGCCGCTTCTACGCCGCCGCTCATCGCTCGGGCTCCTCTCCGGGGCGCGGGGTCTGCCGGGTGTCCCGCTGCCGCGGGTCCTGCTGGGGCGCCTCCCATGGCGCCTTCGGGCGGTCCTTGGGCGGCTCCCGTTTCACCTGCGGGCGGTCCTCCGGCCGCTTGAGGAGATCGGGGCCGCCGGCCGCGGTCGCCTGCGCGCCGGCCAGCGCCGACTCCAGTTCCGCGATCCGTGCGTCCCGCTCGGCGAGCTCGGCGCCGAGCCGGCCGAGCGCCTCGTCGACGTCCGTCATGCGGTAGCCGCGTACGGCCACCGGCAGCCGGAGCGCCTCGACATCCGCGCGGCCGACCGGGCGCGTCGCAGGCAGCGGGTCGATCAGCTGCTCGGGCGCCACGTCCTGCAGGACGGCGCTCTTCCCCCCGCCTACCACCGCGAGGGTGACCGCGGCCACGACCACCACCATCGTCAGCAGCAAGAACCAGAACACACGCATCTCCCGGGGAGCGGAAACCTGTCCGGGTCCGATCGTGCCATGCGGCGGTGACAGTTAGGGTCGCAGGCGACCCACGGGGCGATCTACCAGAGGAGAAACACGGGATGCGAAGCGGTGCGCTCAGGCTGGGGCGGCGTGAATTCGGTGCGCACGAGCCGGTGATCATGGCGATCGTGAACCGTACCCCCGACTCCTTCTACGACCAGGGCGCGACGTTCCGGGACGAGCCGGCGCTCGCCCGGGTCGAGCAGGCGATCGCGGACGGTGCGGCGATCGTCGACATCGGGGGTGTGAAGGCGGGCCCGGGCGAAGAGGTGACCGCAGAGGAGGAGGCCCGTCGCACGGTGGGGTTCGTCGCGGAGGTGCGGCGCCGCCACCCGGATGTGGTGATCAGCGTCGACACCTGGCGCCACGATGTCGGCGAGGCGGTCTGCGAGGCCGGTGCGGATGTGCTGAACGACGCGTGGGGCGGCGTCGACCCGAAGCTCGCGGAGGTCGCCGCGCGGTACGGCGCCGGGCTGGTGTGCACGCACGCGGGCGGCGCCGAGCCGCGGACCCGGCCGCACCGGATCGCGTACGACGACGTGATGGCGGACGTCCTGCGGGTGACGCTGGGTCTGGCCGAGCGGGCGGTCGGGCTCGGGGTGCGACCGGACGGGATCATGATCGACCCCGGTCACGACTTCGGGAAGAACACCCGGCACTCGCTGGAGGCGACACGTCGGCTCGGTGAGATGACGGAGACCGGCTGGCCGGTCCTCGTATCGCTGTCCAACAAGGACTTCGTCGGGGAGACGCTCGACCGGCCGGTCAAGGAACGGCTGGTCGGGACGCTGGCCACGACGGCGGTGTCGGCGTGGCTGGGGGCGCAGGTGTACCGGGTGCACGAGGTCGCGGAGACGCGGCAGGTGCTGGACATGGTGACGTCCATCGCGGGGCACCGGGAGCCGACGGTGGCACGGCGGGGGCTGGTGTAGCCGGGGCGTGAGGTGGCGGGGGGGGCGCCTGCGGCGGGCCTTGATCCCCTGCCCGCCCCTTCCCGAAACCCGGGCTCCGACCCGGCCCCGCTCCTCGATCGCCGGAGGGGCTTGAAGAAGCCCTATCGACCGACCTCCTTCGTCACGAGGTCGACCGCCTCGTCCACGTCGTCCGTGACGTGGAACAGCAGCAGGTCATGCGCGGACGCCTTGCCCTGCGCCACCACCGTGTCCCGCAGCCAGTCCACGAGCCCGCTCCAGTACGCGGTGCCGAACAGCACGATCGGGAAGCGGGTGACCTTGCCCGTCTGGACGAGGGTGAGGGCCTCGAAGAGTTCGTCCAGGGTGCCGAGGCCGCCGGGCAGGACGACGAAGCCCTGTGCGTACTTCACGAACATCGTCTTGCGGACGAAGAAGTAGCGGAAGTTGACGCCGATGTCGACGTGCGGGTTGAGGCCGGACTCGAAGGGAAGCTCGATGCCGAGGCCGACCGAGACGCCCTTCGCCTCCCGCGCCCCCTTGTTCGCCGCCTCCATGGCTCCGGGGCCGCCTCCGGTGATCACCGCGAAGCCGGCCTCGACCAGGGCCTTGCCGATCCGTACGCCCGCCTCGTAGTCCGGCCCGCCGGCCGGGGTGCGGGCCGAGCCGAAGACGCTGATGGCGCTCGGCAGCTCGGCGAGGGCTCCGAACCCTTCGACGAACTCCGACTGGATGCGCATCACCCGCCATGGGTCGGTGTGCACCCACTCGGAATCGCCCTCGGTGTCCAGCAGTCGCTGATCGGTGGTGCCGGGCTGCACCTGGTCCCTGCGGCGCAGTACCGGCCCCTGCCGCTGCTCCTCGGGGACGTGCGCTTCCTCGGGGTTGCCCATGACCTGCTCCCTCCGACGACGATCGATGACCAACTGTGTCAGCTCAGGGTAGATCCATGCAGGTTACGGACAGGGGAATACCGTGGGTCAGCCGGTGAGCCAGGAGCGGAGCCGTTCCTCGCAGTGGGTGATCCGGTCGACCCCCACGTGCTCGTTGCGCTTGTGCGCGAGGAGCGGGTCGCCGGGTCCGTAGTTCACTGCGGGAACGCCGAGAGAGCCGAAGCGGGAGACGTCGGTCCAGCCGAACTTGGGCCGGGCGGTGCCGCCGACCGCTGCCATGAACGCCTTCGCCGCCGGGTGGGCGAGGCCGGGCATGGCCGCGCCCGAGTGGTCGTCGACGGTGAATTCGACGACGCCGCAGTCGGCGAAGACCTCGTGGACGTGGGCCAGGGCCTCCTCGGGGCCGCGGTCGGGGGCGTACCGGTAGTTGACGACGACGGTGCAGGCGTCGGGGATGACGTTGTTGGCGACGCCGCCCTCGATCCGTACGGCGTTCAGGCCCTCGCGGTACTCAAGGCCGTCGATCACCGGCCGGCGCGGCTCGTACGCGGCGAGCCTGGCGAGGATCGGGGCGGCGGCGTGGATGGCGTTCGACCCCATCCAGCCGCGCGCGGAGTGCGCCCGCTCCCCCTCCGTACGGAGGAAGACCCGCAGGGTCCCCTGGCAGCCGCCCTCGACCTGGGCGTCGGAGGGTTCCAGCAGGACGGCGAAGTCGCCCTCCAGCCATTCGGGGTGGGCGTCGGCCACGTGGCCGAGCCCGTTGAGGTGCGCGGCGACCTCTTCGTTGTCGTAGAAGACGAAGGTGAGGTCGCGGTTGGGCTCGGGCACGGTCGCGGCGATCCTCAGCTGGACGGCGACGCCCGACTTCATGTCGGAGGTGCCGCAGCCCCACAGCACGCCGTCGTCGTCGAGCCGGGACGGCACGTTGTCGGCGATCGGCACGGTGTCGATGTGTCCGGCGAGCACGACCCGCTCGGCACGTCCCAGGTTCGTCCGGGCCACGACGTTGTTGCCGTGCCGGTCGACGGTCAGGTGCGGGAGGGTGCGCAGCGCCGACTCGATCGCGTCGGCGAGCTCCTTCTCCTGACCGCTGACCGACGGGAAGTCGACGAGCCGGGCGGTGAGCGCCGGGCCGTCCAGAGTGAGATCGAGCGTGCTTTCAGCCATGGCCACGACCCTAAGTGGTCGGCTCCGGAAGTCCTTCGGGGGTTGATCACGTAGCTGGCCCGTCGGAGGATTCTTCCTGGTGATCGGCGGTGTGCCGGTCGAGTCTGG
>NZ_JBVHDS010000036.1:0-33633 GCF_055563255.1 Streptomyces sp. NPDC002958 | reverse complement strand
ACTCGACCGGCACACCGCCGATCACCAGGAAGAATCCTCCGACGGGCCAGCTACGTGATCAACCCCCGAAGGACTTCCGGAGCCGACCACTAAGCGTGTGTCCTGTGCCATCGAAGGTTGATCATCGGCAAGTTCGTGCCACCGAAGTTTGATCGGCACTGGGTGCTGGTGGTCAGGGGAGGCAGTGGGGCAGTCTCGCGGATGCGTACAGGTAGTTCTTCGGGGCCGGCTCCGCATATGTTCGGCCGCATGACTGACGACTGCTTCGGGCATCCACGACTCGCCGCGATCTACGATCCGCTCGACCCCGACCGCAGCGATCTCGATGCCTACCTCCGCATGGCGGAAGAGTTCGGGGCGCACCAAGTTCTGGACATTGGCTGCGGCACAGGAGTGTTCGCACTTCTCCTGGCCGACCGCAGGGTCGACGTTGTCGGCATCGATCCCGCCCAGGCATCCCTCGATGTCGCCCGGGCCAAACCGGGCAGTGAGCGAGTGCGCTGGATCAACGGTGACGCGACAGCCCTCCCACCACTGCAGGTCGACCTCGCGACGATGACAGCGAACGTCGCCCAGGCCATCGTTGATCCGGAAGCCTGGCAGAAGACACTGCGGGGAGCCTACGAGGCACTACGGCCCGGCGGGCACCTGGTCTTCGAGACCCGTGATCCGGCCAGGCGCGCCTGGGAAGGGTGGACCCGCGAGAACTCCTACCGCGTGACGCATATCCCGGGCGTCGGCTCCGTTGAGAGCTGGGTCCAGCTGATCGAGGTGAGCTGGCCCCTGGTGACCTTCCGCTGGACCTACGTCTTCGCAGCGGACGGACAGGTGCTGACCTCGGATTCGACGCTGCGCTTCCGAGAGCGCGAAGAGGTCGAGACGGACCTGGTCGCGAACGGCTACATGGTGCAAGACGTACGCGATGCGCCTGACCGGCCAGGCAGAGAGTTCGTCTTCCTCGCACGACGCCCCTGATCCCCAGTGATCCACGCCACTCAAACTTCGCTGGCACACGCTCGAGGTTCGATGGCACATGACAAGAGCCGCCTGTCCTGTGCCACTGAACCCTGAGCGTGTGCCGGCGAACCTTGGTTGATGCGAGTCCGTGTCAGCGAAGCTCAAGTGGCAGGAACGGCAGGTTCGCTACGAGGAGGTGGGCACGCGGACCGCCGTTGACAGGCGAAAGGCTTCTCTCAGGACGGGCCACCGTGACCGAGCACCACTCCACCACGCGGCGGGACCGGCGGCGGACCGGCGTACGGCCGGGCATGCCCTCTGCGGCGGCGGGTAAGACCCCTCCCGTACGGGCGAGTCGCGGAAACGGCCGAGGAACGAGGGGTGTCGGAAGTGATTCGAAAGCTGCAGGCAGTCGCGCTGGACTGCGCCGATCCGGTACGACTCGCGGAGTTCTACGCGGATCTGCTCGGCGGCCGAGTGGTCGCGGACCCGGAGGATCCCGACTGGGTCGAGGTGCACGGGTTCGAGGGAACGCCGCTGGCCTGCCAGCGGGTGGATAGCTACCGGCCGCCCGAATGGCCCGGCCAGCAGCACCCGCAACAGCTCCACCTGGACTTCGCCGTGGACGACCTCGATGGGGAGGAGAAGCGGGCGCTCACCCTCGGCGCGACCGTGCTGGAGCGGACGGACCAGTTCCGCACGGAGGCCAACTGGCGGGTCTACGCGGACCCGGCCGGCCATCCGTTCTGCCTCTGCCTCCACTGAGTCCGCCGGGCCCTCCGCTGCCACTGAGCTGGCGTCAGTATCAGCCGCCAGGCGGGGACTTCGAACCCGGGTTCGATCAGCCAGGCGCAGCCGCCTGGTCGTCGGCACCGCGCGCCGCGCACCAGGTGCGGATGTCGGTGTCGGAGGGCGGGGCGTCGCCCTTCTGGATACGGGTGGTCTTCGCGGGGTGCCAGCCGCACCGGGCGGGGAGTTCCTTCCCGGTGAGGCCGGCGTCCTTGCGAAGGTGCTGCAACCGTACGGCGAGCGCCTCGCGGGCTGCTTGTGCGCTGGACGATGGAGAGGCAGGCACGGGGCTGCTCAGCGGGCCTGGGCGGTGTACTTCTGGTGCGGGATGCCGCGCTCCCACACTGTCTCGAACGCGGTGGCGCACAGCGCGACGGCGGCCGGGTCGCTGGTGCGTTCCTTGTCGGGCGTCGCCCAGTCGCCGGTGCCGGTGAAGTGGTGGAACTGCACGAGCCGTTCGTCCAGGAGCCAGAAGTCGTTGCCGGGCAGCGCGATGTCCGAGGCGTGGCGGCGGGGCAGCCAGCGCACGTCCTCTCCGGCCTGGAGGTTGAGCGGGAAGATGGCGTGCTCGTAGCGGATGTAGTCGGTGACCGGCTCGGAGACGATCCTCGCGCGGCGCATCACCACGCCGCGGGCGACCGCATCCTTCACGAGCGGCATCCACTGCGGCCAGAACGATCGGGCCGGATCAAGATTCGGAGCGCCGGTGCGCAAGAAGCTCTCGAAGTCGTCGGCGCCGTCGCCGACCGCATAGACGTCGCGCATCTCCAGGTGGACCGCTGTGCGGTGGGTGTCGACAAGCAGCCCAGCGAACGTCGCGGTGTTCAGCGCTTGCGCGTTCAGCGGCATCGCACGCCTCCCTCAGAATCGGCACCATGCGGGCCGGAATGCGGATCACCCGCTCGTGGCTCCCCAACCACCCCGAGGAAGGCGTCGGCACGCTGGCCCGGGTCCGCACCAGCGAAGGCCCGGACGACGACGTCGTCTTCGAGCGGCTGCGCAACGACGACGACGGCCAGGGGCTGAACGAGGTGGCCGCAGCCCTCACTGCCGGGCGGGGAGACGTCTTCGGCGTATCCGCGGAGCGGCCGATGGGGCTGTGGGCGGAGGCCGGGGAGAACCTCCACCGGATCGTCCCGCTGCTCGGCCCCGACGCGCCGCCGGCGGATGAGCCCGAGGACTGCCAGCTGTGCCCCGGCTGCTACCGGCCCGTCTACGAGAGCTCCACCTCGCGCACCCTCATCGGTGCCGGCCCGATGCCGGTGTTCGGGCTGTGCAGGCTGTGCGCCGAAGGCACCACACTTCGCTCGCTGCGCCAGGCCGACGTGCCCGTCGACCCGCAGCAGCGCGCCGTCCTCGAGACCGTGGCCGCCGCCATGGCGTAGCCGGGTCGCCAGCCCCGGGCAAGCCCCTCGCGCGAAAGGCTTGCCCGGCGTCGCCGCGCGGCGTCAGCGGCGCAGAGCTCAGTGCCGATCGCGAACGAGGTGGTCACCATCGGCACCGCCATGGCCGGAGGCATCACCTCGTGCGTGGTCTTGTTGTGCGCCCATGCCGTGGCGGATCTGCCGACCGTAGTCGAGGTGCTCCGCCTGCCGGGCCGTCAGGATCCCGTCGGCGGCCCCCTGCTCAATGAGCTTCTGCAGCGGCTTCTTGCCTGCGCCCGGGATGCGCTCGCGCAGCACGATCTCCACCGCGATCAGGGAGTGCATGACCGCCACGGTGGAGAACTCGTAGCAGTAGTACGACTGGCGCAGCAGCTCGCGGGCCGTGCGCAGGACGGTCGCCGCGGACTCGGGTACGCCGGTGGGCACGACCAGGTCCTCATCGAGGTCGTACATGTCGGCGTAGCTGTCGACGACGAGGTGGGCGCGTTCGTCCGGGACCGGGAACGGCAGCCGCTGCGTGGTCATCCCCGCAGTCTCGCAGCTGTGGGCGGCAGCGACTTTTCCCCGGCTGTCGCGCAGCGTGCCAGGACGGAGATTGCTCCCCACCGGAATGGGCGGTATGTCGCACGTAGCGAGCCCGGTCTAGGAACAACGCGGCGCGTGTGACCACGAGCGGTAGTTGGCGAATCCAGCGTTGATGAGTCCAGGTCTTGGCGCCGTGCCGATTCCTTGTTGGCAAGTTTGCCGATTGATAGTTGGCGAGCGGGGACGTGATGCGGGGCTCGAGCGGGTGACGAGCCCTGGTCGCTCGGGCTGGCAGCAAGGGCAGCGGTGGGTGGATGGAGAGCGGTTCCCAGCGCGAAGGGCCGGGCTTTCCACGTGTGCCTGGCAGTGGGCAGGGTCAGGAGTCTTCTTGACCTGAAGTGCGATTGAGCTTTTAGCGTGTCCTCAAGTTGATCACCTGGCGGCGGGAGAACGCGCTCATGATCCTCGTGACCGGAGCCACCGGAAACATTGGCAGTGCACTGCTGAGGGAGTTGCGCGTATGTGGTGCGGGGCCGCTGAGAGGGTTCACGCGTGACGCCTCACGGGCGACGTTCCCCGAGGAGGCCGAGGCCGCTGAGGGTGACTTCGCGGTGCCGGAGTCGTTGAAGCCCGCTCTGGACGGGGTGCGCTCGCTGTTCCTCGTGTCGCGTGTGGGCCCGGACGCGGACATCCTCGCGGCAGCCCGGCGGACGGGTGTGGAGCATGTGGTGCTGGTGTCGTCCATTACCGTCCAGACCCATCCGCACCTGGGTCCCGCCGGCGAGAACCTGGCGGTCGAGCAGCTGCTCAAGGACAGCGGCATGGCTTGGACGATTCTGCGGCCGACGCAGTTCGCCTCAAACGCCATGATGTGGGCGGCATCGATCCGCGACGGTGCGGCGGTCCGCGCGCCGTATGCGGACACCGGGCTGCCCACGATCCACCCCGCGGATATCGCGTCGGTGGCGCGGGTTGCGCTGACCGAGCCCGGCCATCGGGGGCAGACGTATGCCCTGACCGGTCCGGAGCCGGTGACAGCCCGGCAGCAGGTCGAGGCCATCGCGGCAGTACTCGGGCGGGATGTGCACTTCATCGAGATCAGCCGGCAGGAGGCTCGTGCTCAAATGGTCGCGGTCTTCGGGGACGAGGCCGCGGATGCGGTGCTCGATGTCACGGGCGGAGACGTCAATAGCGAGCTGCTGACAGTGCGCGACACGGTTTCACGGGTCACCGGCTCTCCGGGCAGGCCGTTCCGGCAGTGGGCTGAGGAGAATGCCCATATGTTCCGCTGAGCACCGTCCCCATCGAACTGCCACGTCGCCGACCACCGCCTGGGCCACGAGCTGCCCAGCACCAGCCGGCTCCGTACGCCGTCACTGGCCTCGTACACGGAGACCAGCTCATCCAGGGCCCACGCATCCGAACGGATACCGGCCTCCACCTGTGACGTCACCGCATCAGAACAGCAGCAGCCCGTTCGCCGCGTGCACGTTTCTCCGTACACGACCGCAACTCGAGGGCGTCGGACCGCGAGCCGCCATCTATCGATCAATTCCGCCATCTATCGATCAACGTCGCAACGCGGCGCCGGGGCTGCCGTTCACCGTCGGTGCGCGATCTCTCCACGATCACCGACAAGGCCCTGGACTCGATGAACGAGTGGCGCACCCGTCCCCTCGACGCGGTCTACCCGGTCGTCTTCATCGACGCCATCCACGTCAAGATCAGGGACGGGCAGGTCGCCAACCGGCCCATCTATGTCGCCATCGCGGTCACCGCCGACGGCTACCGCGAGATCCTCGGCCTGTGGGCCGGCGACGGAGGCGAGGGCGCCAAGTTCTGGCAGCAAGTCCTCACCGACCTGCGCAATCGCGGGGTCAGGGACGTGCTCATGCTGGTCTGTGACGGGCTGTCCGCCCTGCCGGATGCGGTCGCGAACGAGTGGCCGCAGACTGTCGTGCAGCGCTGCGTAGTTCACCTGATCAGGCAGAGCCTGCGCTATGCCTCGAGGCGGGACTGGCCCGAGGTCGCCGCCGACCTCAAGCCCGTCTACACCGCCGTCAACGAGGCCCAGGCCCGCGAGCGCCTCGACGAGTTCGACGCCAGATGGGGCCACAAGTACGGCAGCATCGCTACCGTCTGGCAGCGGGCCTGGAGCGAGTTCGTGCCGTTCCTGGCCTTCCCCGATGCGATCCGCGAGGTCGTCTACACGACCAACAGCATCGAGTCCCTCAACGCCCGCTACCGCCGCGCGGCCACCGCCTGCGGACACTTCCCCAACGAGCAGGCAGCCCTCAAGAGGATCTACCTCGCCACCCTCGCCCTCGACCCCTCCGGCCGCGGCCGCAAGCGCTGGAACAACAAGTGGAAGGCCGCGCTGAACGAGTTCGACCAGCTCTTCGACGGCCGCCTTACCGCCGGACGGGTGTAGGCCAGTCGGATCAATCAAAAGCCACTAGTAGGGCTTTGTTAGGTGCGGTGGTGTGGTTCGGGTGTTGGTGCGGGTTGGCCGCATATGGAGCAGGCGCCGGTCCAGGTGGCCAGGAGGGCCTGGAGTTCGCGGAGGACCGCGTAGAGGGTCAGGCCGGCGCAGGGGCTTTTGGGTCGAGTCTGAGCAGGGTGCAGAAGGCCTGGGCGAGGGCGGTGAGGGTGACGTGGCGGTGCCAGCCGAGGTAGTTGCGGCCCTCGAAGTGGTCCAGGCCGAGACCGTCCTTGAGCTCTCGGTAGTCGTGCTCAACTCGCCATCGGATCTTGGCGATTCGTACCAGATCGTGCAGTGTGGTGTCGGTGGGCAGCGTGGAGAGCCAGTAGTCGGTCGGCTCGGCGGAGTCGGGAGGCCACTCGACGAGCAGTCAGCATTGGGGCAGCGCGCCGTCGGTGTACCGGCGGATGGATCGGTTGGCAGGGCGGACCCGCAGGGCCAGGAATTGCGAGCGCATGTCGGCGTTCGGGTTGTGTCTGGTGGCCTTGCTGCCCTGGCGCCAGGTGACGGTGCGGGTGGCCGGTTGTCCGGCGGCCAGGGCCAGGGCGCGCAGGGTGGTGTGCGGCTGGGGGTAGGCGGACACGGGAGGGCGGCCCTGTCCGGAGTACGGCGGGCGTTCGGGCGTCGCGTCGCCCGGATGTGCGGTTGTGGTGGCCTTGACCGCGACCGCGTAGGTCAGGCCGCGCTCGGTCAGGCCCTCGCGGAAGCCGGTGGCGTCGCCGTATCCGGCGTCGGCGACGACCGGCAGGTCGGGCAGTTCCCATTCCCCGCGCACCTCGTCGAGCATGTCCAGGGCCAGGCGCCACTTCTCCCGGTGCCGTGCGGTGTCCGGGATGCCCGCCTTGGCGCGGCGGCGCCGGATGGCCTCGGCCAGCAGCAGGTCTTCGCCCTGCTTGGCGTCGTCCCAGCTCTCCGGCAGGAACAGGCGCCAGTCGACAGCGGAAGAGGCGCGGTCGCTGACCAGGTTCACACTGACCCCGATCTGGCAGTTGCCGCGTTTGCCCAGCGCGCCGCAGTACATCCGCGCCACCCCCGGCGAGTCGTAGCCGTCCTTGGGGAAGCCGACGTCGTCGATGGCATACGCCTCGGGAGAGATGTGCGCCGCAGCCCAACGGGCCAGCCGTTCCCGGACCTTGGAGTAATCCCAGGTCGAGGAGGAGACGAACTGCTGCAGCTGCTGGTGGTCAACGCCCAGGCGCTCGGCCATCGGCTGCATCGACTTGCGCTTGCCGTCCAACATCAGCCCGCGCAGGTACAGCTCGCCCTTGGCCCGCTGGTCCCGCCGGGCCAGCGGGCGAAGCATCTCGGCGGCGAAGGCCTCCAGACGCGGCCGGACCTCTTCCATCTCCTCAGGTGTCACACCTGAAAGAAGATCACAACCTATCCGATAAGGATCACTTGGGGCACCTAACAAAGCCCTACTAGGCCAAAGGGCCTAAAAACACCTAAATCATGATAGACCCACTGCCCCTCGAACTGCTCGATCCGGTCAAGGAGGTGGGGCCTTCCACAGGCGTACGGCACCGTCGAAGGTGGCGGTTGCGACGAGCCGGCCGTCGGGGCTGAATGCCACGTTCGATACGTTCGATGTGTTTCCGACCAGCTGGGCCTGCAGGTCGTGCTCGGTCGTGTCCCACAACTGCACCACCTCGCCGCCGAAAACAGCAAGTGTCGCACCACGGGGGCTGTAGGCGACTCCGACCTTCCCGGTCGTCGTCTCGCCGAGGGAGGTTTCGGAGCGACCGCTGGGCGCTTGCCACAGTTGTACTGGCGCGGTGTCGTCGTCGCATGCGGTGGCGAGGCTCTTGCCGGATGGGCTGAACGCCACGGCCAAACCGTCCTCGCAAAGGTCGAAGCGCTCGCGTGCCGTGCGCTTGGCCACATCCCACAGTTGTGCCTCGTACCCGTCGGTGTGGCTGTACTCGTCGTTGCGGTAGCCCGCAGTGGCCAGCGTCTTGCCGTCAGGGCTGAACGCCACCTGCCGGGCATTCATTTCGTCGTCGATGACGGCGAAATGTCTGCCCTGATCCTTGCCGCTGTCCGCGTTCCACAGCCGTACGCCATTGCCACCCCCGGTGGCGAGGAGGCGGCTGTCGGGACTGAACGCCACGCTGTCGAATGAATCGTGGCGATAGTCGCTGGTGATGGTGGCGACCAGCCGGCGCTTGGCCACATCCCACAGCCCCAGCACGCCGTCGCGGGTGCCGGCGGCCAGCAGTTTCCCGTCGGGGCTGAACGCGACGGCGACGACCCGGGGCCCGCTGGTGCTGGACTTGGAGCGCTGGGTGAGGAAGGTACGGGTCCGGCGGCCGTCCACATCCCACAGCCGCACCTTTCCGTCGTTGCCGCCCATGGCGAGGGTCTTGCCGTCGGGGCTGAACGCCACGCTCGCGGTCTTCTCGGGAAAAGCGGTGAGCGTGGCCGCCGGCTCGATCGTGGATGGCGTGGCACGGTCCACCGACTGGCCGGGAAGCAGGACGGCGATGAGCACGGCGACCAGGACGAGTACCCCGACTCCGCTCAGCACTAAAGCAGCGGGCAGGTGCGCCGTGACGGCGGCAGGAGGGAGCGGGCTGTCGGTCTCGGGCCGCCTGCCTGCAGCCGGTGCACGCACCAAGGCGCCGGGCCCGGCTCCCGCGCCCTGTCCCAGAGGGGTCGCGGGCGAGGCAGGGGGAGGTAACGGCGTCGTGGAAGTCCTGTGCGGGGTCGACGACGGTCCGGGCCCTTGGCGGAGATGGAAGGGTATGCCCTGCGCCGCCCGTACATCCCGGCGCTGAGGCCGAGCGGCAGTAGCGTATGACCTCATCGAGCATGGGCCGGTGCCGCGGATCCTTTTCCAGGCACCGTGCGGCGATGGTCCGGACGGGTTCGGGGCAGCCGTCGAGGTCGGGGTCCTGTTCCAGAATGCGGTACAGCACACTGTGGCCCGTGCCACGCAGAGGCCCGTGCCGGTTCGAGCGGGCAACAGGGTAATCGAGCCACGGCCCACATGTCTGTTCCTGTGAATTCCCCACGGACCACGGGACCACGGTGTGCGCCCCGGTGCCTGCTCCGGCGTCCTCCAGGACCGCCCAGTCCCCGGAGCCACCGGTGAGGATCAACGGTGGCTCATCGCCGATCCCGCCATCGTGGTGCGGCACTGCGCAGACTGGCGAGTGCACCACATCATCGGGGCGCACCAGCGCGCACGATGCACCGCATCGCCACCGCGCGGTGCGCGCGGTGAAGCGCACCACCGGCATTCGGTGCGCGCACCGGATGCCGGGATATTGCGACAAGTGGCTCCCGGACGAGGTGTTCCTGAAGATCAACGGGTTGCGGCACTACCTGTGGCGGGCCGTGGACCAGGACGGCACTGTCCTCGACATCCTGCTGCAGTCCAAGCGGGACGCGAAGGCCGCGCAGCGGGTCATGGCCAAGCTGATGAAGAAGCAGCGCAGGACACCCAGGGTGCTGGTCACCGACAAGCTCCGCTCCTACGGCGTCGCCCACAGAGAGTTGAGTCGGTCGATCACCGTTCCCACAAGGGCCTGAACAACCGTGCAGAGAAATCCCATCAGCCGACGAGGCAGCGCGAACGCGCGAGGGTCCAGGGGTAGGCCTCGATGTCGCCGTGCTTGGGCCTGTGGGGCGGAATCCGGGGCCGTTGCCGTCGTCCAGGAGGTAGTGGCCCCGGCGCCCCGCAAGGTGGCGATGGCGGAAGCGAGCGCGGGGTGCTGGGCCTGGGCGGCCTTGATGTAGGGCAGCGCGACGACGGTGCGTTCGGGCATACCAAGGTCTTCGGTGATGAGGCCGAGGGCGAGGGTGTCGGCGTGACCGGCCGCCCACTTCGTGGTGGCGTTCAGGGTGACGAGGGGCGACAAGGAGGGTGTCAGGGGCGGGCAGGACATCGGTCTGGGAGGGGAGTTGATGACCGCTTCGGGCGTCGACCAGTGCGCCGTCAGCTGACCCGCTGGGCCAACACCTGTCCCGGCCATGCCTCGGACAGGAAACGATCGGTAGGAGTAAAACCGTTGCGCTCATAGAACGCGACCAGTTCGCCCCCGCCGCCCGCCCAGCAGTCGACCCGCAATAGCTCCATGCCAGCCCGCCGGGTCTCTTCTGCGGCATGGGCCAGCAGCGCGGCCCCGATGCCCAGACCGGCGTGCTGTCGGTCGGAGACCAGTAGCCGGACGTACCGCTCGGGTTCCTCGGCCGACGCGATCGGCATCTGAGGGCTGGGCCCAGAGTCCAAGACGAGGGCTCCGACAGGTGCTCCGTCCAATTCCGCGATGTACGGGGCGTTCTCGGTCATGTACCGCTTGACCCGGGCCACTCCACCGGGCTTCTGCGAATACGGTGTCGTGCCCCACTGCTCGGTGTTGCCGCGATCGTTCATCCAGACCACCGCGGAGTCAAGCATGTCCAGCACGGCTGGTGCGTCGGCCAGGTTGCCCGGTCTGATCCATATGCCATATGTGGTGTCGTTCACGGCGCAAGCTTAAGACAGTGTCGGGCGGATCAGGGCGAAGCAGAAAACCTGACGCCTGACGCTAGCCAACGGCCGGATTGATGCCCGCGGCGCGGAAGGTCTTGAGGTTGTCCTGGAAGAGGGCGCCGAAGGCTTCGGTCTCGTCCATGAAGGCTTCGACGGCGAAGTCGAGCGGGCGTCGCCGAGGACGTCGGCGGTGTCGACCTCGGTCCGCAGGATGATGGTGGCGTTGCCTTCGAGGACCGGCTGCCACACGTCGCCGATCTGCTGGAGCCAGCTGCGGGAGGGCCGCCCGGGTTGCGCACCACCACGCGCGCGTCGGGGTCGACCAGGCCGAGGCGGGAGAGGGTGGCGCGGGAGGCGGAGACTCCGGAGCCGCAGGACTCGGTCAGTCCAGCGCCGCGCTCGAAGGTACGGATGAACACCTCGGCCTCGCCGAACTGCTGGACGAAGGAGACGTTGGCGCCAACGGGGAAGTTGGCGCTGTCGTCGGCCACGCGGCTGCCGGTGGCGATCAACTCGTCCTCGTCGTAGCAGTCCACCAAGGTGATCAGGTGGCTATTCGGCACGGCGAGCGCCGTGACGGTGCGCTGGGGGCTGTCGTCGGGGTTGGTCTGGTCGACATACGGCCAGGCGACGCCCGCCACGATCGGGTCGTGGGGGGGGGAAGTTGACGGCGGGGAGTTCGACGGCGACCTGCCGCACGCCCTGGGCGGTGCTGTCGGCGGCGCGAACGGTGATGTCGAGCAGCAAGGCCATCCATCGGTCCACCGACCAGTTCAGCTCGGCGATGTCGGTCGCGGGCGGTCCTGCAGAGCATCGGCCGGCCCGGCTGGGGGCCGGGCCGGCGGAGTGTGCGTTACGGGCGCGGTATCTCGGTGGTGACCTGGTCGTACCGGACGAGACGGGGGGTGAAGGAATACGAGGGATGTCTCTCCTGGAGGCGTGCCGTGGCATCGTCGAGATACGCCCACATGTCGGCGGGGTCGGCACCGACGCCGAACGTCGCGTCGTTTAGCACCTCCATGTCGGGACTCGCGATGTATGCCACGTACTTGAGGGTCTGGCTGCCACTGGCCATGGGTGCCTCGGCCTCCTTCGAGGTGCTGTGTGGTGTGTTCCCGTCCTTGCCGCCCGCGGTATCGGCGGCCTGTGCTGTTCCGGTTGTCGTGAGAAGTGTCGATGCGGCAACTGCGCCGGTGGCGCCCAAGAGCGCTCGCCGGGAAATGTCTGACACAGTCCTCCCCCTGCCTTGATGACCCTCCCTGCGAGGGCTCGCGGCTGACGTTACAGCCACGTCTTCGCCGTGGAAGGACCATTGCGGTGACTCGGGTCCCGGTGCCGGAAGCTCCGCTGCGGGGGTGGCCCTTCGGCCTGCCCAGGATGTCGGGCACGGTGTCAGGCGACATCCAGCAGGGCAGCGGTCACGAACGCCTCCGCCTGAGTCTCCGACCACTTCCCGTACGGCAGGCCGGCCTGAGTCAGGGAGTGCCGCCAGTCCAGTCGAAGCGGGCCGCATTGCCCGGGCGCGGGTCGTACATCGCCCGGCCGACGGCACCGAACTGCCCCACAAGGGTGTATTCGATTGATGACTTGACACTACCCTGCTGAGGAGCACAGGGGGCGAATGCAGTACGAGCAAAGAATGTACGCACGGCTGAAGTTCTTGGAGCTGATGGCCGAGCTGAATGAAACTACGTTGGAGACCTTCTTCCATCATCTGATGTGTGCGCGCTACCCAGAGTTTCTGGACGTGCGAACGCACGGACGGCTGGGTGATCAGGGCTCTGACGGTCTGATGCTGCACGAGCGCAAGCTGTATGCCTGTTATGCGCCCCAGACGGTAAGTGCGACAGAGATCAAAAAGATCAATTCGGATCTCGCCAAGGCGCTGACGAAGCGGCGCGGGCAGTTCGACACGTTCGTCTTTGTGCACAACGACCGCCGGGGCATGCATCCGGAGATCGCAACGGTCTTGTCCGAGGTGGAGCGTGCTCATCGGCCATTGCGGTTCCAGCAGATGGGCACGCGCAGACTGTGGCACGAGTGCATGCAACTTGAGCTCGCACTGGCCGAGGACGTTCTGGGCTGCCAGATCCCGATCCAGCCGGTCGTGCACGGCATCGGTATGGAGGACCTTGCTCCGCTGCTCAAGCACCTCCGTGAACAGCGAAGGCAGCTGATCCTTTGATGCCGCTGCCCGAGGTCGACCCGGGGAAGCTGGACTTCAACCGGGTGCAGAGGGAGGCACGCGAGGATCTGCTGCGCGGGATGCGGCACAGTCACCTGGTCGATGAGTTCTGCGCGAGCACGATCCGGGCGGTTGAGCATGATGAGGTGGCTCAGGGGTTCCGGCTGTACTACGAGCAGGTCCGGCAGAAGTGGCCGGACCCCGAGGACATGCTGTGGCAACTGGAGATGTACGTGCTGGGCAACGGCAGCGTGCCCCCTCGCATGCAACGAGCAGCCTGGGTAATCCTCGCGCACTTCTTCGAGCGCTGCGATGTCTTCGAAGCGCCGCCGGCGGACTGGACACCTCCCGCACTGGGGATGCTCGCGTGATCACTCCGACGAAGGGCATCGCGCCGGGCAGGTACCTGCTGGCGGTCGGTGCGCAGGTCCTGCTGCAGCTGGATGAGCCGCGGTCGGTCAGCCAGGCGTGGGCGCGGCTGAGGAAGTGGCGGGCTGAACATGGTCATCACGCACCGGTATCGTTCAGCTGGTTCGTGCTGGCCTTGGACGTGCTGTACAGCATGGGCGCGGTGGAACTGCGCCGGGACGTCCTAGTTGCGAGGAGTGTCAATGCTGCGGCGCTTGAGCGCTGAGGATCACCGGTTCAACACCGCAGCATTTACGGCGGGAATGAACTTGATCGTCGCCGACCGGACGCAGTGCTGCGCATCCTCAACGACGGCGGCGCCCTCGAAGCGCTCACCGCCCTGCAGCAAGCCCTGGCCCGCGAGCAAGCCACGCTAGAAGCACTGCGCCACCGCTACGACGCCGCCCAAACTCTGGAAGCCAGCGCACGACAGATCACCGCCCAGCGGCTGCAGCTGCAGCTGCAGCAAGCCGTCACCACCGACCTCGACGAACACGCCGAGCAGACCGCTGAAGCAACCCTGCTGTTCTCCCAGTACGCCCAACGCCTCTACGGACAGGGCCGCGAGGCCTACCTAGCCATCGAAGCCGGCCCCAACAGCCTCCAGATCCGCCCCCACATCCACAGCGACGACAGCCGCGGCATCAGCAGCATGGTCATCTTCTGCTTACCTGACCCTCGCCGTCCTCGCCCACCGCCACGGCCGCGGCCCCGACTTCCTCATCCACGACAGCCGCCTCTTCGACGGCGTCGACGACCGCCAACTCGCCGCCGACGTCACCCGCGAAGAAAAGCTGCAGTACATCGCCACCTTCAACAGTGACGACCTCGACAAGGCCACCCGCCGCGGTTTCGACCCCACTCAGCTGCCGGCCTCGCTCAAGCCCGGGGGCTCCTCCGGCGTTGTCGGCGGCTCGGTGGGTGTCGGCGCGGGCGGGCGGAAGAGGACGGCCCGGGCCACGGGCGGAGCGAACAGGGCGGTGACGGGTGCGCAGAGGGCCAGTACGGAGCGGAAGACGGGCCCCACCACGGGGTCGCCGGGGTAGCGCTCCAGAACGCGCCGCAGGTACCAGTCGGCGACGCGGTCCGCTGGCTTTGCGGCTGCGGCAGTACCCACCGCACCCGGCATCGTGCGGTCCGCCCCGGCGGAGATGTCCCACGCCTGCCGGGACGCCGCGAGGAGTGCCCTCTGCACGCGCCGCGTCGTGGGGATCCGACGCGGCTCGGCCAGCACGTCGCGCAGGGCGAGGGCGCTCATCGCGGCGACGGCCATGCCCTGCCCGTAGATCGGGTTGAACCTGCACAGGGCGTCGCCGGTCGCAAGGAAGCCGGCCGGGCGGCGGCCGGGCAGGTCGTAGCGGCGGCGGATGTTCGCGGTCCGCCGGTAGCCGAACACCGGCGAGAGCGGTTCGGCCTCGTCCAGCCACTGGTGCAGGAGCGGGTGCGGCAGCCTCTTCTTGGTGTACGTCACGAACTCGTCGTCGTCCGTGGGCGGTTCGTCATCGCGCAGCCCCGACACGATGACCAGATGGGTGCCGTCCTCCAGCGGCAGCGCACCACCGGCGTGGACCTGGGCGGGGCTCGGGTAGACGTAGTAGCCGCAGGTGTCGCCGTCGAGGACGCCGCTCCTGCCGCGGTAGACGCGGGAGGCGTATGCGAGACCCGTGTCGATGGTCTCCTCGTGCGCGGCCTCGGCCCCGATCGCTGTCAGCCACTGCTGGGCCTTCGTACCGCCGCCGGAGGCGTCGATCACCAGGTCGGCCTCAAGGGCCTGCTGCTCCCCCCGGACGTCACCGGAGCGCTCCCGCAGCAGCACGCCCCGCACGCGCGAGGCGTCACCTAGGAGCCCGACGGCATCGGTCCCCTCCACCACGCTGATCACCGGGTCGGCAAGGACGCGCCGCCGCACCAGCTCCTCCAGTTGCCCGCGGGAACCGGTGTAGATGTGCGTCGTCGCGGGCAGCCGCCGGAACCAGCGCCCGTTCTGCCTCTGCACCATGTCCGACGGCATGCCCAGGCGCGGTGCCCCCGCCGCCCGCAGCTCCGCCAGGAAGCCCGGCAGCAACGACTCCAGGGCCACCTGCCCGCCCTCCAGCAGAACATGCGGATGCCGTCCCTGCGGTACGCCGGGCCGCGGCCTTGCGCCGTCCAGGAACCGGTCGCGCTCGACGACGGTCACCCGGTCGGCATGCCCGGCAAGGACGTGCGCCGCGAGCAGCCCCGCGAGGCTCCCGCCCACGACGACGGCATGCCGCGCGCCCCGTCCGCCGCCCGCACCCTGACGACCCGTTTTCTCCACAGACTTCACTAATGCGCCCCCTGGTCGCTTCATCGTCAGCAGGCACCAGTATCCCGCTTTGCAGGCCAGATCGGCTGCTTTCCGGCTCTTTCGCACATCCCGAATACACTCGCCTCGGATCACCGTCACTGCCACGCCGTCAGGGCGCGTTGCGGCAGGAGGGGCAGCGGCCGTACACGCCCTCCGTGAGGGTGGTGGCGATGAAGTCGAGTCCTACTGTGCGAGCGTCGGCTGCCAACTGCTCAGGAGTGAGCTCGCCGTCCGAGTACACGGAGTGGATGTGGCAGTCTCCGCGATACCAGCTGGCTCCTCGGCCACGCGCTTGCATAGGCGGGAACTCCGAGTCCGGCAGGGCTTCCTGGGCCGTCCAGGACCAGTGCCAGCCAGGGGGGCGCGGCCCGGTGACGGCGTTCCAGTCCGTCGGTGTCATCCGCTCCCGCACGGTGGCCAGGACCGGGTCGTCCGCGCCCGCCCAGTGCAGCCGGAGAGCGGCGGCATGGACCAGCTCGTCGGCCGGTCCCGCCCGGTGGGCGTCGCAGAGATGGAGGAGCGCCTCCCCGAGGTCCGCCGGGTCGCCCCGCAGGCAGAAGCGCAGACGCAGAGCCCAGCCGAGGTTGGTCGAGCACACGGCGCGCGTGTCCTCGTCCTCCACCTGAGAATCGTCGAGGGGAGAGCGCAGGTGGACAATGGCCTCGTCCAGGACGGCCAGCTCGCCCGCGATCCGGAAGCGGGCCACGAGCGCGGCCCCGGCGCGCGCGGTGACGATCGTCGCCATCGGGTGTCCCTGCCCCAGCATGAGCACCGAGTTCCGGAAGAGCCGGACCGGTTCGTCGAGGTCCAGGAGGCTCTGGGCGCTCCCGTCGGCCGTTTGGAACAGGTCCGCGGCCCGGTCGTTCCAGACATGGGCGATCGAGTTGCGCGCGGGGCGGGGCACTGCGTCCGCCCTCTCCGGAATGTGGCTGAAGATCTCAATGACCAGGATGAGGTCGGCTATGCTTGGAGGACGACTCGTCTCGCCCCTGTGACAGAGGAAGACCCCAAGCGTGCGCCGCGTTGGACATCGCTCCGCCCGGGGCCGCCACCGCCTCCCGGGCCGCGTCGACGTCCTCCTGCGCGTCCGGCGCGTGCAGGAGGGAGGCATCGCCCGCCGTCTCGTAGCGCGCGATGCGTTGTTCCAGTCGTCGGACGGCCTCGTCGCGCATGAGCCTCCTTGTCAGGGGATGTTCGCCGGACCGCCCGGGTCCGACATCCCGGCTCAATCGACTAGCCGCGCTGCGAGTCCCCAGCTCGTCACCGCACTCAGAGCGATCGGACCGCAGCTCGCCACCTAACGATCAATTCCGCCAACTATCGAGCAACGTCACAACCATGTGGTGGCAGGCGACTTGGTGCGGGAGCCCGGCGACTGTCCATAGGCGGGCCGCGCCGCGCACCGTCTACGACCCGGACACCGACGACGTCATCCAGGCCGAGCTCGCCGCCGACGCCGCGGCCGTCGCCGAACGGGAAGCCGCGCTGCGCGAAGCCGCCCACCGCATCGCGTGCCGCCGGATCGTTCCCACGCTCTCAGTAAGGATCCGCTTCGAGGGCTGCGACCCGTACGAGTTGCCGCGTCAGGGTACCTGCAGATCCCAGTCGAGTTCCCAGCGCCGTACAGCCCCGCCCGTGCCCGCGGAGAGGGCGAACCGTGCGTCCGGGCTGATCAGGACGGCCGACACCGCACCCTCGTGGCCCTCCAGAACGCACAGGCACCGCCCGGTGGCGAGTTCCCAGATCCGTACGGTGGTGTCGCTTCCGCCGGAGATGGCGAAGCGCGCGTCCGGGCTGAACCGCACCCGCTTGGATGGCACCTTGGGCACCGCGCTGAGTCCTCTCTGGCTGTCGGGCTCATCACCGAAGACGCGCAGACACGCGCCCGTCGCGGCGTCCCACAGCCGGATCGTACGGTCGGTGTACCCGCCTGAGGAGAGAACGTGCCGGCCGTCCGCACTCAGGCAGACCGACATCACTTGATGGGTGTGGCCGCGGAACGTCTGCACGCACCGTCCGGTGTTCAGGTCCCACAGCCGCACCGTCGCGTCCGTTCCCCCGGAAACGGCAAGCCCCGGCCCGAGCCAGAGTGCGGTGGCACTCGGATGCGGCGGCAGCTCCCGCTCGCACGCACCGGTGTCCAGGTTCCACAGCCGGATCGCGTCCTGTCTCGCCACCAGCGCCATTCGCGCGGCCGAGTCGAACGCAGTCACGCCCAGCGCCGACGGGTGGTCCACAACGGTGACCCGCTCACCGCTTCGGACCCACCACGCGGTGATCGTTGTGCCCGTCGCGTACATCGCCCGTGTCCCGTCATCACTGATCCCGACGGCGCCGACCAGGTGGGGCCGCTTCCTGGTCACGCGCTTGCAGGTTCCGCTCTCCAGATTCCACACCCGCACGGTGCCACCGACCCCGCCGGACACGGCGATACGGCCATCGGCGCTCGTGTCCAGGGCCACCTGCCCGGCGTCGGCTCCGGCGTCGAACACTCCGGCGGGCCACGCGGAGCGAAGGCCCACCCGGGTCGCGGACAGCCCGAGCTCGCGCCACGCGGCAAGCAGCCCCGGCTCACGCTCGTGCCCGGGTACCGCCCTGGCCTCGGCGAGCAACTCCAGGGCCGTGCGCGGCTCGTCGGCCGTCCGGGCGCGGTTCGTCAGGTCGGCCACCCTACTGCGGAACATGCTCAGCTCGGGATGCCGGCGCGGTCGGCTCAGCCGGGGCGGTGCGGTGTACCGCTCAGGCAGTGCCCACCAGCGAAGGTGATTGTCCTGCCAGGCGGTGCGCAGGACACCCGCCTCCGTGTCGAAATGGGCCGCGAGCACGCGGCTTCCGTTCCCTCGGAGGGTGCGCCAGCACCGTCCGTCCTCCATCGCCCACAGGCGAACCGTGTCGTCCACGTCCATGGACACCACCACATCGCCCGACATCGACACCCGGGGAAGCCTGCCCACACCCTGGAACACGCGGGCGCGTTCACTGCGGAAATCCCAGACCCGGATCTCCCCGTCACCCGCCACCGCCGCTCGCTCCGCATCGGCGGCGAGCCAGACCCCGTGGACACGCTCACAGCTGTCGAGCACGCGAACGCAGCGGCCTGTTGCCACGTCCCACACTCGTGCCGTTCCGTCCGCACGGCCCGCGCTGAGCACGAGTCGCCCATTGTGACCGATCGCCGCCGTCGCCTTGCTGTCGTGCCCGTCCAGGACCAGCCGGAGCGCACCACTGGGAAAGTCCCAGACGAGTACGATCCCGCCGTGGTACGCCGCGACGGCGACCCGTCCGTCGCCGCTGAGGCACACCGAGTTCGGCCACTGGAGTATCCGGTCCAGCCCCTCTCGGCGGCCATCGAAAACGGCGTCGAAGACCCGCAGGCAGCGCCCCTCGGCCAGGTCCCAGAACCGCACGGTGTACAGCCCGGCGGTGATCGCGTACCGGCCGTCGCCACTGATGCCGAGCTTGACGGGCTCCTCCTTCGGGGCGACCGGTGCCGGCACCTCCCGCAGGCACCGCCCCTCATGGACATCCCACTCCCGCAGCACCCCGTCGCACACACTGACCGCGCGTGTGCCGTCGTCGGTGAAGCAGACCCGGATGGACGGCGAGGCCGGCGTGACCTCCATGTCGAAGAACGGGTCGTACACCGCGTCGCGCTCCTGATGAACGTACCAAGCAACGCGGCGCGTGCCGCTCGACCGTCCGAACCGGGCCGCCGACTGTCGGCCGAGCAGCGCGTCGGCCTCGTCGTGGTCGCCGCGTTCCCGGTGCACCTCGGCGAGGAGTCGGCGGGCCTCGCCGGGTCCAAACTGCCCGGCGGCCGCCGCGTCGAGCGCCACGACGAGGTCCCCGTCGGTGATCTCGCCGCGCCGCCATCGCAGCAGACCGGCGTTGTACGTGGCGTTCAGGTGCTGCGGATCGACGGCGAGCGCAGTGGCGAACGCCTCGCCCGCATCGGCCGCACGGCCGAGGTCGAGCAGAGAGACCCCGCGGTTGTTGAGCTCGTCGGCCCGCAGGTCCGCGGCCGCCGGGACCGACCGCGGATACGGGGACCCGGTCACTCGCCGGTAGATCTCGATGAGTTCACCGGCGAACTCGCCCATGGACGCGGGCCGCGCGGCCGGGTCCGGGCTCAGGCTCCGCTCCAGCAGATCGGCAAGCCCGCACGGCAGGTCGGGTATGCCGGGCTCGACCCGCCTGCGCCGGATGGCCAGCGTCTCACCGGCCACGGCACCGAGCACCCAGCTGATCCCGCCGGTGAACATCTCCAGCACGGACACGGCCAGGCTGTAGATGTCGGAACGCCGGCCCACCTGCATACCCATCCCCTGCTCGGGCGAGGCGTAGGCGGGCGTCAGACCCCGGTTGGACACCAGCACGCTCATGCCCGCCGGGGTGCCCGTGGGCACCGGCCCGGTGACTGTGGCCCGCGCCCGGGCCAGGCCGAAGTCGGTCACCTTCGCGACGACTCCGTCCGCGGTGGCGTCGAGCAGCATGTTGGCAGGCTTGACGTCCTGGTGCACCACCCCACGCCCGTGCGCGTGGTCCAGCCCCCAGGCGGACTGCACCGCCACGTCGAGGATGCGGGCGAGCGCGCTGGCCGGGTCACCCGCGTACAGGCGGCGGTCGTCGATCCAGTCGCGCAGGCTGCCGTCGGCGACGTACTCGGCGAACACCCGTGGAAGCCCGTCCAGAACGCGTACGTAGTGGCAGGCGCACACGTTCGGATGCAGGCCCAGCGACACCCAGATCTCCGCCTCGGCCGTGAACAGGTCCCGCTCCTCGCCGGTACGGAAGAGTTCCGCTCGCGGGCACTTCACCGCCAGGTCGGTCGCCCACTCCAGGTGCCGGACCCGATACACCAGGCCCATGCCACCGCCCTCGTGCACCTGGGCAATCTCGTAGCGCCCGTCCACGACCTGCCCGACCCGCCATACCTCACCCACCACGCCGGCTTCAGCCCTTTCTCCGTATCACGTCCACGGCAGACACCTCGTTCGATGGTCCGCCCGCGTCGAGATCGGTGCGATCATCTCCGCACAGCATTCGCCAAAGCTCCACCGCCGCGTGCGACAGCCGCACGACCTCCGCCGCCGTCCAGAACAGCCAGAACAACGGCTGCGACGCAAACCCGTTGACGCGCGGGTCGAAAGTCCATCGAGATCGCGTGATCACGCTCCAGCCACGACTCGAACCCCCGAGTGCGGGCCGCCGTCTGCCTGCACTTCGAAGCCCTCGTCTTCGTCACCCTGCGCTGGGAGACCCCCGGCACCGTCACCGCCTTCGAAGAGGCCGCGTTGCCGACATCCCGCAGGTCCTCCAGGCCCAGCGCCTCTTCGGCGAACTCGACCACCTCCTACGCATTGCCATCACCGACCTCGCCGCCTTCCAGCAGCTCTACGACCGGCAGTTCGCCCGACTGCTTGGGGTCCAGCGCCTGACCTCCGCCCTCGTCATGACGAACTTCATCGACGACCGACCCCTATGCGAGTAGTTGCAAGAGGGGACACGCAGTTGCCCCTGCACTCGGAAAGATCACTTCCGCCTGGGGCGGCCGGGACAGGACCCAGCGGGGCGCAACGTTGTGCCCCCCTTCAGGAGCGCGAGACGGACGGTGGCAAGGCTGGTCCCCTCTCTGTCGGCAATCGCCTTCACTGAAAGGTGGTCTTGCTCGTACCAGCCGTGGCCCGTCCTCGCCGCACTCGTTTCCGTGCAGGCCTGGGTTGCTGCTTGGCGAGGACGGCTTTGACCAGGCATTCATGGGAGCAGCAGTCGAGGGGAGTTCGGCTTCGACGCGCCCGTCGGGATCGTGCAGGACGGTGTGGGTTCTGCTCGGGTGTCTCGCTGCTGGGCCGTTCCTGGCGGCCACGGCCGGGGCAGCCGCACGCGAGGGGGTGAACTCCCTGAGGGATCTCACTCGGTGGGGTGGTGCATGGGCCGCGGGGGATTCCAGGAGCCTCGGTCGGATCACTATCAACAGCAAGCGCCCCTGCGCTGGAGATCCCGGTCCACGGGCATTCGTTTGTTGAAGGAGAGCCGTATGGTTGTTCGTCGTTCACTTCTGTCCCTCGGCACCGCTGTCCTGACCTCGGCGTTGCTGCTGGCTCCTGTCCTGTCCGCCGAGGCCGCGGCGCCGACTGCGTGCAAGGGCTCTTCATGCACGGGGAAGAGCCCCCAGAGCGAGGGGTGCGGCTCTGGGGCCAAGGTCATCGACCGGGTACGGCCGGCGGGCGGCGGGCCGGAGGTGCAGCTGCGTAACTCGGCCCGGTGCAGTGCTGCCTGGGCGCGGATCGAGAAGGCGAACAGCTCCTGGCGGTTCAAGATCCAGATCCGGGGTGGTGCGTCGTATACGGCGAATGCCTCCCCCTCCTATGCCGCGTACACGCAAATGGTCGGGTCGAGCAACGCCTACCGCGCGTGCGTGGAGATCTATGACGGCCGAGGGGGCAGCTGGTCCTGCACCGGCTGGCACTGACCCGCATATCACCCGTCGGTCTCACTGAACGGTCACGACGGGGTGGCTCCTGGGGCCAGCGCAGCGCAGGGCTTGCCCGGGAGGGGACGGAACCGTGAGAACCAGCTCGTGCCGGATTGGCATGTTGCCCGGCAAGAGGGCAGCCGACCCGGTGTCGACGGACGCGGCTTCCCTTCACGTCTACGGGCCGGGAACGGGCGGCCCGTAGGCGCGGGTCTGGTCGTAGGTCAGTCGTAGGTCAGCAGTACGCGCTTGGTCCGGCTCCAAATGCCTGCCGCCGACCCGGGTAGCACCGACCCAGATCAACGCCGCGCGCCCAGCTCGACCTCGGCGACCGCGACGGTGCGCTGGAGAACCTCTCCCGCGCGTTCGACACCCCTCATATGGCCCGCATCCACCCCATGGGCCGCGAAGCGCTGCGCGTCCTGGTCACCCTGCACCGCCGCGCCAACCCCGAACTGAAGAGACTGTCCCGCCTCTCCGGCATCCATCTCTGAAGCCGCGCGGCGTACTAGCCGTCCTCAGTACGCCGGGGAGTCCTGGGGCAGGCGCGGCACGGGCCAGTCCGGGTTCCAGCGCCAGGATGTCCACTCGGCGGCGGCCGCGAACGCTCCGGAGCGGTCAACGAGCATCGCAAGGGCCTGGGCACGGGCGTCGTCGACGGCCTGGTGCTCGGTGTCGGTGACGATGCCGAGCCGTCGCACATGCGCGTAACCGGCCCGCTTCGCGACGATCCCCTCCGTGCCATCAGCCTGGGCGCCTCGTACCAGGCCAACGCCACCTCCGGGTCATCCAGTCGGCCGTCCCGCCAGATCACCGCTTCCCCGTGCAGAGTTTGCTCAGGTCCGCCCATACATGGGTGCCGGCCCCGTTGACGATGACCAGTTCCTCGATACGCGGCCCTTGCTCGTCCGCCCTCTGCTTGCACAGATTCTCTCGCACCTTGGCCCATTTCCTGGTCTCGAAGAGGGAACTCTCCAGGTCGGCCTTGGTCTGGTGGAACAAGTCCGTGAGGTTCGGCTCCAGATAGATCTGGAGGACACGCCTGAAGCCGGGGGGTGAGTTGTCGGCCAGGCCGTCCGTTCCGCTCGCTCCGGCCTCCCCGTTGAGCTGCTTGCCGCCCTTGTCCACGTTGTCCGGCAGATTCCTCCTGGAGCTGGCGGCCTTGACCTGGAACGCCTTTTTGATCTCCTCCCCTCCCTTGCGGGACACGGTGATGTAGTCCGCCTTGTACTTCTTTCCGTTGACCTCGTAGGCGCCGTCGTAGGTCACCTCGGTGTTCGGATCGGTCACCATCAGGTGGGCAACCTGCTCCAGCACGCGGATGTCACCCGGGTTGTCCATCTTGTTGGCTTTGATCACGTTCGCGGCCAGATCCTTGATGTTCGACAGGCGTCCTGAATGCGCGATCGCCGCCAGCAGGGGGAGCTGGCCCCGATCGTCGGCACTGCGCAGGGCCTCGACCGCGTCCTCGTTGGCCTTCGTGTCGTTGCCGGCGGCGTCCTTCGTCATCAGGTCCAGCAACTTCGCGACGGCCGGTTTCAGCGGGGTGGCGACGAACACGTCGTCCGGTTTCAGATTCCGCGCGTGCAGGCGCTGGGCCACCTTGGGATCGGGCCCGTAGTACGCGGACGAGTACACCCACACGGGGTCGACGTGCCGCACGGTCGTTCCCGTGCCGGCCGCCGCATTGGGGCGCGTCCCGCTCACCGTCCGAAACTTCCCCGGGGCCAGTACACCCAGCGGGTGGGCCCGGTCGGGAATGCCCGGGAAACTCACGTGCAGGGTGGCCTCCGCCGGCTCGTTTCCTTCGTTCGTGACGGTGTAGGAGTACGAGCACGGCTTGCTCGTGCACAGGTACGGATCGTCCGAGGAGGTCGTGAAGACCGGCCCCTGAGCGTTCTTCACCTTCTCGGCGGACGTCAGGGGAGGCACGGCGGCCGTCTTCGCCTCGTCGGCGGCCACGCGTACGGCTTTTGCCTCCTTGCCCGTGGCCGGATTCAGTATCACGTTGAGGTACGGGTTGCTGTACCTGTCGCTGTCGTCGGACGGCATCCGGTGAACAGCCGGGAGCGCCCGGCCGCCTGCCGTGTGACGCCAGGACGCCGACTTGACCGGGCTGGAGCGGGCCGGGCTGATCCCGATGGCCAGCACCGTGTGCGGTGCCCCGTCGGCAAGGACGACCGTCCAGTCCCGCGCGACATAGGACGTGGCCTTTCGGCCCCGCACGCTTTCGACGTCTTCCCGGACGACGGAGGGGTCGGAGGTGACCTCGCGCACGACGGAAGCGAGCGACGCGGGCTTCAGAGAGCCCGCATTCACGCCGAAGCTGTCGAGCATGTAGTAGCCGTCGCGTTTGACCGGCGCCACCCAGTGACCGCTGCTGGACAGATCCTTTCCGTAATGCGGGCCCTGCTGCGCCCAGAAGTCGTCGTCGCCCTTGAGATAGAGCTGGTCCGCGGACCACGCCATGGCGGCCCGGCCGGTCACCGGCATCCGGAGGGTTCCGCCGGCCTCGCCGTCGGAGGTGACGGTCAGATCGGCCCGGACCTCGGTCTTTCCGCCGCTCGAACGGTAGGCGGCCGACAGACGCACACCCGGCAGCGCCGCCAACGCCTTGGCCGCGGCGGCGCCCTTGGCCGCCACGGCGGCCGGGGACTCTCCGCCCGCCCCCTCGGAGTCCGCGTCAGGCCCACCGGAACCGACCGGCCGGAACAGGGCGACGAGCACGACCACCGCCGCCGCCAGTGACAGGCCCGCATACAGGCGCCGCCTGCTCCGGGGACCGGCCGCCGGTGCCGCGATGGGCGGGTGGGCCGGTGGTGGGGGAACGGTGGGGGGTGGAGAAGGGAAGGAGGGTGCCGTGTCCTCGGGCCGTGGGCTGTCCGGTGGCACGACAGGGAGAGGCGGCTGCTGCGGTGGCTCCGGTGTGCCCGCACCGCTTTCCGGCTGACGATCGTCCATGCTTCCCCCTTCGTCGCTGCCGGCCGTCGGCTCCGTCCGACGTTAGCCGCACGGCGAACTTTCTTTGGCCCAACACACTTTATTTGAGACCGAATTGAGGAGCCCACACAAGCGGCACGGTGTCAGCCGACTCGTCGTCCGCCAGGCCCTGACCACGTCACTCCCTCCCGCCCGCCAGCGGCCCGGCCGCTACCGCAAGACGCCGGTCATCGCCTCGGTCCACCACTTGGTGAACCCGACGATCAGCAAGGAGATGAGTGCGAAGGACATCTGGACCGCGCTGATGGACGATCACGGCGTCTCGATCTCCTTCTCCACGCTCACCGCCTACGTCCGCAACCAGCGGATCGGCTACCGCGCACCCAGCCCGCCGACCTGCTGAACGGACATTTCCCCGTGACCACCCGGCTGGCACCCCTGCCCATGCAGGTACGGCCGAACCTCGGCGAAGGGCTCGCCTCCTACATACGGCGCCTCGCCCGCACCAACCACCTCCTGGCCGTCCCGCAACCGATCTACGGCATCTGCGGCGCTCCGCTACTCGGCAGCCAACGACGCTGGTGCTCGAAGCGCTGCCGCCACACCGCCTACACCCGCCGACGACTCGACAGAAGCGACCTTCCCAATCCCGAACCCGCCTCTGACGCCCCGCCCAGACAGCGACCGACAACCTGCGCAGCATGCTGCGGTCCCCTCGGGCGAGGACCCACGAACCAGACTTGCGTCACGTGCTCACCCACCTGCCGCAATCGGCTCCACTACCTGCGCAAGAAGGCACGGCTCCGCCAGGAGCCTACGAGCGACGGCGTTCAGGACCACTCACTCAACCTTCGGTGAGAATCGCTCAACCTTCGCTGCGACAGGTCAACGGGCGCGGGAAGGAGATCAACCGACGGCAGCGCTGTGTTGCGGGCCTCCGTGCCCAGTGCAACGGTGTACAAGGACGACGGCCTGGCGAGGGACAGCCTTACGGGCGGCGGCACCACGCGTCGATAAACGACAGTCCCGCGCCCCACCATCCTTGGCGCCTGGCACTCAATGAATCAGCGCGTGTCCACGAACCGGGGGAAGCACACAGAAAGCGGGAAATTCAATGGCGAACGGCCCCATAGACAGGCGAGCCTTCGGCGAGCAGCCCGATCGACCCAATGGCCCCGTCACGGGCCAACGTACGGAGTACACCGGTCGGTACGTGGTCCTGCTCGACCCGAGCAACCAGGAGAGCGGACTCAACGCACTGCGTTCCTCCGCCGACATCGCGCCCGTCGAACGTGTCCGAGGAACCGAGGCCACGAACGTCGCCGAACTCCTCGAGCGCCCCGACGTATCGGTGCTCTTCGAAGAACTCGGCGCCGCCGTCGTCGAAGTGCGGCCCGAGATGCGCCACGCGCTGGTGACCACGGCCGAGGCGGAATCCTCGATCATCGCGGCCGAGCCAGAGCGCATGGTCTACGCCATGCCGATCACGGCCCCGCAAGAGGCGCCGACCGAGTTCTTCCCGGCCTACCGCAGCGACGAGGAAGTGGTTGCCCGCCATTCCAGAGCCGAAATCGCTGCTGCCCAGGGCCCGGCCTGGGACGAGCGGAACTGCACCTGGGGCCTGCTGGCGATCCGGGCCAACCTGTCCAGCCTGACCGGACGCGATGTGAAAATCGCCGTCCTCGACACCGGCGTGGACACCGACCACCCGGACCTGGTCGGGCGCATCGAGGCGACGACCTCCTTCGTACCCGGAGAGGCCGTAGAGGACGGCAATGGCCACGGCACGCACTGCATCGGCACGGCTGCCGGTCCGGCCAACCCCCAGCAGGGACCCCGCTACGGCGTGGCCTGCGACGCCCGCATCCTCGCGGTGAAGGTGCTCAGCAACGCAGGCAGCGGCACCGACGGCCAGATACTGGCGGGCATGGCATGGGCCATCGCCCACGGCGCGCGGGTGATCTCCATGTCGCTCGGCGCTCGGGTCCGACCGGGTGAGCTCTTCCCGCAGACTTACGACAAGCTGGCCCAGCGCGCGCTCGAGCGCGGCACAGTGATCGTCGCTGCCGCGGGCAACGACAGCGATCGACCCCCACGCATCGAGCCCGTAAGTCGGCCCGCCAATTGCCCCTCCATCCTCGCGGTGAGCGCGCTCGACAAGGCACTCACGCCGTCGTTCTTCTCCAACGGCGGCATCAATAGCCAGGGCGGCGAGGTCAACATCGCCGCACCCGGCAGGGACGTGCGCTCGGCTGCCCCTGGCGGCGGGTACCAGAACTTGAGCGGCACCAGCATGGCCACGCCGCACGTCGCGGGTGTCCTCGCAATGCTCGCCCAGGCGAACCCCAACGCTTCCGCGGCCGATCTCAAGGCCAGTCTGTTGTCCGGTGCGTTCCCGCTGATGCACCCCGTCAGGGACATCGGCTCGGGTCTTCTCCAGTCGCCGTGAGCGAGTTGTCCAACTCCGCGCCGGTCGGGGTCATCCTTGCGGTCGACCCCGACCGGTTCGTGGAAGTGGTCGAGGCCTTGCGTCGGGCCGGGCTGACGGTCACGGGCGAGCAGCCGATGCTCGGCACGCTCTCCGGCACCATCGCGGAGGGCCGGATCCCGGCCCTGAAAGCAGTCAACGGCGTCGAATCCGTCGACCGGGAGCGCACCGTCCAACTCCCCCCGCCCGAATCCCCGATCCAGTGAGTCCGAGAAACGGCCCCCGGGGCTGTTCGTCTCCGCGCCGTCCTTCATCAGTCCGGCGTCGATCGCGCGGTTTCACGCACGCCCCAGACGTCTGATCTCCTCCTCCGAGAACGACAACATGTCGGCCGGGTGCTGTGCGAGCAGCAGCTTGTGGCGCAAGTTCGCGACAGTTCGACGAGTACCCGGCGATGGTGGTCGACTTCGTCCGCCGGGCCGTGGAGCTGTCGGAGAGGACAGTGCCGTTCTGCGCGACCGGCCGGACGACCGAGCGGCAGGACGGCGAGCCGGTCACCGCCCTCGAGCCGTGCCTCGGCGCCTACGGTCACCTCGTCGCGCTCCGCACCGGCGACCTCGCCTACCTCCACGTCCACCCCGAGGGCGAACCCGGCGGCACCACCAAGCCCGGCCCCGACGTCTCCTTCATGACCACCGCCCCCACCGACGGGGCCTACCGCCTGTTCCTCGACTTCAAGCACCAGGGCACCGTCCGCACCGCCGCATTCACCGTTCACACCCGTCCCGTGCGGGACACAGCGACAGCGGTGGCAGTCAGGTGGTCCACTCCGAGGAGCACTGAGCGAGCGGGCCCCGGGTTCAAGGGCGGGTTGCGGCCGATGCCGTGAGGAAACCCAGTTTGGCCGCCCTGGCGCCGGCCTGGCTGCGGGAGCTGGCTCCCAGGACCGCCATGATCTCGGCGACGTGCCGCCTGTGCGTCCGTACCGACACATCGAGTTCGCGGGCGGCGGCCTCGTCGGTGATCCCCCGCTGGAGAGCGCCCAGTATCCGCCGCGCGAGGGCGGTCCGCTCCCCGAACACGAGGCTGTCGCTGGCCGGGGTGGCCCCGCTCCACACGCTCCGGAACAGGCTGCACATGGCGTGCACGACCTCGGGGGCACGTATCAGCGAGACCCTGCCGCCACCCGCGGGCCCGGCGACCACCAGGGCCGCCGCGTCGTCGACGATGAGCGCCTGGAGCGGGGGCACGGCGGCGACCCGGATCTCCACCAGGTTCTCGCTGCACAGCTGGTCGCGGACGAAGTCCTCGTCGAGCCGGCTCGGTACGGCCAGCAGTCGCACCGCCACCCCGGCCGCGGCCCGCCGCAGGTCGTGCTCGGCCCAGCTCAGGCGGGCGGCCTGCGCGGAGAGGGCCGGTCCGCGGGCGTGGACCATGTCGATGCTGTGCACGGCGCCGTCGATGAGTTCGCGCGCCGTGTCGAGCACGTCGGCGCATGTGCCGTCCAGCCGGGTGATCAGCTGCTCCTTGACGTTGCGGTCCCGGTGGAGGGCTATGGACAGCTCGATGAGCGCCTGCACCTCCAACAGTCCCCGCTCCAGCTCGTCTCGGGGTTCTACGGACGGCTCGGTCACGCGTTCTCGCTTTCCTTGCGGCGGGCGGGCCGTGAGGCCTTGGGGGGTGGGGGCGGGGGGAGTGAGCCCGGGGGGGATGACCGTCCACAATCGGAGCAGACCACTCCGCTACGCGGGTACGGCAGGCCCAGGCTCCTCGCGGGCGGTATCAGGCAGCCAGCAGCCCGAACTCGATGGCCCGGATGCCCACTTGGAACCGAGAGTTGGCGTCGAGCTCCCGCATGATGTCAGCGACGTAACGCCGATAGGTGCGCAGCGACACGTCGAGATCCCGGGCGGCGGCCTCGTCGGTACTGCCGGAGCAGAGCTGCCGCAGGACATCCCGGCCCAGCTCGGAGCGGAGTCGCGGACCGAAACAGAGATGACCGTTCAGCCGTCGGCGCCCGGCCCAGACACACGTGAACAGCAGCTCCAGGGCCTGGACGGTACCGACATCACGAATCACCGCGGCCACCCGGCCGCCCGAGGAGGCCACCGGGGTCCCAGGGAGCGCATCGGATCCCGCGGTCACCGTTTCCGCGCCTCCGGCCGTCACGCTTCCACTCTCTCCGGTTCCGATCTCCGCGACCGGGGTGGAGACCACGGCGGCAATGCCGTCCACGACGAGGGCGGCTCGCAGTTCCCGGTCCGTGACGCGGATCTCGGTGCGCGGCCGCCGCTCCTGGAAGCGGCCCAGCCGGTCGGCGTGGGCATCGGCGGAAGTGGCGGTGCACAGCACCCGCACGGACGGACCGGGCTGCACCCGGTCCAGGTGCCCGAGTACCGCATCAGTGAATTCCCCCGCCTCGGCGAGGGTGATGGCGATGTCGCGCCCGCCCATGTCCAGTGTCTGCGCTACCGCGCCGGCGAGATCACCGCTCCCGGCGTGCGACACAGGATCGCGATCGGGCAGCTCCAGCTGCCGCATCGACATCGAGAGCGTGGAGTCGATCAGCTCCCGGCCCCGGAAGAGCGCGTCCTGCAACCGGACGACACTGTCCTGCCTCCCCGGTCCCCCTCGGAGTTCCGCGAGCACATCTGGTCGTTCCGCTGCCACTGCCATTCGTGTGCTCCCCCCAGCACGCACGAGTGTTGTCCGCTCTCGCGCGCACGCAACCACGCGCTCGCATAGGTCTTGCCGGCTCGGCTGTCCGAAACCTTTCGCAGACTGGCGGATGCGATCGGAACCTTAGCCTCAGCTAATAAAGACTCAGCAATCCTCGAGAACGCGGCCAATATTAGGAGGAGCACCTAGGCTCGTCAACTCGCGTTCCAAAACCGGTCCAAGTTCACGATATACGTGCCGACCTGCGACTTTCATGGGCCATGGAGGGTCAACCCACCTCTGTGGCAAGGTCGTTACCGGCTCATTGCATACAATTCAATTGTTGAGAAGCGCAACAGTTCCACACGAGAAATTCACCTTCGCCTGGCCGTCGCCCACGGCACGCACCCCGTTAGCTCTCCGGTCGCTTCCTGCGGGTACACCGAGGGCGCCCGGGCTCGTACGTCCGCCGGAATGCCGGACCCGTACCGGCCCGTACCGGCCCCTGGCGGGGCCGGACACAAAAGGGCGCGGCATTCAGAACTCGGACCGCTAGGACGGGTGGCGCTCCGCTCGCTCGCGGACCCTCGCCAGCAGCCGTCGTACGGCCAGCGCGTGCGCGCCCGACTCGATGACCAGCTGCCGGTACCCGAAGCCCAGCGGCCCCGGGAACACCGCGTACGTACCCGCCACCAGCACCGTCCCCGGCCCGTCCGGCGCCGGTTCCAACGCGACCAGCAGCGTGTACCTCGAGAGGAAATGACGCCCGGTCAGGACGGCCCGAACGCCCGGCACCGACTCCACCACGCGCATTCCGGGCAGCGTCGAGCCCAGCTCCAGCGGCGGCCCCGAAGCGGCCACCGACTCCGCGCGCACCAGTCGGGCGTACGCCTTGCTGCGCCCGCCCCCCTTCCGCCCGACCACCTCGGTCAGCGTCTGCCACACCTGCGCGGCATCCGCGGCGACCAGCACCCGGTGCTCGTCCACGAACGGCAGCCCCGTCAGCGGATCCCGTGCGCCCGGCACGGAAGGCCACTCCGCAGCCGGCCGCCGCTCCCCGGCCCCGCTCACAGCGCCACCTTCCCGGCGACGACCTGCGCCCACTCGCGGTACCCCTGGGCGGAGGGGTGGAACCGGTCCCGGGCGAAGAAGTCCGGACCCATCGGCAGGACGTTCGTCGAACCGATCCACGTCGCCGCTTGGACGTCCGCGCACACCCGCTGCGCGACCTCGTCCAGCACGGCCGCACGCTCTCCCAGGTAACGGCCGAGTGTCCCGGGGACGGAGGGGAACTCCGCGAACGGCGGTATGCCCGTCACCACGACCTGATCGGCCCGCTGCGCGAGCTCGCCGACCACGGCCCCCAGATCGTCGCCCCAGTCCTGCGGACTGCGCCGGGTCAGTACGTCGTTGACCCCCGCCAGCAGGGCCACCACGTGGAGACCGCTGTCCAGCTCGGGCAGCAGCCGGTACCGGATGCGCCGCGCCGTGGCCCCGTACCGGCCGCGCACCGACCATTTCACGGGACGCCCGGTGCGCACGCTGAGCTCCCGCGCGAACTGGCCGGTGAACCCCTCCTCGTGCCGCTCCACGCCGCAGCCCGCCGCGGTCGATTCGCCGATCACGGCGATCCGCAGCGGTTCGGTCCCGGCCACCTCGCCGACCGTCCCGGAGTCCGGCCCGCCGGCGGGTGGCAGCGCCTCGGTGGACATGCGTACGTACAGCGCTTGCGCGGCCACGACGGGCATCAAGCAGGGGTGCATGAACGGTTCCCTAGGGGTGAGAGAGATCGGTCGCCGCGCGGAATTCCGGCCCGGCCGGCCCAGCCGTCCCGATCCTCCGAGCGCGGCTCGACAGTAATCTCCCCCGACTGGGCGGGCAACAACAGCCCGCACCAGGGCCCCAGTTCAGCACCGCGGCCCCGGTTCCGCCACGACGCCAACCTGGACAGTTTCGGTCAGGCAACCGGGCCGGGCCACCGCTGCGCCGGCGCAGCGACCCATTCCGCTCCCGGAACTTGGCAGCTTCCTGCCGTCGGCAGCCGGTTGCCTCCGACCCCCGCCTAGCCTCGGCCCACGACGACCTGCGAGAGCTTGAGCGACAACGGGGGAAATGCCATGACCGGCGCAGATCGGCAGCGGATAGCGATCGTGGGGATCGCGTCCCGGCTGCCAAACGCATCGGGACCAGAGGAGTTCTGGCGCCTGCTGGCCGAAGGCCGCGACGCCATCCGGGACCGTGCTCCCGAGCGCCCGTACGGCCCCGACCGCGGCGGATTCGTCGACGGCATCAACGAGTTCGACGCCGCGTTCTTCCACATGTCTCCCAAGGAGGCCGCGGACACCGACCCGCAGCAGCGCCTCGCCCTCGAGCTCGCGTGGCAGGGGCTGGAGGACGCGCGGATCGTCCCCGGCCCGGCGGGGGACCGGGACGAGGAGGCCGGGGTCCGCGCAACGCGGATCGGTGTCTTCCTCGGCGTCATGGCCGCCGACTACGCGGACCTCGTGGCCCGCGCGGACAGCCGCGACATCAGCCGCCACACCCTCACGGGCACCGCGCGCTCCATGATCGCCAACCGGATCTCGCACGCGCTGGGCCTGGACGGCCCCAGCATGACCGTGGACACGGGCCAGTCCTCCTCCCTCGTCGCCGTCCACCTGGCCTGCGAGAGCCTCCGCCGCAGCGAGGTGGACACCGCCCTTGCCGGCGGCGTCCACCTGATCGTCTCCCCGCTCAGCACCTCCGTGGTCGAGGCGGCCGGCGCCCTGTCGCCCGACGCCACCAGCTACGTCTTCGACGAGCGCGCCAACGGGTACGTACGCGGTGAGGGCGGCGGCCTGGTCGTCCTCAAGCCGTACGACCGGGCCGTCGCCGACGGTGACCGCGTGTACGCGGTCATCGAGGGCAGCGCCCTGGGTACCGGCACCGGCGACGGCCTCACCGTCCCCAGCGCCTCCGCCCAGGCCCGCACGACCGTCGCGGCCCTGGACCGCGCCGGCCTGGACCCGGCCCACGTCCAGTACGTCGAACTGCACGGCACCGGTACCCGCGTCGGCGACCCGATCGAGGCGGCCGCCCTGGGTGAGGCGTACGGGCAGGCCACCGGGCGTACGGCCCCGCTGGCGGTCGGCTCCGTGAAGACCAACATCGGCCATCTGGAGGGCGCCGCGGGCATCGCCGGTCTGATCAAGACCGCGCTGTGCGTGCACCACCGCTCCCTGGTCCCGAGCCTCAACCACGTCCGGCCCAACCCCGACATCCCGCTGGACGACCTGGGCCTCCGCGTCGCCACGGCCACCGAGCCCTGGCCCGCCACGGAGACCCCGCTGATCGCCGCGGGCGTCACCTCGCTGGGCATCGGCGGCACCTGCTGCCACGTGGTCCTCACGGGTGCGCCGGGTACGGAACACCAGGAGGCCGAGTCCGGGGCGGGGCACAACCCGACCGCCGTACCGGTCGTTGTGACGGGCCGCGACGAGGCCGCGCTGCGCGCGCAGGCCGAACGCCTACGCAGCCACCTGACCGCCCGACCGGAATCCGGGCTCCTGGACGTCGGTTTCTCAGCCGCCACCACCCGGGCGCAGTTGGAGCAGCG
>NZ_JBVHDS010000035.1:0-34174 GCF_055563255.1 Streptomyces sp. NPDC002958 | reverse complement strand
CGCCCGTCGAGTACGAAGCCAACTACTACATGGAATCAACGAAACCCCAGGTCACAACCACAATCTGAGATCTCTACCGAACCCGGGGCGGTTCAGCGCTGGCGGGAGGGCAAGGACCTCCCGCCGGGCAGAGACCGTCTGTCCTCGCCCTACGACACCGACGCCCGCTACAGCACCAAACGCGGTATGGGCTGGTGCGGCTACAAGACCCACCTGAGCGAGACCTGCGAACCCGACGCCCCGCACCTGATCACCCATGTCGCGACCACCGACGCCACGGTCACCGACACCGAGATGACCGATGAGATCCATCAGGGCCTGGCGGCACGGGAGTTGCTGCCTGACGAACACGATGTGGACGCCGGTTACGTCACCGCCGCCCACATCGTCACCGCCCGCGACTAGCACGGCATCGAACTCCTGGGTCCGGTCGGACCTGATACCACCACACCAACCACCCCGGCGAGCACTATGCCCAGAGCGCCTTCACGTCGACTGGCACACCAGGACGGTCACCTGCCCCCAGGGCAAGACCAGCGCCAGCTGGTCCAACCAGCGCAAGACCAGCGGCACGCCCCTGGCACGGGTGCACTTCACCGCCCAGGACTGCGCGAGCTGCCCCGCGCGAGAAAAGTGCACCAAGGCGACCAACGGAAAATGGGGCCGCAGCCTGACCCTCCTGCCCCGAGACCAGCAGGAGGTACTGGAGGACCGACGCCGCGAGCAACTGACCGATGAGTGGCAACAGCGCTACAACACCCGGGCCGGGGTGGAGGGCACCATCTCCCAGACGGTGCGCCGCACCGGCATCCGCCGCACCCGTTACGTCGGCCTGGCCAAGACTCACCTCGGCAACGTCTTCGCCGCCACCGCGATCAACATCGTCCGACTCGACGCCTGGCTCACCGAAACGCCGCTCGGCGAGACCAGAACCTCCCACCTGGCACGACTCGAACTCGCGGCCTAAATCCTGGTCTCGACCACCGGGTTTGCGGATTTCCCAACGGAGTCCTGTACTCCCGAAGCTGCCGCGAAGTGACAAGTAGCTCTACGTAGTCGGGAGAGCTGGGTACTCGCTAGTCCTGCCTCGGCACCCGTGCTGTCATAAAGGTCGTTTACGGCTGTTACGGTCCTGCCATGACTCGCCGTGACCGCGCTTTGGAGCTTCTGCGTCAGCACTCGGAGCTGGCTGATCTCGCGGCATTCCCGTTCGACTTCGACCTCGATCGCGCCGAGCACGGCGAGGCAGTGAGGCTGGCATCCGGGACGGCTCTGCAGGCGGTGGCTGGAGATGACACCGGCGGCACCTACTTCCTGTGTTCGAACGGTGAAGTTCTCTATGCCAGCTCCGAAGGCGAAGCTGGCCTGGTCGGCAACAGCGTGGACGAGACCCTCGAAGTATTGATCGGGCTACCCGGCTGGCGGGATTACACGGACCTCGACCTCCAGGCCGACACAGTCGAGCTGACAGCTGCCATCGCGCGGACCGAAGAAGGCATCCGTAGCTCCTACGCCTCGCAGCTCGACCACGATCGCAGCCGCCTCCTGGCCGGGCTCGGACTGCGCCAGCTCCCGCAGCTGGAAGTGATCCGGCGGCTACACCGGTCGCTGCTCCGCACTGAACCGGACTTCATACTGCTCAATGCGGACGAGGGCTGCGCCTACGCCCTGCTTGACCGGCTCCCGCGCCCACCACTTTGGCAAACCGTCCTCGCTCCAGGGCAAGCAGACCTCCTCATGCTCCGCCTAGACAGCACCCGCTGGGCTCAGGTCGCGGACGATCCAGCACGCCGCGCGACCTTGCTGCGAATGGCCCAGTACGACCGTCAGACCACCGACCTCCCGCTTCTGCGGGAGATACTCCGAGCCGAGGCCCGGCTCGGCCACACCGAAGAGCTACATCTGGCCGCGGTTCTGGTGGGACTGCACGGGCACGCCGAGGACTACGAGCTGATGCAGTCACTGCGCATGGCCAACTCGGACGTCTACTACGGGCTGGGCGGCTTCCCGGAGGCGGCAGAAGAGTTGAGTGCGTGGGCGACCGCGTTTGATGTCTCCAACCATGGTCAGGACCCAGCGGATGAGGATGAGCTCGCCTGGGCCGATCTGGCCCGCCGCCAAGGCCGAACCGAGCTGGCCCGCAGCATCCTGCTACGACTGCTGGACGACGCGGGACCACGCGACGCACCCCTTCTCGGGTACCTTGCCGGACAGCTCACCAGGCTCGGGGACTTCACCCAGGCTGCACGCGCGCAGAAACTGCACGCCTGCCTCCAGGACGACCCGCAGCAACGTGGGTCCTCGATGCTCAGCCTCGCCTCGCTGCAACGACGGGCCGGCGATGCGGAAGCGGCCTGGCAGTCGTTGCAGCATGCCGTCGCGGATCTCGACGGTCCTCCGCCAGCGCCCCCTACCGACCAACTCGCGCTGGACCTGAACCTCCCTGAGCAGGAGCACCACAACCACACCATTGCCTGGCGCGGCCTCCAGCTGGGCCACAGGGTTGCTGAGGAGCACTTCCTTGTCGCGCGCGCCGCAGCAGCGATAGGACTGGCAGCAACCGCCCGCGCAGCACTGGCGGCAGGTGCCGCCCTGCTGGGCACACTCACGCGCCCAACCGATGATCTCCGGGTGCTGGCTAATGCAGTGACAGAGGAGTCGGTGGGCCAGTAGGAACCCGAGGTCGAGCAGTTCCGGTACAGGATCTGGCGCCGAGATCGATCATGGGCTGGGCTGCTGCGTTGTCGCAGCAGGCGTCAGCCACGTCGGAGACGGGGCCAGTTGGCCCGTGCATGTCCGCCGCTGCAGGGCCGTCCGCCGTCCGGCCCGCGCCGCTCCGCTCCTGCGCCCGGCCTGACGCCGCTCCGCGCCTCGCCGTCCGACCGTCCGGCCTGGTGCGCCGCTGCGCCGCGCCCGTGTCGTCACCGGCTGCCCGCGGCGGGGAGGGGAACGGTCAAGGTGTTCGGCGGTGTTCGCTGGTGTTCGGCGCGGTGTCCGGACCTGGAGTGTTGGCCAGCCGTGCGGGCCTGCCGGCTTGGACAGGACGGTGTCGGCGGCCAGCGCGTGGGGGAGTACCGGCAGGCGAGGGTCTGTTGGCCATCGCGGATTTGCGATACCGGGCCGGGGGCGGTGACCGGCGGCTCTACGGTGTGAGGGTGACGACGTTGTGGCGCCGGCCGGCGCGAGCGTGCTGCCCGAGGGCGACGACGTCCTCGCGGATGCCCTGGCGGCCCAGGGGGAGGCGGGAGCACGGGCGCTGGATCTGCTGCAGGACGCGCGCCGGATCCTGTCCGGCCCGTTCCTGCGGCGGCCGGAGGAGATCGCGGAGTCGTGTCTGCGGGGTGCGGCGGACGCGCTCGGCGCCGGATTCAGCGGTCTCGCCTTCATCCTCTGGGCATTCACCAGGAACGGTGCCACCCGACCGGTGGCGAGGCGGGAACGGTGCACCGCCTGAAGCGACAAGGCTCGAATATGAGTACGACGACTCAGGCCCCGGCCGCCATCCGGTCCCGACGATGAGGGCCAACACCGCCGAGACCGGGAGACCCTTCATGCTCAGCCGCACCGCCGACGTCCTGGTGCCCGCGTTCGGCCGCCTGACGGTGACCACCGACCCCGGCGCCGAACTCGCGCCCGGCAGTATCATCGCCGCGAACCATACGTCCTTGGCGGACCCCGCGATCGTGACCGCCGCCCTGCACCGCCTCGGCGCCGAGCCGGTCATCATGGCGGCCGCGGGGCTGTGGCGCGTCCCGCTGCTCGGCCGTGCGCTGGCCCGCGAAGGACACATCCCGGTCATCCGCGGAGACCGGCGCGCCGCGGCCGCGCTGGACGCCGCGGCGGAGGCCCTGGAGCAGGGGCGGCTGGTCCTCATCTACGCCGAAGGGGGCCTGCCCCGCCGCAGGGACGCCGGGGAAGCGGCACCCGGCACCTTCCGCAGCGGCCTGGCCCGGCTCGCCGAACGCACCGGCGCCCCCGTCGTACCCGTGGGCCAGGCCGGAGCCCACCGGATCACCTCGGGCAGCACCGCCAAGCAGCTCGCCGGCCTGGTCACCGCCCCGCTGCGCCGACCGGACCTTCATGTGCACGTGGGCGCGCCCTTGGAGTTGACCGGCGACCGCGCCACCCGGACGGCACGGGCCCGGACCTCGGTGACCACCGCGTGGCGCACGGCCGCCGCCCACCTGCGCGAGCCCGCCGCGCTCGCCGCATAGTTCCTGCCGCCCGCAGGCTTCGCGGACACGACCTCACAGGTCAACGTCAACACATCTAGGGCAGCCCCATGAGGCCCCAGCCGCGGCAAGCAGCCTCCGTCATCACATCGCCCCATTCACGCAGAAGCGCGGTGAGGTCCTCGAAGCTGTCCGGGCGGCCCGCCCAGCCCGCGCACTCGGCGGCGAACGGCCTGCGCAACTCCTCAAGGAACGGCTCCACCCGCTCCCAGGCACGGGCCTTACCCGGTACCGCCGCAGGCGGGCACACAAGAAGGATTCCCGGATGCCAACGGTCGGTGGCAGGCGGGAAGAGCCCCCCACCCCCGGTGAACCAGCGGACGGATCCGCTTGCCAGATCAGGCCGTCGAGAAAGGTGTCCATCGCCTCACACACGGACGGGTCGACGAGCAGCCGCATGTCCGCCCATGCGGCTCCCGCGCGGGCATGCGGGCGGGAGCCGCCGGTGGTGGTGAAGAAGTCGTACTCGGCACACCACGCCGCCCCCGGTCCGGGGGCCACAACCAGCCGCTGGCCCGACCGCACCTGCGGTGGTCCGCGTCGTCGAACTCCCGTGGCAGGCTCGTGTCTTCCAATGCGTCGATCCGGTCCTCGACGGGGAAGGCGCTCAACCGTTCCCAGTCCGCCATGAACAGTGTGAGATCCAGCCCCATGGCCGCAGCATAGGCAAGCCCCGCGCGGCAGCCGCGCCCGAAAGGGGTCTCAGGTGTCAACCGCCGGCGGGGGCTCGGCGAAGGCGCCGGCGGATGAGGCGAGAGCCGGCCAGTCGACCGGTTCCCCTCAGCGACTCCAGGGCAGTATTTCGCGCGCCCTGCGCACACCCGGCACCCTACGATGCCCCGGTACGGCTGCTGGTGAGGGGCGGGAATGCGTAAGAAGACCGGGGACGGGACAGTGGCAGCGGTGCGGCTCGCGGGAGGTGCGCCGCTTCGGACCACGCTCAATGTCGCCGACCCCAGCGACTGGCTCGCGCTGGACGCGGGCGTGCGTGAGGTGGACTGGTACCGCTCGCAGTCCCTGCCGGAGTGGGAGCATTCCACGCCGTTGCCCGTCGACTCGACTCAGCTCGACGAGTCTCGGCTCGCACTTGCCCTGTGCCACCGCGACGGGTGGATCCGTCAGGAGGCGGTGCATCGGTCGGCCCGGTACCCCGGTCTGCTGCCGTTGATCGTGATCCGTTGCGCCGATTGGGTCGGCCCAGTGCGCGAGCGCGCCCTCCGGCTGCTGCGCGAGGTCCTGGACGTCGATTCTGCCCTCGACCTCGCGCCGCTGATCCTGCGGGTTGGCGACCGTGACAGAGGCGCTTTTGGTGTCGAGGTGCTCGAAGAGGCCATGCACCGGGCATCCCACGGGCAGCTCGCGGCTCTCTTCACTGCCCCCGACCGCATCGTGCGGCGGTTCGCGTACCGGTGGGCCGTCGACAGCCGGCTGCTCCGCCCCGCCGAATTGGCCCGCGCGGCCGCCCAGGACGAGGACACCGTGGTCCAGGACCTATGTGCCACAGCGGCGCTCTCGACTCTGAGCGACGAGGAGGCCTACGAGTATGTGCTGGCGCCCTTGCTGACCGCGCGCAACCCGCGTACCCGTTCGGCCGGTGTCACCGCGCTGCGGCGGGCGGGGCGGTCGGAGCAAGCTGAGCCGTTCCTCAGTGACCGGTCCACGCTGGTGCGCGCTTGCGCTCGGTACGTCATACGACAACACGGAGGAGATCCGGCGGCCTGGTACCGGCAGCGGTGCACGGCACCGGACGACGCCGAGTTGCCGCCCGGTGCGGTCATCGGTCTGGCCGAGTGCGGGGACCGTGCGGATGCAGGGCTGCTGTGGCCCTTGCTCGCGCACCCGGCGGCCGGGGTGCGGGCGCGGGCGGTGGCCGGTCTGCGGGCGTTGGACAGCGCGGACGCGGAGCAGCTGCGGCCCCTCCTCGACGATCCTGCCGCTGGTGTCGTGCGCGAGACAGCCGTCGCCCTGCTGCCATCGGCAGAGGAACTGCCCGCCGACTGGCTACTGGAACGCACCAGCTCCGAGCGGCCGCGGCACGTTCGGCTCGCCGCGTTCCGGCTGCTCGACGCGCGCGACGGGGTAGCGGCATTGCGGGCGGCGGTCGGGCTGTTGGAGGACCCGGATGTGAAGCTGCGCACCTGGGCAGGGCAGGCGGTGCAGCGGTGGCATCCCTCGGCGGACGTACGGCGCTGCGGCGCGGAGGTGGGGGAACTTCTCGACCGGAGCCGACACCTTTTCAGCGACCACGTGCTGCGGCAACGGAACAGGGAGGCAGGGGTGGACAGCTGAGTTCGCCACGGTTGCCCACACGGCGAGGCCTTGGCCGGTTGCTGCGGCCGATTTCACGGCGGGCACGGTTCCGATCACGGGCACGCGCGGTTCGAACCTCTCGCGCAGATCGTCGATCGCGGTGACGGTGGCGGTGTTACAGGGGACCACGATGGCCTCCGCGCCCCGTTGGCGAGTCCTCGCAGCGGCTGGGCCGTCATCGCTGGACCATCGAACGCACCATGGCCTGGCTCGCCGGCTGCCGGCGCCTCCACCGACGCTACGAACGCAAAGCCGACCACTTCCTCGGCTTCACCAGCATCGCCTGCACCCTCATCTGCTACCGCAGACTCAAGACGACTCCAGGCGTTGTGAAAGCTGCGCCATGATGGTCCGCGTGAGCGAAGAATCTGCGGTTGAGGCCGTATCACGCCTGTACCAAGAGTTCATGGAATTTCCCTTTCCTCCTAGATTGGGTGGCGCGGACCGAGCCGGCTTCGACCTGGTGATGCTGGACTCGGACACCGCAGGTTGTGTTTTCACGTGGATCAAGAACGGCGGCGAGCTCGAAGCGCGGGGTCGAAGCATTCTGCTTCGCTGCATCGCCCGTCTAGACCCAATACCGGTGACTTTGCTGACGCTGGCTCGTTGAGTTGGTGTGCCAAGGCCAGGACAGTTGAAGGCAGTTGAGAGTGATCGGTTTTCGGATCGCATCGCTCTGGGAGTGCTCACGCGTGCGTTTCCGCCGGAGCTGGTGGATGAGGTGGTGGCGGAGTGCGGGCGGGCCGAGCAACGTCAACGGCTGCTTCCCGCACGGGTGGTGATGTATATCGTGCTGGCGATGTGCCTGTTCTCGGGACAGGGATATGAGGAGGTCGGACGGCTTCTCACGCAGGGCCTGGAACGGGAACGCCGGTGGTCGAAGACGTGGCGGGTGCCCACCAGCGGAGCGATCGGACGGGCCCGGCTCCGGCTGGGGGCGCGCGTCGAGCGGGTCATGCGCGAACACGGCATCGCCGGTCACAGCCGCCGCACCGGGCGTCGCAGCCTTACGACCTGGGGAGTAATTGGGCTCGATGTCGCGGCTGCCGTGCTGGACGACGTTCCTTCTGCTGAGCCCTATTGCTTCTTGGGTCGCGACTTCGAGGCCGCCCAGATCAGCTGCAGCTGCCCGATCTCAGCGACGTTCTTCATCAGTTCGGCGTTCAGCCAGGCGATCATGTGTCCGATGGTGTTGTCCGGAGGGGTCTGCCACGGCAGCGTGGAGGCGGCGTCCAGATCGGCGTCGGTGAGTTTGTCGAGGACCGCTAGCCACTGGGGACGCAGATCCTGTAGCCAGGCGACGGTCGCCGGTCCGTTGCCGGGCCAGGTGATGTCGGTACGCTCCCGGGGCGTACGTCCCTGTGCGTGATCGATGGCAGTGCTCCACCACCAGCCGATGTGCCAGCTCACCCAGCCGATGGTGGGAACGGGAACGGGGTCGGGCTCGGTGTTGGCCCAGTCCGGCAGCCAGTTCCCGGCGGCGTCCGGGCGCACTGTCCAGGTCAGGTCAGTGGGCTCCCACAGAAAGGCCTCGGGTGCGAGCCGCTCCAGGTGGTACTCGAACAGTGACCAGGTCATGTCGAACTGCCAGCGCAGTAACTCGCGGCGGGGATTTCTCATCGTTCGATCCTCGCATGGTGCCCTGGAGGGCAGCCGTCACGTCGCCTGGTGTGGTGCATCAGGGTGTCACGGTGTAGCGCGCAGCAGGCCCATCGCGTGAGATGAATCCGCGCGAGCGTCGCGGGCGAATGCGAGCAGGTCAGATCAGGCCGTGACGGGGAAGGGCCGTACGGGTTAGGTGAGTTGTGAAGCTGACCTGGGCCCGTACAGCCTGCTCCCATCCTGCCCTGTCCGGGGTCTCCCGCGCACATTTCGGCGGTTTGCTCCAAGAACTCGCGCCCAGGTGGACGGCGGTCCGCGAGTCCGCGTTGCATGAGCGGGGGTGCCCGGCGCCGGGCGGCTGGGGCGGGCCGTAAGCAGAAGCTGGTCTTCCCCGACCGGCTGCTGGCCACCCTCGTCCACCTGCGGCTCGGGCTTCCGCATGCCGCCCTGGCCGAACTGTTCGATGTCGATCGCTCCACCATCGCCACTGCCATCCGCGAGGTCCGGCCGCTGCTCGCGGCCCGTGGCTTCGCCGTCCCCGACCGGCGCGGCCTGCGCCTGCGGACCTTGGAGGATGTCTTCGCCTACGCCGAAGCCGAAGGCGTCGACCTGCGCATCGATGGCACGGAAGTCCAGGTCAGACCTCCCAAGGCCGGGCGCGCCGGACGTAAGGCGTTCGTCTCTGGCAGGAAGAAGCAGAACACCATCAAGACGACTACGTTCAGCGATCACCAAGGCCGTACCCTCTTCTCCGGCGTGACGCGGCCGGGCCGCGTGCACGACCAGACCGCCGTGCGCACCGAGGGCATTGCCGAGCAATTCCGCCTCCGCCCAAATGTGAAAGTCGAGGTGGACGAGGGCTACCGCGGCTTGGCCAACGAATTCCCACACCAGGTCAGCGCTCCGTCGAGGAAGCCGAAGGACGACGTGTGTGACGGCGAGAGGCGGGCCTGGCGCGGACAGCGACGCCGGCAGTCCTCGGCTCGGATCTGTGTGGAGCACACCAATGCTGAGTACAAGCAGTGGCGCCCGCTCCAGCGCTACACCGGACGGCGTGAGGACTACGACGAGACCCACCGCGCCATCGCCGGTCTGGTCTCCGACCGCTCCGCCCGCAGGGCAACCCGCCGCAGGACGAGTACCGAGCTGGTGCCCGTCCGCACGACGACCTGCTGATCACCCGACAGCCAAACCCCCAGGCCCGCACGTCCCGATCTCAATTGTCCCCGTGATCATTACCCTCGCCGACCGCAGGATTGCCCCGGCCCCGGCCACACCACACGCACCGAAGACGAACCCCAGGCGTAGCCGTTTTACGGTGATCCGGCAGTTGCGGCCGAACCCGGCGACGGTAGTGAAACTGCTGAGCGGATCCTGTGATCGACTCGCAATTCGATGGACTACGAGGTGTTCCTGCTCTCGCGCATTCAGGAACTCCACGATTCCGGGTTGGACAATGATCTCGCGGTCGAGCTCGGGGTACAGCACTCCGCCCGGATCATCAGCTCCTCCGCCGCGTTGATGTGCATCGTCTTCATCGGATTCGCCACGGGCGAGCTGCTGGTCATGAAACAGCTGGCGATCGCGCTGACCGTCGCCGTCGTCGTCGATGCCACGCTGGTGCGGTGCGTGCTGGTTCCGGCCACGATGACACTGCTCCGCGGCGCCAACTGGTGGGCACCGCCCTCGCTCCGGCTGCGTTTCCGCACTCTGCGGGCCCAGGCCAGGATGCCGGGATCGGCGTGTAGCCGACCGGCATCCACGGAAAACCACCCCCGATCACCCGAACAGTGACTCCAGGTCCGGTCGTTGCGGAACCCGTCGGGTGACCGCATAGTCGATCAGCGCGAACAACGATGCGCGCGGAGGGCCTTCCGGCAGTGCCTCAAGCGCGACCGCCGCCCGGACGGCCTGTTCGCGTGCCAGAGCACGGGTCACGTCGAGCGCTCCGCTCTCGCGGACGAGCGCCACCGCCTCGTCGATCTCGTCCGCCGTCGGGCACCCGCCGCGCACGAGGCTCGTCAGTCTTCCTTGCCTACGCCGCAGCGCGACCAGCACGGGATGCGCCAGCGTGCCGTCGCGCAGCACGGCGCCCGCGGTGTTGTCCCCCGGGCCCGTGGCCGGTGAGCGTGCGAATGTCCTCGGTCAGCCTGAACGCGACGCCGAGCGCACGGCCGTAGCTCGCGAGTGCTCCGGCATGCTCGGGATCGGCTCCCGCCACGACGGCGCCGAGCCGGCACGGCAACTCGAACGACGATGCGGTCTGCAACTCGACCAGCGACAGATGCTCGTCCTCGGTCACCCCCGGATCGAACGCGTGCTGCCGCTCGCGGATCCGGCCGGTGCACACCTTCGTGACGGCTTGGGAGAGGACCGCGAGGGTCTGAGGGCCGCCGTCGGTGGCGAGGTGTAGGGATTTCGACATCAGCAGGTCGCTGACCAGGATGGCGAACCTGTTTCCCCAGCTGGAGTGCGGTGTCGGGGTGTCCTCTACGCCGAGTTGCGCGAGCGCCGCCAACGCGCTCAGCTCGATCGCGGTGCCCAGCTTGATGCGGCAGCGCGTGCCGGGGTCACCGAAATGGGTTGCCAGTAGGAGCAACAGCGCCGGCCGGAACGGGACTCCGGGATCTCCCCAGCCCGACGTGGCCATGCGGGCCAGGAAGGGCAGCCGAAGCCGAGCACGGCCACGTTGGCCTGGCGGCCGTCGAACTCGCCCACCATCTCCCGGAACTCCACCGGGTTTTCGGTCTTGAAGTCCCTGACCCCGCTCCGCACCGCGCCCGCCAGTGTTCTGTCGTTGTCGGTGACGCTTGCTGCCCGGGGCGCGAAATCGTCGGGCATGGGACGTCTCTCCTCATGGGCGGTTTCCGACCGGTGGTGTGGTGCGCCGTCACGGCGGCGCGGGCGTGGCGTTGACCGCCGCGAGTGCGTCGACCCTGCCGTACCAGACGATCGGGATCGGTGCGGGCGTGGTCGTGACGATGAGCGTCTTGACCGTGCCGGGGGTGATGTTGGGGTTCTTGTCCAGCATGAGCGCGGCGACACCTGCCACGTGGGGGGTCGCCATGCTGGTGCCGGATTTGTCGATGAAGCCCGGCGCGACGACGTCTTCCGGCCTTCCCGTGCCCGGCGCCCGCGCCGAGGCGATGAGCACACCCGGGGCTGCGACGTCCGGCTTCGGCCTGCCGTCCGGGGTCGAGCCGTGGCTGGAGAAGTCCGCGATGTTGTCCCCGTCGTCGGTGGCCCCGACGGTGATGACGTTGCGTGCGTTACCGGGACAGCGGATCTTGGTCGCGTAGTCCCCCCAGAAGTCGACGCCTTCGTTTCCGGAGGCGACGACCACCACCACGCCGAGGTTCACGAGATTGTCGGCGGCGGTGCACAGCACGCAGTTGCCGGAGGGGCAGACCCACGCGCCGTCGCGGTGCGGGCATCCCTTCCAGGGGGCGGCGAGGGCATCCTGGCTCCTCTCAGTGCTCGTCCGCGATCTCTGCCTGCCTCGGCGAATCCAGCAGTACCTGCCGGACCTCCGGACGAGCCGCGACCGCGAGCAACGACGTTATCGATATACGAGCTGCAACCGTGTGATTGAGCCAGAACTCGCGGATGTCTCGCCCGCCCGCCGCAACGAGGGTGCCGACCACCGCCTCGGCTCGGCGCCCGAATGCCCGACGCATGGCGTCGACGGCCTCGCCACGCGTCACAGCCGATCCTGACGGGTGATCAGCGCCCGGAGTGAGGACGATGAGCACGGCGACTTCGGCAGGCCGAACGGCGAGGATTTCCTGCTGCAGTGCGACGTCGAACTTCTCCCAGGTGTCCGGCGGGATCCGTTCCGACATCAATGGCTCCCGTCCGCCTCAGCAACCTGCGGGCGTCTCTGTCGCGGTTGCATCTCCTGGAACCCCCGGGCGGGCTATCGCGGGGTCGCCCCAGGACCTGACAGCCAGGATGTCCCGCCCATGGGCCGGGGGCGGTGCATGCCCGGCCCGCGGTCATCGATCACGTCGACCATCTTCCTCGATCCGGCCCCCTCGTGCGACCGGAAGGGCGGGCTCGGCGGTTGCCCGACTACTTGTTCTACAGACTCCCCAGCGGGTGGCCTTCCTCCAGTGCGGTGGCCGCCGCCTTCCAACCAGTGTCCTCGGGGCAGAGGGCGCTGCGCAGGAAGGCCGTGGTGAGCCGCTGGATCAGGGCGACGCGTGCGGGGGCTCTCGTCGGTGGTCTCGGCGACCTCGTATCCGAGGATGCCGCCGAGCGAGTGCTCGGCCCTGCTGCTCGCCGAACGGGCCGCCGCCCATCCGCCCTTGCACCTGCCGAACGGAGCCGCCCGGGAAGGAGCCGCCGCCCTGCAGGCTCGCGTCCCCGCCCGCCAATAGCAGCGGCATCCGGTCCGGGCCAGGCACCCCTTTCCGGCGCCCGCCCGTACCGAACACACCCCGGTCCCCCTGCTGAGCAGCCAGGCCCTGACAGCCACAGTGAACGCCGCCTTCTTCCTGCGCCGGCCGCTGCCGGTAACCGGAGCTGCTCCGCCGTCGATCCGTGGAGCACGGCCTGGCCTGCGCGGACCGGACTTGCAGGTCTTGCACCGCGGTCCCGGCTCGGGCACCGCGATCAGTCGTAGCGGGGTCCTGGTACGTACCCGCCGTCGGGCGTGCGCAGGGTTCCCCGTGATGGCCCGCGCGGCCGAGCCGGCCGAGACCCCTGCCGCCGGTGAACAGGGCCAGGTTCGGCCGGGGCCGGGCAGCGGCAAGGAATCCGGGCGCAGCGGTTTTGGCCCAGACTTTCGCGACGTTGGCCGCGTCCGTGCGGATGGAGCACATGCAATGGCGTCTCCGTGTTCTGGGTGACCAGCTCGGCGACATGAAGAAGTCGATGGACGTGCTGCGGCGCAAGCTCCCGGATCGGTGACACAACCTCGCGGTCGGCAGCGTCGCTGTTGAACGGACGAACTCGCCACGGGCCCCGGGGGATCTCCCGGGGCCCGTGGCGAGTTCGTTCCAACACCGCTATGCCTGTCGTTGCGGCGCCTTCCGATCTCGGTCCTTCATCCAGCGGACCAGTGCTTGATAGACACGAGGATCGTCAGTGTCTGCGAAGGAGGCCGCGAGGGTGCGGTGCAGTTCCTGCTGAGAGATTCGGCCGCACTTGAGGTCGTCGGCCAGCTGGCGGACCCGTTGGCTCACGGCCTGGCGCAGCGCCGCGTCAACCGGCTCGTCCTGGCTGCCGTTCTGGCTCTGGCTGCTTGCCAGTTCGCGGGCCAGGGTTGTCAGCTCTTCTTGGGTCAGCTCTCTCTCGTCTTTGCGGGGGAGCTGTTGCACGATGCCGGTGATCACCTTGACGGTGACGGTCTTGCCGGTGGCGTCCTTGATGGTCTCGTGGACGGCGACGGATGTCTCGGGGCCGTAGTCCTTGGTGATCGGGTTGAGCGCACCGGCGGCCTTCTTGTCGATGGTGGGGGTGTCTGCACGTGCAGACACATCGTTCGAATCTCTTTCGAACGGATTGTCTGCGCGTGCAGACAGAAGCTCCCCGCTCGCGTACGAGGTCATCTCCTCGTACGCGAGCGGGCGGGACTTCTGGAAGACCTCGCGGGCGAAGTCGGCGAAGGTCGCGTGCGTCTTGCGGTACAGGCGACGGTTGCTGATGTTGGCCATGGTCTTGCCCATGACCTACCAGGCGTCCTCGAACTGGCGGATGCCGCGCATGCAGAGCGCGAGGATCTGCTCCTCTTCCTCGCTGAGGTCGCCCATAGCGTCCGGGGTCTCCACCGGGTCGGGCAGGTCTGAGAGCGTCAGCCACACCACCCGATCCGCGATCACCTCCCCGCTCCTGCGGGTCTCCATCCTGCTGCCCGCCCTCGCCCCCGCCGCGCAGACCGCGGCCGACGCCGCGTGCGGGCTGCGGGCCGCCCCCGACGACACCACCCTCCGCGCAGCCCGCGAGCACGCGATCCGCACTGCCGACGACCTTGTCGCAGCGGCCGGGACCGCCCTCGCGGTGTAACCAATGCACTGTCAGCGGCCCCTTGCCCCGGTAGTTCCGCGTCATGAAACGCGGCACGTTGGTGCGCGTCCTGCATGGTGCCGTGCCCGGGGTACAGCGCCCACGTCCTGGTCGCTCCGGTCCTGGGCACCACGCTGGCGGGTGCGGTGCGCTCGCGCAGGTGCCGGTAGCCGACGGTCGCCACCGGGCGATCGAGCGGGGCCCGGTGCGAGGTTGAGCAGCGCCACGGCCGCGCCCACCGCGCCGAACGGCCCCACGTCCGGAGGCGTCCCGATGGCGACCCGGTGGATCACCACGGACGATGGTGCTCGGACCCACGGCGCGGCAGCAGGTCTCCTGAGGCCGCGCCGCACACCTGCGGTGCACGACAGCCGGTCTCAGGAGGTGATCGTATGCGGACTCCCCCCAGGCCCCACCCCGGCTTGCGCCCGAAAGTGGTACGGCCCTCGCTGCGAACCTGGCAGTCACGCGTGTCCCTCGCGGTCATGCTGCTGACCCTGATCCTGACGGCGCTGCTGCTGGCCCGGTTCGGCTTCGAGGACTTCGCCCATGCGCTGACCTTCCTGGGCCGGATCACCGGTGCCGCCCTTCTCGCGGTCGCGCTCACCACCCTGCTGGGCGCCGGCGCGGTGCTGGACCACTGGATCCGGCACTCCTTCTCGTACTCCGGCCTGGTCGCTCTGATCGGCGCGTTCGCGGCCCTGCTGACCAACCTCCTGGTTCTGCTCGAGACGTTGAAGGACGGCGATTCAAAGTGGTATCCGGCGCTGTTCGCCGCGCTCTCGGCGGGTTCGGCATGGGCCGTTCTCACGGTGTGGCGGACGAGGGTCCTGATCCCCGCTCCGAAGCGGGTGGCCGCCGCGGTGATCGTCTCCTCGGTCATCGCGGTCGCCAATTTCAGCTATCAGAACCTCTATGTGCCGTACCAGCGGAAGACCGAGCCTCTCATCACTTTGTCCATAGGAACGGCGGTGCCCGGCAAGGACGGCAAGGCCTTCTCCGTACCGGTCGACATCACCATCCAGAACCACGGTTCCGTGGGTTTCTATGTGCTCGGCACCGAGTTCCACGCCATGGGGTTACGGGTGCCGCTCAGCCCTGGGGACCGACTCCGCCAGCAGTGGCGGGACGACACCGAGCAGTGGTCCAAATCCTCGGCGGTGAACCCGCTCTCCCGCCGGGAGGTGTACCAGCCCGGCGAGCTGGTGGCGGCGAAACCGTGGATGCCTGCTGGCCAATGGATCGAGTCGAGCGGCACCTTCGCCACCCGACTGGTGGTGCAACTGCCCATGAACACGCCGTACGACCAGGTGGCGCTCTACGCCACCGCGAGCCTCGCGCGCAAGGACCGGCTCGTGCTGCAGCCGCCGCTCCAGTTCGTGGGGAACTCTTGGGGTGGGGACAAGATCTCCGGACAGGTGAAGCAGGACCAGCAAAGGGGCGTCGACTCCCTCATCTACCGTGCCAGGGTGCACGAGAACAACGCGCTCGACGAGTACACGAGGGATGCGCGTTTCGTCACCGTCTACTGGAAGTTCGGCCCGCAGGGCGCGAACGTGACGACGACCGTCGCGCGCAAGGGAGAGGAGAGCCGCGTCCTCTCACCGGCGGAACAACGCGAGCTGGTGAGCCGCTACGGCCTCGTCGACCTCATCGCGGGCCCGCATGTGCGGACCCTGTGGGACATCAAGAGCCAGCGATGAGCCGCTTCAGCCAGGCCACCAGGGCGAACGAGCTGTTCACACGGTCCCATGAGTACGAGTCTCCCGTGCCGAGCCGGGGCCTCCCGCACCGCCCGGCGCAGCGTCTCCACGTCGAACATCTCCGGAACCAGCGGATGCCTGGCGGAACGGCACAGGCGATGAGTTCGTCGCCGTGTGCCCGCAGGCCGCGGGCGTAGAGGGCGTCGAAGGGGACCTTGACCGCCCTGCCGCTGATCAAAGTGGGGAGCAGGTCCGCCATGGCCGCGCGCAGAACAGCCTTCGGACGGCCCGGCTCGAACGTGGCCGAGGCGGGGAGGCGGCTCATCGTGGCGATGACGTCCGGGGCGAGGAAAGCAAGGTGCTGCCGCTGCTCTACCCTGCACGGTCCGTCGTCCGGTGACTTCGTGCCCGCGCTGGAGCAGTTCCTCGGCTCTTCCGCCGGCCTCTCACCCGCGACAGTCACGCGGCTGACCGCGCAGTGGCAGGCCGACCACAAGGCGCTCATGGACCGCGATCTGTCGGCCACGGACTACGTCTACGTCTGGGCTGACGGCGTTCACCTGCGCATTCGCCTGGCTTCGGCCGTCCGGCCGACCGTACGCAGCCGGCCGTCTGTGTCGTAACGGCCGAGGACGAGCAGCTGCGGGCGGTGCAGGGTTCCATTGAGTCCACCGATGATCGCTTCGGTGTGGTCTCGCGGCGGCGGATCTTGAACCAGCCGCGGGCGCCTAGTCTGCATTTCTGTCCGATCCCTTTGATGACCAGGCCCTCCACGCCTGGGACGTTGGTCCAGGAGGTCAGCCACTCCTGGGCGATGGCCGGGTCGGTCGTCATGGGGCACAGCGTCCACGGCGCCGCCAGACCGTGCTCGGTGAACAGGTCCTCAAGGGCTGCCGGCGGTGCTCGTACGGCTCAGTGAGCAGCTCCTGGGTGTCGATCTGCAGGACGTCGAAGGCGATGAAGTGCGCGGGCATCGCCTCCGCCAGCTGCTGGGCGGTCCGGCTACCGGAGGAGGCCCGGCGCTGGAGTGCCTCGAACGAGAGCTTGTCCCCCGCCCACACCACTACTTCGCCGTGAAGGACCAGGCCGTGAGGCAGCTGGCGCGCGGCGGCGACGAGGTCGGGGAAGTGGCGCTGGATCAGCGAGCCGCGCCGCGACTGCAGGAGCGTCGGCCCGCCCGGTCCGGCTGGGGTGAACAGCAGTGCCCGGTAGCCGTCGAACTTGGCTTCGAAGGCAAGGCCGCCGGGCAGCGCGCCCGGCGCGGGCACCGTCTCGCGGGCCTGGGCCAGCATCGGCTCCACCGGAGGCGCAGCACCTGTCAGCCAACCGGGGTGACGGGGGTGGGGTTCGGGCCTGGCATCACCGTCGGCTCCTTCTGTCGGGTGTCGCCGCGGCCTGCGCCCTCTGGGGTGGCGCAGGCCGCGATGTGAGGGGCAGCAGCCCGGGTCGTCCTGTCACGGACCGCGGGCTGCACTTTCTCTGTCTACGGGCCCGGTGGCACCCCGGCGACCTGCGGCGGGCAGCACGACTACGGCTGTCACCCGTCCGGGCCGTCGCGCGGGATGACTGTCGTGCAGGAGCTGCTGAGTGAGCGCGCAGTCGAGATCTGCGGCATGACCAGGATCTTTCACCAGGAGCATCCCGATGCTGCCCTGGCAAGAACCCGAGCGCCTCCCGAACTCGTCAACATCACCCGACCGTGGTTCTGGGCGCCTCCCAAACCCGTCGACAAGTGACGTCACTACTGCTCGATAAAGCCACCCATCACGGTGCCGCCGCACGGGCACCGAAGGATCAGAAGTACCGTTCCCGAGACAGCGGCACGGGGCGGGGTGTACCGGCCCATGACAGCCACGCCCGCTACAGATACCACTGAGGTTCCCCCGCTGGGCGGGAGTGGCTGACTAGCTGGTCAGGGCGGGTTGACGTGAATTCAGGTTCACTGGTTCGGTCGCTGCCTGGTCGGCGTAGTGCTTCCCCTCGAACTCGATCGGGCTGAGGTAGCCGAGCCGTTTCTGGATGCGGCGGGGGATATAGGCCGCCGCTGAATTCGACCCCGGCGCCGCTACCCGGACACTGGCACAGGACGGATGGCGGATCGCCAGCCCCTGGACGAAGACGCCGCTGACGGACGAGGCCCTCTGCACGGCGATGGTCGAGCAGGTCGGCAAGGAGCCGAGACATCGCCTTCCGGCCAGCCGCCAAATCGAACCGCAGCCGCCTGGAACAGACGGAATGATTCGGCGAAGCAGCGAGGTCAGGATGTCTGCGCTCGGGCAGAACGCCGTCCAGGGAGTCGAGGAGCTCTCCGAAGGAGATCTTCTCTTCGCCGTACTCGAAGGTCATGGCGGCGGCGAGCGCCGCCCACCGGTCGGTGCTGCGCCCGCAGTGGTCCTCGTTCGGTGGCGCCAGAAGCTGGTGAACCGGGTCCGCCTGACGGCGACGGACACGGACCCGGCGATCGGAACCGGACCGGAGAGGCGACCGCCCCGGCCTCTTCCTGCTGCTCGCCGTGTCGGGGCGCCGCGTGGCACTGGACAACCTCTCCGGGCCGGGTGTTGCCACGCTGGCGGCGGGTTCCTGACCGCTCGTCATCGGCTTCCGCTTCTCCCTGCCCCTGCTCCCCTGCCCCCTGCTCCCCTGCTCGGACAACCCTGTCGAACGGCGCTGTCAGTGGCGCGCGGTAGCTTCGGGATTGTTCGAGATCACGGGGTGAGAGGGGTGAATTCGTGGGTGTCAGGCATGCTTTGAGCGTCGTCCTGGTCGACGTCAACGACGAGGTGGTGACGGCCTGGCGGTCCGCGTTCGCGGACACGCCGGAGGTCGAGATCAGGCGGGGTTCCCTTCTCGATGTGGACGCCGACGCCTGGGTATCCCCCACCAACGAGCGTGGCCGGATGGACGGTGGGGTCGACGCCGTCGTCAAGCGGTACCTCGGTGCGGGCATCCAGGTGCGGGTGCAGCGGGCGATCCGCGACCGGTTCGGCGGACGGCTGCCGGTGGGCAGCGCGGTGTGCGTCCCGTCCGGGGCGGACGTACCCCGGTACCTGATCTCGACGCCCACCATGCGCCAGTCGTCGCAGAACGTCAGCGACACGATGAACGTGGCCCTGGCCTGCGCGGCCGCCTTCCAGGCGGTGCATCTACAGAACCGGGCGAAGCCGGGCAGCATCCGGTCGGTGGCCCTCGTCGGGATGGGCGCGCAGACCGGGCAGGTGCCCGCGAAGGTGTGCGCCAACCTGATGTGGACGGGCTACACCCTCTTCCACGACCACGGTTTCGCGGACTACGACGAGTTGCGGGCCGCCGTACTGGGGCAGCTCGACGACATCGAGGGAGCGGGGTCCGCACGGCGGGTCCGGATCAACGTGCCGCAGCGGCCTTCCTTTCGTCACTGACCCGAAGACCTCGCAGGCCGGTGCCGCCCAGGGCGCGGACACCCGCGACGCCCCTGCCGCATCTGTTCAACATGCCGGGGCGCCCGTGGAGGCGTCCGGTTCGAGTATCGGGAGTTCCACCCTCGTGAGTGATGTCGACGTGACGGCCGCGGGCGATGCCGGTTCCCCGGCCGGGGATCCGCTGGGACTGGCCAGCCTGTTCACCGGTGGCGGCGAGCCGTGGCTGCCGCTGCTCGGACCGGTGATCGAGGCGCAGCCGGGAGCCGCCGACTTCATCGGCCCGAAGCGCAGCCCGGAGGTCGTTCCGGTGCGCGAGCTGACGTTCCAGGCATTGAAGCCGCATCCGCCGGAGAAGTGGAAGGTGGTCGTCTTCGGACAGAACCCCTATCCGCGGGCGGAGAGCGCGACCGGCATCGCAATGTTCGACAACACCTTCATCGACTGGAAGGACAGCCAGTTCGGCCGGGTCGTCAGCATCCGCTGCCTCATAAAGGCGGCCGCGATGTGGAAGTACGGCATCGTCAAGAAGACCCCGATCGCCGACGTCCGCGCCCTGCTGAAGAAGGAGGACACGGTTCAGCCGCCCGAGTGGTTCCAGGCGATGCTCACCCAGGGTGTGCTGCTGCTGAACGCGTCCCTCACGGCGAGCGCGGATGGGGCGATGGCGACCGATCGGCACACGTCGTTCTGGCGCCCCGTGGCCGAGCAGATCGTCGAGGAGATCCTCCGGGCGAAGCAGGACGCGGTGGAGGAGGACGACCGGGGGGTGGTGTTTGCCTGGTGGGGCGCGCACGCCCGGAGTCTGAAGAGGGTTGTCCAGCGGCTGGAGAAGAAGTACCCGGGGGTGCAGGTCCGTCACCTGGACCACGCCAATCCGGCCGCGCAGGGGGATCTGTTCTGCGAGGGCGACCACTTCGCCCAGGTGAACGACGCCCTGGCGGCGGTGGGGTCCGAGCCGGTCGACTGGCTGCCGCGGATGGGCTGGGACCAGTCGGGCGGGGCCGGCGGGCCGCAGGACGGTGGTGTCGCGCAGCGGATGGGGGCGTTCATCGCGTCCACGATGGAGTTGCACCAGCTGTATCTGGAGCGGCTCACCAGCGTCAAGGACGAGGGCCTCGTCCTGCCGCCCGTCACCGGGGTGTTCGACACGCCGCTGATGGACTTCCGGAAGGCCGTCGAGCCGTTCTCGCGGGTGCTCGCGCACCTGGATCGGCATATCGATCTGTCGAGCCGTTTCGGGGAGACGAAGGCCGAGGAGGCGGCGTCCGCGGGCGCGCTGTCCGGGGAGGCCGTGGGCGCCTTGTCGGCCGACGCGATCTCGGCCCTCTACCTGTACACGTGCGAGTCGGGCTTCTACCGCGAGATCAACGCCGTGCTGCGCTCGTCGGACCGCGAGCGCGTGGTGCCGTACCTGCCGTACCTGCGGTTGCTGTTCTCGGCGATGGAGGCGTTGCCGGCGCAGACGCGGCCGCTGTGGCGTGGTGTGGCGCTGGATCTGCGCTCCCAGTACCCGCTGGGGCGGACGGTGACGTGGTGGGGCGTGTCGTCGTGCACGTCCGAGCCGGGTGTGGCCCGCGCGTTCCTCGGCGGGCGTGGCCGGCGGACGCTGTTCGAGGTGACGCCCGCGCGGGCGGTGGGGATCCGGCAGTTCTCCGCGTTCACGGGTGAGGAGGAGTACATCCTCGCGCCGGGGACGCAGCTGAAGGTGACGGAGGTGAAGGCCGAGCGTGGGGGTCTGTGCACCGTGCGGCTGACCGAGCTGGAGGGGGCCGGCCTGGTGTCGTGACGCCCCGGGCCGGGCATACGAGTGCCCCATGGCGGGCCTGAGCCGTGCCGTGGACGAGGACTGGAAATGCCGTGCCTCGCCTTTCACTCTGACCTGGCGAACACCGGAAGGAAAACCAGGTGCTCAGCAGGAAGCGGTGACATTGCCGCAGTAGATCCAGCCGTAGAAAGTGTGGGGCGTGCCGTTGCCGACGACGTACTGGACGTAATACCAGCGGTTGCCGGAACCGTTGTAGGCGTAGTGGCTCCAGCGAACCGTTTCGCCGGGGCCCGGCCGCCACACCTCGGCGCATCCGGCCGCGTAGCACTCCCTGATCGGGCCATTGTCAGTGTGGCGGTCGGGGTCCACGTGGCAGCAGAGACCTCGCGGGTGTCGGGCCAGGGTTGCTCTTGTCGGCTGCTGCGGACGCGACAGGAGTCGTGGCGGTGAACATCATGGTCAGTGCGGCCGCGCCCACACCTGCAGTGATCTTTGCGCGGAATCTCATGGTTTTCCCCCTCACAGGAATCTGGCATGGACACGGCCATGATTGAGGCGGAGGGCCACTTCGATAAGACTCCGCGAGGAGGAATGGCCGATACCTCCTCGACGCTTGTCCTGTTCCACGTAACGCAATTGACAGAAATCTGAAGTGGGTCCCTTACGCGGCGATGGCCGTTCGCCAGCAGCAGCGCCTCGGCGTCCTGCAGCCGCCGCTCCCGGGCCTCGGGATCGATCTCCGCCATGCCGGGCAGCCCGCCACCGACCGCCTCTCGTCCGGGAATCGCGGACGAGAGGCCCGGTCCGTTCACTCAGTGAATATCTCTTTTGCGGATGATCTACCTCAAAACCTGACCTGACTGTGCGACCAGGGCGATTGCAAAGTCTGATGATCTCGGATCGGTGCCGGTCAACTGATTCCAAGCCGTCGTCAGCTGGGAGTCGTCCCCGGTCGGTTGGACGTCAGCCATGGAAGCTTCGCAGAGATGGGGCGATCGTCGGGGTACGCGGTTGCCGGGGAACAGGTACCGCTACGATCTCCAACCCCCGAGTAATGGAGGAGAGTCATGAGCGACCGCCCGGTCCACACAGTGGAAGTTCCTCTGGGTGACGGCAACGACGAATCCGTGCGTGTCCAGATCCGAGAGGTGGACGAGACGCTCGTCCGCGTGGGCCGAGGAGGCCGCTCCATAGCGCGGGCCGAACGGTCGCTCGGGCAGATGCTGGACACCGTACGCCCCGTGGCGGAGAGTTTTGTGGAACGGTTCAAGGGGCTTGCGAACGCGCCCGACGAGATCACGCTGGAGTTCGGGGTGTCACTGTCGGCCGAGGCGGACGTGGTGATTGCCAGCACAGCGACAGCGGCCAATTTCTCCGTGAGCCTGACCTGGAACAGAAGCGACGCGAGAGACACCAACGGAGATTCTGGTCAAGAGAGTTGACATCGCTTAGGCACAACGGAGGCACGGAGCCGCAGTGACGGACGTTCAGGAGCGGGATGCCGAGGAGGCAGAGCCGGCACTGATCTCGGCGATCGTCCGGGTCAAGGGGCCGGACGGCGCGATCGGCGGCGCGGGCTTCCTCGTCGCTCCGGATCTGGTGCTGACCTGCGCCCATGTGGTGTCGGACGCGCTGCACAGGAGCCGGGAGGACGCTGTTGAGGCCGGGACCGAGGTCACGGTCGACGTGCCGCTGGCCGGGAATGCCGATGGCGTCGACGGGGGCGACCACAGTGCCGAGGTCCAGCGCTGGATACCGATCAGACCCGATCAGAGCGGAGACATCGCCGTCCTGCGATTGCGGAACCGGATCCCCGGAGCCCGTCCGCTTCCCACGGCCGACCCGCAGCGCGGCGTATGGGACCACGATGCGCGCGCCGTAGGCTTCACCGACGACAACCTGGATGGAATCTGGCAGAGCGGCAGGTTCCGCGGGCCCACCCGCCAGGGCTGGATCCAGCTCTCGCGAGCCAACGGTGAAGCCGTTTACATCAAAGGGGGCTTCAGCGGCAGCCCTGTCTGGGACAACAGACTGGGTGCCGCCGTCGGAATGATGGTAGCGGCGCAGCCTGTGCGCGAGGCCCAGCAGGCATTCGTCCTGCGGATGAGGACCCTGCTGAAGGAAGTGCCCGAACTCGCGCCGTTCGTGAGCCCGGCCACGCCCTTCCGCGGTCTCTCCACCTTTCAGGAGGACGACGCGGATGTCTTCTTCGGCAGGGATGACGACATCGAGCGAGTGGTCACCGCGCTGCGGGGCGATCAGCCCACCGTCACGGTGTACGGGCCGTCGGGATGCGGCAAGTCGTCGCTCGCGCTGGCCGGTGTGGTGCCGAGGATGCGGCAGGACGGTTACCGGATTCTGCGGGTGAACGCCTCACGTTTCTCTTCCCTGCGGGCCGCGCTCGCCACCGAACTGTTCGAGATCGTGAGGTCGAGGCAATATGGTCCCCCGCGCGCGGAGAGCGCCAACCAAGTGGAGTCATGGCTCGCCGAGTTGGGGCTGGCGGACACCGCCCACCGTGCCCTTGGTTCGTCGGCTGACCAGCTCCTCGTCGTACTCGACCAGGCCGAAGCCCTCCTGGACGGTTCCGACGCAGTGGCCGAGGAGGTCGCCGGTCTGCTGTTCCCCGAGCAGCAGCAGAATGTGTTACGGGTGCTGGTCACGCTGCGGGCCGATTTCATGGACGCGGCACTTAACCACGCGCGCCTCGGCTCCGCGCTGAAGAAAGGTGTGACGGTCCCGCTCACGCCGATGTCCCGGGACCAGCTCGCAGAAGTGATCAGTGAGCCGGTTAAGCGCATCTCGACCGTGGAGTACGAACCGGGCCTCGAGCGGCGCATCGTCGACGACGCGGGCGGCGAACCGGGAGTCCTGCCCCTCCTGGGGTTCGTCCTGGCCCAGCTGTGGGAGCACCAGGCCGCCGGACGGCTGCGGACCGCAACCTACGAAGAGAACGACGGCGTGTCCGGGGCCCTGAAACTCCACGCCGAGCAGGCATGGAAGGAGTGCGTCGAGAAGCAGCACAAGGCCAGGGGCAGAGACAAGGACGAAGACAAGGGCGGGGACAAGGACGGGGACAAGAACGAGGCGTTGCGGCTGCTCACCGGCCTGGTCAGGGTGCTGCCGGGCAGCGGGGCGCCGCTGCGCCGCATGCTCACCCGGGAGGAAGCCGGTGAGGTCAGGTGGCGGATCGCGAAGTCACTCGCCGCGCGGCGGCTGCTCGTACTGCACGGGGACGAGGGGGAACCGCAGAGTGTCGAACTCGCCCACGAGGCGCTGATCAGCGCCTGGCCGACGCTCGCGCAGCAGGTGAAGGCCGACGGGGATTTCCTGGCCGGCAGGGCTGAACTCGCGCATGACCTCGACCGCTGGCAGAAGACGAACCGGTCACCGGACCTGCTGCCCGCCCCGCTGCAACTCCTCTCCCTGCGCAACCGGTTGCGCGGCCGCGAGACAGAGCTGTCCCCAGAGGAACGGGAATTCCTCGACCTCGCACGGCGGCATCACCGTACACGGCGCAACCGCATACGTACCGCATGGACCGCAGCCGCGCTGGTGCTCGCGCTGATCGCCGGATTAGGCACCTTCCTCGTCCACCAGTCGCAGGTCAGCGCGCAGCGGGAGGCGGAAGGGCGGTCGCGTTCGCTGGCATCCCTCGCCGACGAGTTGACGAAGCGGGATCCGGGGCTGGCCGCCCTGGTCGCCATCGCAGCTCATGACGTCGCACCGACGCGGGAGGCCCGCAATGCCCTGCTGCGCAGGTACGACCAGTTCAAGAACGACTCCTGGGTACTGACCGGCACCGAGTCACCGGTGAAAGACGTGGCGATGAGTACGGACGGTGCGGTGACCCTCGTGACGACCAAGATCGGAGGGGCGGCGAGCGGGCAGAGCAGCGCGGTGTTGTTCGTCCGCGGTGCCGGGGGAAGGATTCATCGCGAATATCTGCGTCTCGCCCGGGAGGTCCTTTACCCGCTGGTCAGCAGGGACGGTCGGAGGATCGCCTACTTCTCGGTGCAGGAGGGTGGCACCCTCGTCTGGCATGACGTGCATCGCGACGCCGAGGAGGTGCTGGGCCCGGCGCATACGATCCGCAACAGCGACTTCGGCGACATCGAGGTGAGGTCGTTCGGTCAGAACCTCGGCCTCGCGGACTTCTCCCCCAACGCCAGCGAAGTGGTCATGATGGTGGGCGGGCGGGCCCGGATCTGGGACTTGGCGGCGGAAAAGGGACGGGGGGTGCCCTCACGCGTGCCCGCGCTGGAGACGGCGTGGTTCGGTCCGGACGAGAACACACTCGTGGCCCAGCCGCGGTACGGCGACGAGACGGACGCAGACTCCTCGGTAATGGCCGTCGACATCGATACCGGTAAGACGCGGGCGCTGGCGAGCGGCGTACGCACGTCGGTGAGGACGAGCCTCGCGCTGTCGGGCAACGGCAGTGTGCTGGCCTTCTGCCAGAAGGGGCGAGGCGAGCATGGCGCCGTGTACCGGGCGGTGCACGTCGAGGACGGACGAGTGCTCACCACCTATGAGCCCGACTCGACTGGTGACTACTGCCGCGGCATCGCCATGGACGCGACGGGAGAGCATTTCGCAGTGAAGAAGGCCGAGGCCGAGTGGGCACTCGTTGGCACGCGGCCGGGCAAGGGAGTGGAAGTGGCGGAGGGGCCCAGCGAGGTCCCCGACCTCGACGACCTGGCTCTGGTCGGGGAGCCGGGGGATTTGGCCCTGGTCATCTGGGACGAGACCGCCGTGACCGCTCGGCCGCTAAGTGTGGGCTCCATCGACGCCGACAGTCCTCCGGTGCTGCTCGGCAACGAGAACACGATGCTGCTGCGTGAAGGCGCCAACGGCGACATGCTGGCCCTCGTCAACATGGATGTACGCGGAAACACGAACACCCTAAAGAAGGTGAAGCGACCCTCAAGGGACCAGTCGATGGACATGTCCCGAGAACCTCCGCGAATCAAGGTCAACCGGGCCCAGACGCTCGCTGCCGACCTTGTCAGCCGGAACAAGGTCCGCGTCTGGGAGGTCCCGTCCCTGCGGCAGGTCACGGAGATCACGGCCGCCATGCCTCCGGTCGACAAGGCCGGGAAGGCAACGGACGAGGTGGAACTCTACTTCGTCGACGACGACGAGCTGCTCACGGTCTCCGGCAGCCACATCGAGCACTGGAACACCCGGACCGGCCGTCGTCTGTCGAAGACGATCGACGTACACGACCTGGGACTCACCAAGAAGAACCCGCCGCAGTTCTTCCTGGACCCGTATCCGAAGCCGGGATACACGCAGATCATGATCAAGGGAAGTCCGGTCGTCCATGCCGTGGACCTGCGAACGGGCAAGGAGGACAAGGCGCTTAGGCTCCGCTTCGATCCGATGGTCGACCATGCCGTACTCGACGGCAGCGGACAGTACGCAGCCGTGAAGACCACGGGCGACATGGTGGAGGTGTGGTCTGTGCGGCCCGGGCGACGCATGGAGAGGGTAGTCGGTCCCTTCGGGCCCCTCCAGGCGTACGACCGGTACCAAGCCGGGTTCCTGCAAGGCGGCCCAGAGTTCCTTCTGGCCAACGGAAACTCCGTGCGCTTTGAGAACGTAGCCGATCCCAGCGGCGGAGATTCCTACGACTTCGCGGAGGACCAGGAGTTCCTCGCCGCCTCGAAGGACGGAAAGACTCTGCTGCGGCTCACCGACGACACCAACGTGAGCCTCCTTCACCTCGACCCCGAGCTATGGAAGGACCAACTGTGCGACATCCTCGGCCGCGACCTCACCGAGGTCGAACGACAGGGCCTTCCCACCTGGCTGCCGAGCGGGATCTGCCCGGACTGAGCGTGTGCTTCAGTACTGGCATCAAAGACTTCAGTACAGGAGCGCCGCGTGACACGGGCAGAGAAGATCACTCCCGACCTGCGGTTCGAGCCGACCGGTGATCCGCGGGCACCCACGCTCTCAACGGGCTGACGGATCGGGCATCTGAGTCGTACGGCATCGCACTGCATTACCAAACGGCCGATACCGAAGCGGCGGCCGCCAGGGAGGCCATGAGCCACGCGTTGCTGTCCGTGTCCTCCGGTTTCGCCGCAGCCGCGGTTGGAGCGCATCGCCGCCGGCCCAGCGCTCGACCTCGAGGACGGAAGCCGGCCGGGCGCCGACCCGGCCGGCCAGGGCAAGACCGACTGCGGCCGGAGTGGAGCGCAGCCGCTCGGTGCGCCGGCCGTACCTGCGGGTGAGGCCGATAGCGGCAGGAGGCCGCACTCGCTGGTCCGTAGCCCTGGCTCATTGCTCTGGCGCGCCACCGACCACCACAACGGCTGTTCCAATACGGGGCGGCCGCTGTGGTGTGATGAATCCCCTCAGCACGCGAGATGGCCGCATTCGCCTACGGCGGTCAACCGTCCTGCCGTGTTACGGCCGTTCATCTGCTCAGCAGGGCAGTTTCGTAGTCCTTGAGAGCGTGACCAGCTACCCACCCTTGGGACTCGGCCTTGGACACGTCCAGGACCACGGAGTGCGCCAGCTGGTCGACGGCGTAGCGGGTGAGCGGCGGCTCCCTGTGTGGGCGCAGCCGGGCCAGCGTCTGGGCGGCGGCCGCCACGGTCTGGGCCACCGGCAGCGGGATGTGGCCGATGCGCGCCCGTACGCCGTGGGCGCGCAGGACCGTCCGGACCGCCTCGTCCCGTTCGTACGGCGCCGGGTCGGCGATGTTGTACGCGCCCCGCGGCCAGCCAGCGGCCGTGAGGCAGGCGTTGGTGAGGTTCTCGACGGCCGTGAGGCTGAGCCGGACGCTCGGCCCCGGCAGCATGAGCAGTCCACGGCGGACGCGGGACAGCAGCCGGGGCACCAGGTGCGGGTCCCCGGCGCCGTAGACCGCCCGCGGCCGCAGCACCACGGCGCCCGCGGCGAGCGCCAGCGCCTCACCGGCTGCCTTGGTGCGGCCGTACGCGTTCAGGTGCCCGCGCACCGGATGATCCTCGGTGATGCGGGAGCGCCCGGGGCCGGGTGCGTAGACGCTGGCGCTGCTCACCCACACCACCGGCCGACCGGCGGCCCCCTCCAGCAGCCGCGCCGTGCCGTCGACGTTGACGGCGTGCATGGCAGCCTCGGCCGGGGTGTCGGCCATCGGGTCGCCGACCGCCGCCGCGCAGTGCACGACGAGGTCGGCGCCGGACAGGTCCGGCACCTCGCGCGCGGCGTCCCAGGGAACGTGCCGGCCGATCGGGCCGGGGCGTCGACCGACGCACAGGACGTCGGCGCCGCGGGCGGCGGCCGTGGTGGCGACGTGGGAGCCGCAGAAGCCGCTCGCGCCGGTGACGGCGATCGTGGTCATCGGTTCTCCGGAGGTCGGTGGCCGTCGGCCGCCCGGACGGTGAGGGAGCGCCAGCCGGGCAGAGCCGCGCCCCGGTCCACGCGGGCGCGCAGGACGGTGGGGCGGTGGGGGGCGAGCGCGGCGAGGGTGTCGTCGAGCTGTGCACGGGCCAGGCGCGCGCCGGGACAGGCGTGGCTGCCGACGCCGAAGACGAGCTGGGCCACGGCGGGCGGAGCCGGGTGATGGGCGTCCGGTGGTTCGCTGTGGGCCCGCGCGGCGTGCCGTGCCACCAGGATCAGGCGGTTCCCGGCCCGTACCGGGCAGCCGCCCAGGTCGGCGTCGGCCGCCGCCACGCGGGGCAGGAGCGGAGAGGGGGCGGTCACCCGCAGCAGTTCGCCCACCAGGGTCGGGCGCAGCCGGTCGTCGGCCGCCTGCTCCCAGAGGCCCGCGTCGGCGCACCAGGCTGCGGCGCGCGGGAGGGCCGCGACGGTGGTGTTGACGGCGGCGACGGCGAGCATGGTGCGAAGGGCCGGCTCCGTCGCTTCGCCGCAGGCCGGGGCGAGCAGCGCCTCCAGCCGCGCCGTCGCCGCGGCGGCGGCGCGTGCGGTCCCCGGCGGCCGGGGGCCGGGCAGGTGGTCGCGTACGGCTGCGGCCGCTGCCTCCGCGGATGCCGCGGCGATGCCTTCCGGGTCGCCGGTCGTGCCCAGGAGCGCGCAGACGGTGGCCCCGGCCAGTTCGCGGGCCAGTGGTACGAGGTCGATGTCGCGGCCCTCGGCGAGCGGGGCGAGGCGTCTGTTCAGGACGTCGTGCCACACCGGGCGCAGCCGCTCCATTCCCGCCGCCCCGAGATCGTCGGCGACGGCGCGCCGGGTGGCGCGGTGACCGGTGCCCTCCTGGTCGAACAGCGTTCCGCCCGTGGACAGTTCCCGGGCGGCGCCGCCGGTGGTGCCGGTGGCGGTGCGGTCCAGCGGGATGCGGGTGAGGGCTTGCTGGTACGGCTCGGAGCCGTGCACCAGCATCGTTCCGCCGATGCGGGTGACCGCGCGGCGGCGGGTGACGGCGAGGAGGGCGAACAGCAGGGGGTGGGAGCGGGTGTACACGCGCCGGTCGCGGCGCCGGGCGGCGCGGAGGGCGGATGCGGCGGGCGTGGCGAGAGCCGTGGTCACCTGACGTGCACCTGCTTCAAGTCGGCGGGGCGGTAGCGGCGGTCCCAGCACCACAGCAGGGTCCGGCGGGCGCCCCGGGTTCGCAGGCGGCGCAGGCTGGTGTGCACCACCATCCGCCCGGCCCGGGCGATCCGGTCGCTGTGCTCGCGCGCCCGGTTGAGGAGGACGACGTCCTCGGGCGGTGCCTCCAGCGGGGTGCGGGGCGTGCCCCCACAGCGCAGGTGGAGCGCGGCGGTGATGGCGAGCTTGTGGACGTGGCACAGCACGTAGGGCGCGCGGTAGCCCGGGTGTCGGTGCTCCGTGCGGTAGCGCCCGTACAGCGCGGTCGCCCTGACGACCGCCGGCAGGAGGCGGCGCTCGGTGAGGGAGGGGAACTCGTCCCGGCGCGGGAGGCTCCGGCCGCAGGCCGGATCTGTACCGCGTGTGAACTTGGCGCGCGCCGCGGCGATCCAGTCGGTGGCGGGCAGGCCGTCGGCGTCGGTGCGCACGAGCAATTCGGCGCCGTTCGCGACGGCGTACCGGAAGCCCGTGTCGGCGGCGGCTCCGGTGCCGCGCTGCTCCTCGCGGACGAGGTGCACGGGGAAGGGCGCGGTGGTGGCGAAGCGGCGCACGACGGCGGCGGTCGCGTCGGTGGAGGCGTTGTCGACGACGACCAGGGTGAAGCCGGTGTCGTTCTGGGAGGCGAGCGCGGCAAGGGTGGCCCCGATCCCGGCCTCCTCGTTGTGGGCGGGGACCACCCACAGCGGCCCGTCGCCCGGCGTGGTCATGTGCGGCTCCGTTTTGCGGGTCGGGTGACGGTGAGGCGCCGGGCGGCGAGGCGGGCGGCGGCGGCGCGGTCGGGCTTCTGGGAGCGGCCGGACAGCGGGATGTCGGCCAGCAGGACCGCGTCCGGCCGGGCGGAGCCCATGCGTTCCAGCGGTCCGGCCAGGGCCGCGCGCAACGCGTCGCAGTCGGCCCCGGGGCCGGGCTGCACGACGGCGACCAGGCGCTCGTCGCCGTCCCCGGCCGGGACGCCCACCAGCAGGGCGAGTTCGACGCCGGGGACGTGCAGCGCCGGCTCGTACAGCCCCGGGTAGATGTTCTCCGCGTGTCGCAGGATCATGTCCTTGCGGCGGCCCTCCAGCACGATCCGGCCGCCGTCGAGGCGTGCCCGGTCACCGGTGGCGACCCACGGGTCGGGCTCCTCGCCGAGGTAGCGGTCGCGGGCGGCGGGGCCGGACAGCAGCAGTTCCCCGGAGGCGTCGGTCTTCGCCGCCACGCCGGGCAGGAGGGCGCCGACCAGGTCCCCGTCGCCGGTGAAGGCGGTTTTGTCGGCCTGCTCGACGGCCGCGGCGGGGAATAGCTCGGTCAGCGCGTACACGCCCCACGCCTCGTCTGCACCAGCCCGCTTCACGCGGGTCAGCAGCTCGGCGCTCGCCGGGGCCGACCCGGTCCACACGCGCCCGTCGAACCGGCCGCCCTCGGCCAGCAGCCGCCGCAGCTGAGGTGGCGTCAGGTACGTCGCTTGCGGGGCGAGTTGGCGCAGCTGCCGGGCCAGTACCCGCGTGGATCGGGCGGGCAGCGCGACCGGCGCTCCGCTCGCGAGGGAGGGGACGAGGACGAAGAAGGTACCGCCGAGAACGGGACGCCCGGCCTCCGGCCGGACCAGGTCGGCCACCGTCGCCATGCTGGCGGCGAGCGAGGAGCGGGTGTGCACCACGGCCCTGGGGCGCGAGGTGGTGCCCGAGGTGAAGACGACGACCGCGTCGCCGTCCCCGTCCACCGGGCGCGGCGGCCGCGCGGCGCGGAGGCCGGTGTCCAGAGCGGGCGCGCAGCCGGGCATCCGGGGCCCGACCGTGACCACCGGTCCCAGCTCCGCGAGGTCCGGCAGGGCCAGGCGGGCGCGGCGAGCCAGCGGCCGGGCCCATCCGGCGACGGCCTGGGCGGTGGCGTCGGCGATGACCAGGCCGGGGCGGGCCAGGGCGAGCCGGGCGCGTAGTACGTCCGGTCCGGCGCCGGGGTCGAGCACCGCGGCGCGCCCCCCGAGCCGGTGCACGGCGAGCATCACCGCGAGGGCGCGGGGCCCGGGCCGGACGGCGACGCCGACGGTGCCGCCGCGTCCGACGCCCCGTGCGTGCAGGGCGGCGGCGCAGCGGTCGGTGAGGTCGGCCAGGTCCCCGTAGGTGGCCCTGGTGCGTACGGCGCCGGTGCGGGTGGTGCCGAGGACGGCGGGCAGGTCGGGGCGGCGGCGCAGGGCGCGGGCGAGGGTGTCGAGCATCAGCGGGGGTCCTCCCCGTGGCGGCCCGGTCCTTTGTCGAGGTACCAGCGGGCGGTGCCGACGAGGCCGTAGGCACGCAGTCGGCGGGTGGAGTTCTCCACGACCATGTCGCGGGCGTGGACGATGGCGGTGGTGTGGCGGCGCACCCGGTTCAGGAAGAGGCGGTCGGTGGGGGACGGGCGGCGCGGCATCCCGCCGACGGCCTCGTACAGCGCGGCCGTGACAGCCATGTTGTTGCCGGCGTGCATCCGGTAGGGGGCGAGGTAGCCGTGGCGGTGGTGATGGGCGGGGCGTATCCGGCCGAAGAAGGCGGCGACGCGGACCAGGGCGCGGAAGGCGGCCCGCCCGAGCGGTCCGTGCTCGTCGCGGCGCGCGTCGATGCGCCCGCAGACCAGACCCGCGCCACGCCGCAGGGCGTGGCGGGCGCCGGCCGTCCAGCCGGGGTGCGGCAGGCAGTCGGCGTCGGTGCGGGCCAGCCAGGTCGCGCCGCCGTCGATCGCGTACCGGAAGCCGGTGTCCACTGCGCAGCCCACGCCCTTCTCCGGCTCGCTGAGGACGTGGACAGGGAAGGGCGCCCAGCGGGCGAAGTCGTATGCGACCGCGGCGGTGCCGTCGCTGGAGGCGTTGTCCACGACGACGAGGGTGAAGTCACGGTCGCGCTGGCCTGCAAGGGCGTCCAGCGTGGTGCCGATGCGCGCGGCCTCCTGGTGCGCGGGCACCACCACCCACAGGGCGCTCATGCCTTCTCCCACACCATGGTCATGATGCTCACGCCGCCGCCCAGGCCCACGAACAGGACACGGTCACCGGCCTCCAGGCCCTCGTGGACGCGGTCGAGCTGCACGCCGAGCGTGGCACTTGCCATGTTGCCGAGCTCGGGCACCGTGACGACGAGCCGGTCCCGGGGGACGCCGGTAAGCTCCATGAACCGTTCCAGGTACGGCACGGTGACCTGGTGCACCAGGATGTGCCGGAAGTCGCTCCACGCCAGGCCGGTGCGCTGACGCATCCGGTCGAGCACCGACGTGCCGACCTTCTCGAACACCTCGCGCAGCTCGCTGCCATCACCGTGGAAGTACGTGTGATCGTCCCCGCGGGGGTGGCGCGAACCGCCGCCGAAGATCCCCCCGACCGACCAGTGCTCGGAGTGCGTCTCGGTGTCCACGTCGAAAACGCCGCCCCGCTCCACCACCTCCAGGACGACCGCGGCTCCCGCGTCGCCGAAGGTATACCCCGCGAACCCGTCCCGGAGCTGCTCGGAACCGGACGGCTCGTGCCGCACCGCGCGGCTCGGGGTCTCCCCGGTGACGACCAGGGCCCGGCGCGCGCGACCGGCGAGGATCATGGCCCTTGCCATGTCGATGCCATTGACGAAACTGTTGCACGCGTTGGTCACGTCCAACGCGTGGGCCCGGGACCCGAGTTCGGCCTGGACGATGTGCGCGGTCGCCGGTTCGACCACGTCCCGCGTGGCGGAGGCGAACACCAGCAGGTCCACGTCGTACGGGGCGAGCCCGGCCCTGTCCAGCGCGACACGGGCAGCCCGCACCGCGAGCGTCGAGGCGTACTCGTCCTCTGCGGCCGCCCGGCGCGAGGCGATGCCGGTGACCCGTTCGAGCATTCGAGTCGGCAGGGACAGCCCGGAGGCGGCGGTGATGCGCTTCTGGAGCTGCCGGGACGTCACTTCGCGCTCCGGCAGGCAGGAGGCCACCGCAGTGATGCCCGCCCGGCGTATGGGGCCGCGAGCAGCGTGGTCTATGTGCATGGGCTAAACGCTATGAGCGGAGCAGGACAGTTTGCCTGAGTGCTGGTACTCAACTGGCATGGGTGATCGGCCACTACAGAGAAACAGTGGCCTCGGCATCCGGAAGCAGCTTCAGCAGTTCGTAGATCTGCTCGGCTGCACCCTGCCCGACTATGTCGGCTTGGCGACGCTCGTATGGGTGGCAAAAGCGCGGAGCAATGCTTGGAACCTGTGGATCGATCCTGGGAGGGACGTAGAAGGCGTACCTTCCCGAATGATCCTGGGCGTCGATGCGCCCGCAGACCAGGCCCGCGCCACGCCGCAGGGCGTGGCGGGCGCCGGCCGTCCAGCCGGGGTGCGGCAGGCAGTCGGCGTCGGTGCGGGCCAGCCAGGTCGCGCCGCCGTCCCGAGCTCGTCGTCGGCGACGTCGCGATGGGCCTGTGGAAGGCCTTCAGTGAGGTGTTCCCAGCTGCACGGCATCAAAGGTGCTGGGTTCACAAGGACCGCAATGTCACGAACTGTCTGCCGAAATCAGCACAGCCGAGCGCGACGAAGGCGATGCAGGAGATCTACAACGCCTAGTACTGCAACCGCATCTGGAGGATGTGGCCTCGGTGTTTGTAGTGGGAGCGGCGGGCTCGGGCCTGGCTGCGTCGTCGGAAGCGTGACCAGT
>NZ_JBVHDS010000034.1:0-43369 GCF_055563255.1 Streptomyces sp. NPDC002958 | reverse complement strand
AGCTACCAGGAGGCCCTTTCTTCATGCCCGCACAGCGGCGAACTCACCCGATCCAGCACCCTGTTCGATCAAGAACGACCGCACGATCGGAAAGACAACAGCTTGTCAGCCTCACTGGTCACGGAGATTCCCTTCTGAGCGCCAACGTCGTCGCATCACGCCGACGTGGTCTCAGCCCTTGGTGAGTAGTTCCCTGGCCGCGTAGTAGGCGTGCAGTGCAGCCTCGCTGCCGGAGCCCAAGGCAGTCATGATCCGCTGGAAGCGGGCGGAGCGGAGGTCGCCGGCCACGATGACGCGGGGGTGCTGGTCGGTCGGCGGGCAGTATCCATCCATGCCGCGGATGAGGTCGCCGGACGGGGCGGTCGGCGCGTTCCCGATGCTGAGGTAGGCAGCATCCGCCGTGATCGTCTGCCGTGCGCCGTCCTGGCCCACCGCTTCCGCTGTCACCGAGGTGCCTTCTGCCAGGCTCAGCGTCAGGTGCTCGACGGGGAAGAGGGTGACTCGGGGGTCCTCGCGGATCTCCTCGATCTTGTACTCGTCCGCCGCCGGGTACGCGACGAGCAGGCGGGTGGCGGTGGTCGGATTGGCGCGCAGGAAGGTGCCGATCGGACGGTCGCCGCCGAGGACGAGGAGAGTGCGCCCTTCGGCGTCGTCCGCCTCGGCCTGCCAGAACGGGGGCAGGGTCAGGCCGCTGGGGGCGGTGATCCAGGCGACGTCGCGGGGCTGGAGGGGGCCGACGCCGGTGGCGACGATGACGTACGAAGCGGTGAGACGGGCGCCGGTGTCGACCGTGACAGTCACGCGGACGTCGTCGGCGCGGAGTTCGGTGACGTACTGGCCAAGTTCGAGACGGCACAGCTCCGTGCTCTTCAGCTCCGAGACGATGGAGTCGGCCAGCTCGGGGCCGCTGATGTAGCCGCCGAGGACGTTGTTCAGGGCCTGGATTCGGTAGAGGTTGCGGCACAGCCGGTCCGGCTCGACCAGGATCGAACGCATGCCGACGCTGGCAGCCATGCGGGCGGCGGCGCAGCCGGCTGGGCCACCGCCGATGATGATCAGGTCTGTGTCGTGGGTGGCGGGCGAACCTGTGCGGGGCGGCGTGTCGGCCATGGTGCTATTCCAGCACCGGGGCCCCATCGTGCGCAGTGAGTTGGCCCATCAGGTGGTCGGTGGTGACGAGTTGACCGGTTCCGACCAGGCGGCGGGCGACGAGGAGGCCGGCGTCGTGGACGTCCGGGCCGGCATCGCTGGCGCAGGCGTCGGTGACGATCCAGGGCGCGTAGTTGTGCTCGAAGGCGTCGGTGGCGGACTTCAAGACACAGCTCTCGGTGGCGATCCCGCAGAAGACGAGGCCGGTCCAGCCAGCCTGGCGGATCAGTTCAGTCGCCTCGGGGGTGAAGAGCGTGTACCCGGTCTTGTCGACGACCGCGTGTGCGTGGGTAGCTGCTTCTGCGAGCTCGGGAACGATGTCGGTCTCGGGCGGTTCCTGGAGTCGGCGCCACTGGAAGAAGCGCTCGTAGGGACTGTCCGGATAGTTGAAGTACCGGGTGAAGACCACAGGACGGCCAGCGGCGGACCACTGGGCGACCAGGTCGGAGACTGCTGGCACGGCGTGGCGGCTGTGGTGGTTCACGAAGCCGTTCTGCATGTCGATCACGACCAGCGCGGCGCTACCGATGTCCATCCGCTGTCTCTCCTGCCCCGTGTTCTCAGCCAACGCTCTCGCGTAGAGCGTCCTGTGCGGCGCGCAGCCGTTCGGCCAGTCCGCTGGTCTTCATGATGGCCTCCCGCATCAGGACGTGCTGCGCGGTCTCCTGGGCACGGGCGGTGGTGAGCCGGGAGCACGCGGCGCGCAGGAAGCGCCAGCCGTACTGCTCGGGCATGGAGGGGTCCTGCCCGTCCTCGATCATCTGCTGGATCTGACGGGTGAAGCACCACAGGACCTGGACAGTCAGTTCGCAGGCGACCAGCTCGTCGATGGTGAGGCTGCGCTCGCGGGAGTGGGAGGCATAAGCGACGCCCGACCAGCCAGCGTAGGCGATGGAGACTCCCCGTACGCCGAAGGACACGATATCCGGGTGGTCGAAGCCGGTGGCGAGGAGCGACTCCTCGACCGTGCCGTCCAGGGGCGCAGGCCCTCCCGGGGCGCCGCGGTCGACCAAGACCGAGGGCGTGGACAGCAGGCGCAGTGCGGTGTCGTAGGCGTCTCCGGTCCACGGGCGTAGTCGATGGCCTGTCCGATGCGCTGCCGCTGCCCGGCTGCTTGGTGGCTCCGGTAACCAGCCGCGTTGGAGGGGGCGGACTGGTTGGGGGGCGTTGTTGACATAGGCGTACGGCGAGGAGTTGGGCGTTCCGGCCGTGGAGGGTTCCGGGTCGATGGTGGTGAAGCGGCGGTTGGCGGGGCATGGGTGTGGTCGCGTGGGTTCATCCGGCCGCCTATGTATGGGTTTCACGGTGCGGGGGCCTGCCGGTGCGGGACCACGTGCCACCAACCATGGCCGGCTCCGCAGAAACCCGCCGGGCCTGACCGCAGGCGCGCGGAAGGGGAGAACACTACCCGCCCGATCCGCCCCGAATGCCGAAGTTCAACGCAGCGTAGTCAGCACCAAGTCAGCACGGGACAGGTGATCAGGGGTGCTGACATGCGGTTTCAGGTCAGCACCAAACCAGCACGGGAGTCAGCACCAGGGCAATAAACCATGCCAAATAGCGCAATCCTGACAGGCGCCTGCCGACCTTCAATACAGTCCTCGAAGCAGTCTCGACGTGCCTGTCATGGTGGCCCCGCGCACACCCGGCCCGAGAACTATGGTGTCCCGCCACATGTGCCTCTGACCTGCCCATTCCTACGGTGTGGCGACACGAATCCGTCCCCGCCAACCGTCCGGAAGTGGTGTTCATGGCTGCCTCGCCATCCGCCCCGCCGACCACCCGCTCACTCAGACGCATCGTCGCCGCAAGCCTCATCGGCACCACCATCGAGTGGTACGACTTCTTCCTGTACGGGTCAGCTGCCGCGCTGGTCTTCAACGAGCTGTTCTTCCCCGAGTCCGACCCGCTCGTCGGCACACTCCTCTCCTTCCTCACCTATGCGGTCGGTTTCGCCGCACGGCCGCTCGGTGCCCTGGTGTTCGGGCACTACGGCGACCGGCTCGGCCGTAAGAAGTTGCTGGTGCTCAGTCTGTTGATGATGGGCGGAGCGACGTTCGCCATCGGGCTGTTGCCGACGCATGCCACGGTCGGGGCCATTGCCCCCGTACTGCTCACCGCCCTGCGTCTGGTGCAGGGCTTCGCCCTCGGTGGTGAGTGGGGTGGGGCCGTGCTGCTGGTGTCGGAGCACGGGGACGCCAAGCGGCGCGGATTCTGGGCCTCCTGGCCGCAGACGGGCGCACCGGCCGGGCAGTTGCTCGCCACCGGGGTGCTCGCCGCGCTCACCGCGCTGATGTCGGACTCGGCCTTCGGGGAGTGGGGCTGGCGGATACCCTTCCTGCTTTCCGGGGTCCTAGTGGTCGTCGGCTTGTGGATTCGTCTCTCTGTCGATGAATCGCCGGTCTTCAAGGTCGCGCTGGCGCAGGCCGAGGAGCGCAAGTCGGCCGCCGGGGCGACCGAGAAGATGCCGCTCGTCGCCGTGCTGAGGCACCACTGGCGCGATGTACTGATCGCCATGGGGGCACGGATGGGGGAGAACATCAGCTACTACGTCATCACGGCGTTCATCCTCGTCTATGCGACCACGACAGTGGAACTGAGCAAGCAGACGGCACTCAACGCAGTACTCATCGCCTCGGCCGTTCACCTCTCCGTCATTCCGATGTGGGGCGCGCTGTCGGACCGGGTCGGACGCAAGCCTGTCTATCTGGTCGGTGCAGTCGGCGTGGGGCTGTGGATGTTCCCGTTCTTCGCGCTGATCGACACCCAGAGCTTCGGAAGTCTGCTGCTCGCCGTCACCGTCGGGCTCATCTTCCACGGCGCGATGTACGCACCGCAGGCGGCCTTCTTCTCGGAGATGTTCGCGACCCGGATGCGGTACTCGGGTGCGTCGATCGGTGCGCAGTTCTCGTCGGTCGCGGCCGGTGCTCCGGCGCCGCTCATCGCCACCGCGCTGCTCACGGACTTCGGCAGCTCGACGCCCATCTCGCTGTACGTCATCGCCGCGACGCTCATCACCGTGCTGGCGATCGTTTGCGCCAGGGAGACCAGGGACCGGGATCTCGCGGACATCGGACGGGCTGCCACGGAGCCGGACGCGCCCGCCGCTCCGCAGGCCGACTCCCGTACCGTCTGAGCCGTGCTCGCCGTACGGGCCGGGAGCAACCGGGCACGTACGGCGAGCACCGCATGTCACCGCCGGGCGGTGGGCTCGAACCAGGTGGGTTCGTCGGTCAGGGACTGTTTGATCCTGAAGAGCGAGAACTCGTTCAACGCCGGCAGCGCGTCGACCGGGAACCAGCCCACCTCCAGCGACTCGTCGTCGTTGACGCGCGCCTCGCCACCGGTGGCCCGGCAGCGGAAGGTGACGTCCAGATACTGACAGCGGTCGCCGTTGGCGTACTGCACCGGTGCCAGGGCCTGCGTGAGCACCACCCGCTCCGCCACACAGTGCACGGCGGTCTCTTCGTACACCTCACGCTCCGCCGTTGTCGCCGGCTGCTCACCCGGCTCGCAGATGCCGCCGATGACAGACCACTTGCCGGTGTCGGAACGGCGTCCGAGGAGCACTCTGCCCTCGTCGTCGAAGACCACGGCGGTGACGCCCGGCAGCAGGAGCAGCTGCCGGCCCGCAGTGGCACGGATCTCGCGGATGAAATCAGGAGTAGCCATGGGGCCGACCCTACGTGGCACGTGAGGTGAGTCAGCGGCTCCGCCGCAGCCGTACCGAACGGACAGCGACCCAGCCGAGCCCCGCCACGGCGATCAGTGCGAGGACCGCCTCGGGAAGCGCGCCCATCCGGGTCGCGGGCGTCAGCGAGGACCTCAGCGGCACCTCTTCCACAAGTGCGTCCGCGGTGAACAGCTCCGTCTCCTGCACGACCGTCCCGTCCGGCCGGATGATCGCGCTGACCCCGCTGGTGACGGGGACGACGACGGACCTGCCGTGCTCGACCGCCCGCACCCTGGACATGGCCAGCTGCTGGTAGGTCATCTCGCTGCGCCCGAAGGTGGCGTTGTTGCTGGGTACGGCGATCAGTTGGCCGCCGTGCTCGACCGTGTCCCGTACGGCGTCGTCGAACGCGGCCTCGTAGCAGGTCACGAGCCCCACGTCCGTACCCGCCAGATCGAAGACGCCGACCTTCTCCCCGGGGCCGAAGTCTCGCTGCACACGGTCCACTTCGGAGCTGAAGAGGCGTACGAAGGAACGCATCGGGATGTACTCGCCGAACGGCTGGATGTGGCGCTTGTCGTACGTGTCGACGGGCCCCTTCTTCGGATCCCACTGGATGAGAGTGTTGCGCAGCTTGCCGGTGTCGGGCTGGAGCACCGCCCCGATCACGGTGGGTGCGCCGATCGCCTTCACGGCTTCGTCGATCACCATCCGCGCGTCGGCGTTCCGGTAGGGGTCGAGGTCGGAGGAGTTCTCCGGCCACAGGACGAAGTCGGGCTGGGGCACCTTGCCCGCCTTCACATCTTGGGCGAGCTGCTCCGTACGACGCGCATGGTTGTCGAGGACGGCGCGGCGCTGGGAGTTGAAGTCGAGTCCGAGCTGCGGCACATTCCCCTGGATCGCGGCAACGGTCGCGGTGCCGTCCTCAGCCGAGGCATCAACGAGCGGCAGGGCGGCGAATGCGGCGGCGACGGGGACGACGACGGTCGCGGCCGCCGCGGCGACGGCGGCCCGGGGCGCCTCCTGCGTGCTGCGGTAGGCACGGAACTGACGTACCGCTTCATAGAGACCGAAGCCGCACAGCACCACCGCGAAGGAGAGCAGCGGCGTGCCGCCCACGGCCGCGAGCGGCAGGAACACGCTGTCCGCCTGCCCGAAGGCGATCTTTCCCCAGGGAAAGCCGCCGAACGGCACCCTGGCCCGGATCCCCTCATCGAGGATCCAGACCGCGGCGGCCCACACCGGCCAACAAGCGAGACGGGAGACGGCGGCGATCCCGATGCAGCCGACCGCGATGAACAGCGCCTCGGCTGCGGCGAGTGCCAACCACGGCAGCGGACCGACCTCCTCGCCCGTCCAGCGCAGCAACGGCAGCATGAACCCCAGTCCGGCGAGAAGGCCGAGGCCGAACCCGGCGCGCAGTCTGCGTTCATGCAGCACCCAGCCGAGCAGGGCGAAACCGGGCAGAACCAGCCACCACAGGGGCCGGGGCGGGAAGCTCAGGTACAGCAGCACTCCCGAAATCACTGCGGCTGCAGGCCGTACGAGCCGCGGCAGCAGCCGTCTCCCCCGGAGCGCGGGGGTGGGTGCGGGCTGCTGCGGGTCGTCGACTGAGGTGATGGTGGCGCTCACCCGGCGGAGTCTACGGTGGTCGGCTGTGCGCCGGGCAGTCCCGCTCACGTGACGGATCCCTTGGCGCCGGATCGTTTCGCCACTTTCCCGCACAGATCCGGGCCTCTGTCATTACCGTGTCCGCCAGTCCCCCGCCGATCGGCGGGATCCGGCCGTTGCGAACGGGACGGTCACAGGTCGGGGGCGAACGTGACGATTGCACCGCGGGGCAGGCCGGGCACGGGAACACGGCAAGGCTTCCGACGGAGCCGTGGCCGTGATTCTCACCGCCTGCGCGATCTGGTCGTTGATCAGCGCCGCTGGACGGGAGACCGGCGCAAAGGGTGTTCATCCGGCTCTGCTCACCGTCGCCGCGGGCTTCGCCCGTGGGCGGATCTGCGAAACGCTGCTGCCTGTGGGCCACGGCGACGGTTGCCGTCGTCCGGGCGCTGCTCATGGGTCTCCCGCGCGTCATGGCATGCCGGGCGTTACGGCCACGGTGGACACGGCGCCCGGTCACACCGGGGCAACCGCCGCGATGTCGGCGCTCGCAGCGGGCGCTCGCAGCGGCGGGCCCGGCAGGCACCCCTGCGGCTGCCGGCGCTCGGCACGGCCTGCGCAGCGCCGACTCTGCGCTCGGTGGCGGGATTCGCCCACGAAGTTCAGCGCATCGGGCCGCGGGCCATGTCCTGGATCAGGCGCCTGCCGACGCGCCGCTCGCCGGCAGGTGCAGGCGCTCGCGGATGAACCGTACGCCCGCCTCCGCATCGTCGACCGTGATGGTGAACGTCCGGCCGTCACCGAGCCGGAGCACCAGGCCCTCGCCCCTGCGGACCACCACGGCCGTGCCCTGCTCGGGGCGCCAGCGGTAGCCCCAGCCGCCCCATTGGCGCGGGGTCACCTGGGATACGAACTCGGCGCCCACCACATGGGTGAGCAGAATCCGGCGGCGCGGCAGGCCCAGGTGGCCGCAGCGCACTTCGAGGGCGTCCTCGTCGACCCTGACAGCCACGTTCACAAAGGCGAGGGTGCCGAACAGCATGAGCAGTCCGGCGGCGACGCAGCCGACCACGGACATCAGCAGCGGGGCGATCCCGGAGCTCCAGCTGGAGGTGACGGCCAGCTGGATGCCGAGCGCCAGACAGGCCGCGCCTGCGGCGGCGAGCACCCACTGGGCCCGGTTGGTGGCCCGCCCGATCCAGACGTCGGAGTCGGGGTCGGCTCCGGTGCGTCTCGGTTTTCGGGAGTGATCCCTCATGTCAAGCAGCGTACTTAAAATTCCGCATGCCGGGGACGGGTCCGATGGCCCCCCGACGGGTCAGCGGGCGGGGCTGACGGCCTCCAGCAGTCGCCCCTCGGCGTAGGCCAGAGCCGCTTCCGGCAGCTCGGCGGTGCGCCCGCTGAGGAGCACGGTGAGACCGGCGGCCGGTTCGGCCGACGGAGCGGGTCCGACCCCGATTCGGCGCAGTGCCTGGGCGGCGACGGCACCGGCGGAGCCGTGCAGTGCGACGGGAGGCAGACCGGGCTGTCGCACGGCGGCGCGGATGCGTTCGGCGAGCAGTTCATAGTGGGTGCAGCCCAGGACCACGGCCCGCACATCGCACGGGGTGAGTGCGGCGGCGGCGGCGATGGCCCGGTCGATGGCCGGATCGTCCGCGTGCTCCACGGCGTCGGCGAGACCCGGGCACGGGACCTCGGTGACGGCGACGGAGTCGGCGAATTCGCGGATGAGTCCGCGCTGGTACGGGCTGCCCGTGGTGGCCGGGGTGGCCCAGATCGCGACGGGGCCACCGGCGGCGACGGACGGTTTGATGGCGGGAACGGTGCCGATGACCGGCAGCGCGGGTTCCAGCTCGGCGCGCAGGGCCGGTAGGGCGTGCACGGAGGCCGTGTTGCAGGCGACGATCAGTGCGTCGGGCCGGTGGGCGGCGGCCGCGCGGGCCACGTCCAGCGCGCGGGCAGTCACGTCCTCGGGGGTAAGCGGCCCCCAGGGCATGCCTTCGGGGTCCGAGGAGAGCACCAGATCGGCGTCGGGCCTCAGCCGACGTACCGCGGCGGCGGCCGCGAGCAGGCCGATTCCGGAGTCCATGAGCGCGATCTTCACCCGGTCACCATAGTCGACCGCCCTTGCGGTTCCGTCCTGGTGGGGCAGACTGCGGCGAATGAGTGCCGTTGCCTGGATCGCCGTGGGTTCGCTGGCCGCATGGGTGTGGCTGCTGCTGGGACAAGGATTCTTCTGGCGGACCGACCAGCGGCTGCCGCGCCGGCAGGCCCCGGAGCACTGGCCGTCCGTGGCGATCGTCGTGCCCGCGCGTGACGAGGCCGACATGCTGCCGGTGAGTCTGCCGTCGCTGCTGGCGCAGGACTATCCGGGGGTCGCGGAGATCTTCCTCGTCGACGACTGCAGCAAGGACGGCACCGGAGCTGTCGCCCGCGCGCTGTCCGTACGGCACGGAGGACTGCCGGTGACGGTGGTGTCGCCCGGTGAGCCGGAGCCCGGCTGGACGGGCAAGCTCTGGGCCGTGCGGCACGGGATCTCGCTGGCCCGGGCTCGGGAGCCGGAGTATCTGCTGCTGACGGACGCGGACATCGCGCATGAGCCGGACAGCCTGCGGGGACTGGTCGCCGCTGCCGTGTCGGGCGGGTTCGATCTGGTCTCGCAGATGGCCCGGCTGCGGGTGTCGAGTGTCTGGGAGCGGCTGGTCGTACCGGCCTTCGTGTACTTCTTCTCGCAGCTCTATCCGTTCCGGTGGGTGAACCGGGCGGGGGCACGGACGGCCGCGGCGGCCGGGGGCTGTGTGCTGCTGCGGACCGGGGCGGCGGATCGGGCGCGGGTGCCGGAGTCGATCAGGCAGGCGGTGATCGACGATGTGTCGCTGGCGCGGGCGGTGCAGCGCAGCGGCGGGCGGATCTGGCTGGGGCTCGCGGAGCGGGTGGACAGCGTGCGGCCGTATCCGCGGCTGGCGAATCTGTGGCGGATGGTGTCGCGGAGCGCATACGCCCAGTTGCGGCACAGTCCGCCGCTGCTCCTCGGGACGGTGCTGGGGCTCGCGCTGGTCTATCTCGCGCCGCCGGTCACGCTCGTCGCCGGGCTGCTGGGCGGCGCTCCGGTGGCGGCGTGGGCGGGCGGGTCGGCGTGGGTGGTGATGGCCGGGACGTACATGCCGATGCTGGGCTACTACCGGCAGTCCCTGTGGCTGGCGCCGCTGCTGCCGTTCACCGCCGTGCTGTATCTGCTGATGACGGTCGATTCTGCGGTGCAGCACCACCGAGGGCGAGGCGCGGCCTGGAAGGGGCGTACGTACGCCCGCCCCGAGGCCGCGCCGGACCGGTGAGCGGGGCCGGCCGTGGGCCGATGGCCGCACTGACGGCCGGCCCCCCGGGGGGTCATTTGCGGCCGGGTGTCCAGTTCATGCCCCACCCGTAGGCGTAGTCGATGGTGCGCTGCGGGCTCACTCCGCGCTCGGGTACGAGATAGCGGGCCTCGCGCTGCACCGAGAGGTCTCCCCCGTTGTTGGTGAGGAGCGCGAGCGCGCAGACGGTGGACGGGACGGTGCATTCGTCGAGCGAGAAGACGATCGGGGCACCGTGCTGGGGCTGGAGGGTGACGGTCGCATGGAGATCGGCGAAACTCCGGGCGCCTTCGTAGATGGTGACGAAGATCAGGACGCGCCGGAGCTTGTCCTTCTGGTCGAGGTTGACGGTGAGGTTCTCGCCGGTGGAGACGGCGCCGGTGCGGTCGTCTCCGTCGAGATGGATATAAGGGGGCTGCCGGAGTGCCCCGAACGCGTTTCCCAGCGCCTGCACGACTCCCTTGCGGCCGTCGGTGAGTTCGTAGAGAGCGCAGAGATCAAGATCGAGGTCCGCATGGTTGGCGACCGCTCTGCCGAATTTGCTTCCCCAGCCCTTGAACTGATGGCGCACTTCCCAGTTGAGATTGACCCGGAGGGCTCCTGAAGTGCCGCCCTGTTTGGCGAGGGAGACCGATGGCGCGTCCTTGGTGAGTGTCACCTTCGACAGGCGGACAGGCGGGGTGACAGGAGGTACGGGAGGTACCGGGGGTGCCGTCGGCGGCGCGGGCGGAAGCACCGGCGGGGGTGGTGGCAGATCGCCACCCCTTGTTGCGCGCTGGGACTGTTGAGGCGATTGGGGTTGCTGATACGGCTGGGTCTGCTGTGGTTCATCGACGGAAATACCGAAGTCCGTCGCGAGTCCTCCGAGGCCTGTGCTGTATCCCTGGCCGACGGCGCGGAATTTCCAGGCGCCCTGGCGCCGGTAGAGCTCCCCGAGAATGAATGCGGTCTCGACCGTCGCGTCCGCGCTGTCGAAGCGCGCGATCTCCGAGCCGTCCGCCGCGTCCATGATCCGTACGTACAGCCCCGTCACCTGCCCGAAGGTGCCACCGTCCGCGGAAGCCGCCAGGACCACGCGCTCAATGGCCGGCTCGATGCGCGCCAGGTCGACCGCGAGGCTGTCCGTCACCCCGTCACCGGCGGTCCGCTTGCCCTCGTGGCGTACCGCGCCGGATGCGTGGGAGGGCTGGTTGTAAAAGACGAAGTCGGCTTCGCTGCGCACCTTTCCCGACACGAGAAGGAGCGCCGAGCCATCCACATCCGGTGTCCCCGGGGAGGCGCGCCACCCCAATTCGACCCGCACGGCGTGAGCCGCCACCGGAACATTGGTTCCTTTCAGCATGTTCATGCTCGCCCCCATCGCGAGTCCGGCTGCCCGAAGGCCTCTCTCCGCCAACCTAATCCCCGGATCGACGCGAGGCCGCCACATGGGCCGCGCTTTGGCGCACCGGTGCCGCGATGAGGCGATCAGGCCGGTCCCAGACGAGCAGCACACCCGAAACGGCTACCCCGTCCCTTCGGGGAGCGGTCGGTCAAGGGCAACAACCGTCCGGGGTCACGCGGCGGGGTGGCTGCGGCGCCGTGGGCGGGTTCGGAAGCCGAACACATGCAGCGACCTGCCTGCCACCGGCAGGGTACGACGCCCGCACCCGCACCAACCGGACTGTGCATCCCCTGCGCCAGCCACGACGGGACGCACAACCGATCCATATTCAGCGGCAGTTCAGCCACTCCACTGATCCGGTGACTAGAACTCAAACCCCGTCCGGGCCCAATCAGCCGCTACGGATGCACCGTTCCGGCCGCGATTCCCCAAAGGGCCAACCCAGCTCCCTGTCGTAGAGACGACATGTCGCAATCACGGCACCCGCAGCAGGTGACACACGCACCTCGGAAGCCGGAGCCTTGATCCGAACCGCGCGCTCCACCCCCGCACCTTCTCGAAGAGGCTTCCGATGCACCCACGGCTTTGCCCCGCCGCGCTCATAGCGGCAGGTGCCCTCATCGCCGCCCTGGCCCCTGTCCTGGCCCCCTCCTCCCACGCGGCCGCCGCCACCGCCCGCCCGGCGGCCCCCGCCTCCCGGACCTCCACCGTCACCACCGCCTCACCTGGGACGACAGCAGCCCCCTGACCGCCGGCATGCTCCAGCCGACGCGGGCCTACCGGCCCGGTGAGCGGCTGACGGAGAGCTGGTTCGCCCCCGTCGTACGCCCCGCCATCCCGCGCGGCGTCAAAGGCACGGCCTCCTACCGCAAGGAGGACGAGCTGATCGTGCGCATACCGGAGTTCACCGACGCCACCGCAGGCCACTACAGCAGGCCCGACGGCGGCGACTGGGACGGTACCCCCTCTTACGACAGCCACCCCCGCCGCGCCGCCTGCCACACCAACTGCGTCCGCGTCGCGGCGCCGGCGCGCTGCATCAGCACCTGGATCCGGCGCTGCACCGTGCGCTGGCTGACCCGCAGCTGCGAGGCGATCGCCTTGTCCGCGACCCCGGCGACGACCAGGGACAGCAGATACCGCTCGTCGTCGGCGACGTTCGCACCGGGCCGCGGACTGCCGCCGAAGTCGGCCAGCTCACCGGAGGCCGTGACGTGCAGCGGCGACGCCGCCGCCCACTGGCTCTCGAACAGCGCGATCAGCGCGTCGAGCAGGCTGCTGCCGTGCACCACCGCGGCCGTCGGCTCACCCAGCGAACCACCCGAACCGCCGTGCATCAGCGGGCAGATGGCAATCGAACCGTCCGCTATCACCATCCGCACCGGCAGCGTCCCGGTAGCCCGCGCCTGCTCACCCGCGCGGATACTCCGGGCAACGTTGTCGACCATGCCGGGCTCCTCCAGCAGAGCGCGCTCGTAGATGGCCTCGTACCGCACTCCACGGGCGAGCAGCTCCCACTCCTCGTCGTTCTCCGCCGCAGGCATGGCCACATGGCCGGCCTTGCAGAGCCACCGCATCTCACTGGCCCCGTACGCCATATGACGCAGCCGCTGCCGGATCACACTCACCCCCGTGATCACCTCGACAAGCTGCCCCGCGTCATACCGCCGCCCCCCGGCCCGGTACTCCTCGGTGAGCTGCTCCACCCCCCGCCGCGCCGCCTCCAGCGCCTCCTGCCCACGCAACAGCAGCGGACGCAGCGCCGCATCGGGCGCCACCGGCACATAGCGCACCGCGCCCCCCGTCGGCGAAACGGCCACCCGCCCCACCAGCCCCTTGTCGTGGAGCGAGGCCAACAGCCTGTGTGCCTGCGCCACTTCGAGCCCCAGCTGCTCCGCGATCACTGCGGCATCAGCCTCACGCACCCCGACGAGGAAGCGGTACACCCGCTCCTCCCCCGCCCCGATCCCCGCGGCCTCCAGCATGTGCCCGCCTCTCACGACGCCCCCACCCACCCCAACCGATGTACCACCCACCGGAAACAGCGTGATCTAACCACACCCGCACACAGGGACGATGTCCGCGCTGTCACGCACGACGACCATCCGACTTCGATACACGCAAAGTGGCGGCGAGCGGACATGTCACTTCTTCGTCAGGCGCGGCCGTAGCGTCGGTGCCCCTTCCTCCCGAGGCTTGACCCGCCGGTCGCGGAACCCTCCCTACCGGCGGAAGGAGAGCGTTCAGCATGCGTTTCAGACGAAGAGCCGCACTGCTCAGCTTTACCTTGGCGACCACCATGGCCGGCGGCGGCCTGGTGTACGGTGCCACCCCCGCACCAAAGACCGGGGAGTACGCGGTAACCACCCCTTCCCAAGCAGAAGTCCGCACCGCGAAGGTCACCCTCGTCACCGGAGACCAGGTGACGGTGGCCACGAGGGCGGGCAAGACCCTCGCCGTCAATATCACCCCGTACCACCGCAGTGCGGCAGAGTTGCGGACGTACACCGTCGGCACCGATGTGTACGTGATCCCGCGCGACGTCGAAGCGCTGGTGCACAACGGCCAGGTGGACGGCCGACTGTTCAACGTCACCCAGCTCATCGCCCAGGGGTACGACGATGCCCACCGCGCGTCGACCCCGATGATCGTGCGCTACGCGTCCGGCGCCAAGGACACCGCACCCGGCGGAGCCCGCCTCACACGGAAACTCCCCGGCGTACGCGGAGCCGCCGTCAGCGCCGACAAGCGCAAGGGCGCCGCGTTCTGGGAGGCCGTCGACGACGACAGCGCCCGCGCGGGTACCCCCAAGGCCCGCCTGTCGGGCGGCGTCCAGCGCCTCTGGCTGGACGGGCGGGTCAAGGCGCTCCTCGACAGGAGCGTCCCGCAGATCGGCGCCCCGGAGGCGTGGAAGGACGGTTTCGACGGCACCGGCGTGAAGGTCGCGGTGCTGGACACCGGTGTCGACGCCACCCACCCCGACCTCGCCGACCGCATCGTGGAAAGCCGCAGCTTCGTCCCTGGCGAGACGGCGCGCGACGGCCACGGCCACGGCACCCATGTCGCCTCCACCATCCTGGGAAGCGGAGCCGCCTCCGGCGGGAAGTACCGGGGCGTGGCACCGGGCGCCGGACTGATCGTGGGCAAGGTGCTCAACGACGGCGGCAGCGGCTCGGAATCCTCGATCATCGAAGGGATGGACTGGGCCGCGCACTCGGGGGCGAAGGTCATCTCCATGAGCCTGGGCGGCGCGGAAGGCGCCGACGGCACCGATCCCATGTCGATGGCGGTCAACGAACTGACGGCGCAGACCGGTGTGTTGTTCACCATCGCGGCGGGCAACAGCGGCCCCGCGGCGATGTCCGTCGGCTCACCCGGAGCCGCCGACGCGGCTCTGACGGTCGGCGCCGTGGACTCCACCGACGCGGTCACCGACTTCTCCAGCCGGGGCCCACGAGGCGGTAACGGCGGGCTCAAGCCGGAGATCACCGCGCCGGGCTCGCGGATCGCCGCCGCCCGCGCCGCCGGCACGACGATGGGCACACCGGTGGACGGCTCGTACACCACCGCGAGTGGCACCTCCATGGCCACGCCGCACGTGGCCGGCGCCGCCGCGATCCTCGCGCAGCGCCACCCCGACTGGACGCCGGCCCGTTTGAAGAGCCAGCTGATCAGTACGGCCAAGACCACCGCCGCCACCTCCGTCTACGCCCAGGGCGCCGGCCGTGTGGACGTGGCACGCGCACTGCGGCAGCCCGTATCGGCCAGCGGCACGGCCGACTTCGGACTGCGGGACTGGGACGCCACCGCCCCGGTCGGGAAGAAGATCGAGTACGTCAACGACGGCGACCAGCCGGTCACCCTCGCCCTGAAGGTCGAGAACGCGGGCGAGGAACTGCCTGCCGGAGTGCTCAGCCTGGGAGCCGACTCGGTGACCGTGCCGGCGCACGGCACCGCCGAGGTCGACCTCACCCTCAACACCGTCGGCGTGACGACCGGATCCCACGGCGCGCACGTCACCGCGGTCTCCGCCGACGGGCGGACGGCGGCAGTGACGGCGGTCGGCTTCGGCCGGGACGTACAGCGCTTCGACGTCACGCTGAAGGTGCTCGACCGCGACGGCAAGCCGACGAGCGGCATCGCCGCGGTCACCGCCTGGCAGTTGGGCCGCTACGGACTGCCCGAGACGTACCCGGTGGCAGCGGACGGGACCGTCGTGGTGCGGGTACCGCGCGGCGAGCACGCCTTCATCTCGGAGATCTTCCACTACACCTCCGACTGGAGCCGACTGGAGGAGTACACCTACGCCGCCCAGCCGGGCACGATGATCGACTCCGATCGGGCCTTCACCCTGGACGGCGCCAAGGCCGGCCCGGTCACCATGACCACCTCCCGGCCGACGGAGACCAACCGCGCCCGCATCGGTCTGAACTTCCAGGCCGTGGACGGTGACCTCATCCACGACCGCGAGACGTGGCTGGACGGCGAGACGGCCGTGTACTCCATCCCGTCGCAGGCCGCGAACGAGCGCTTCGAATCGCGCGTCGGCTGGTCGCTCGGCGCACCCGCACTCGACGCCCGCCTCGTCGGGCACGGCAACCGGCCCCTGGACGCGGCCTACCTCGAGGGCTGGACGGGCTCCGCACGTATCGACGGCACCCGCGTCCTGCGCGTGGCGAAGGCCGGCGAGGACGTCCGGGGCAAGCTCGCCCTGGTGAAGCGGAGCGCCGAGCGCACGGTGGGAGAGCAGATCGACGACGCCGCGAGCGCCGGTGCGCTCGCCATCCTCATCTACAACGACATCCCCGAGAACTGGCTCGCAGGCAACTGGGGCCAGACGGCCACCAAGATCCCGGCAATGACCCTCTCCGGTACCCAGGGCGAGGAGCTCGCGGACCTGGACAACGCCGTGATCAGGATCTCCGGTACGGCGGTGAGCCCGTACTCCTACGAGCTGCTGAAGTACCGCAAGGGGGGCATCCCCGCCGACCAGCGCTACCGGGTACGCGACGAGGAACTGGCCACCGTGGACTCCTCGTTCCACGCATCGACGCCGGCCACCGAAGGCGGATACGCCCGGCTGACGCGCTCGCCGATGCAGCCGACGGCGTACTTCGGCTTCGACCGGGTGGTCCTGCCGCGCTCCCGGACCGAGTACGTCTCCGCGGACGTGCCCACCTGGGAAGCGGTGAAGGCAGGTCCCGTGTGGACGGCGGACGGCTCCTGGAAGCTGACGAACACCTCGACGCTCAAGGCCGGACAGCGCGTGCACCGCGACTGGAACAAGGCCGTGGTCCGCACCGCGCTGCCGGACGCACAGTCCAACTCGGCGGTCCGAAAAGGCGATGTCGGTGTGGTGGCGTCGGGCGGTCTGCTCGACTCCGCGCCGGACCAGTCCTTCTCCATCGAAGCCGGCAGCGACAAGGCGCTGTCCACCGTCTACCGGGACGGTCAGCTCCTCGGCAGCATCCGTTCGGCGCCCGTCGCCTTCCCGATGACGGCACAGCGCGCCGAATACCGCGTGGTCACCGACGTGCAGCGGGACGCCCCCGGATGGACGACCTCCACCCAGGTGCGCACCGACTGGCGCTTCCACTCCGAGCGGCAGGAAGGACTTACCCTGCTCCCCGTCCTGTCGGTCGACTACCGACTCGACGTCGACCAGGCCAACAGCGCCCGGCCGCACTCCACCACCCGCATCGGACTGGGCGTGCGCTACCCCAAGGGCCTGAACGGTCTGGAGCTCGCCGGGGCGAAGCTGTGGGCCTCGTACGACGACGGCACCAACTGGCGGCAGGTCCGCCTCGACAGCGGCCTCAACGGCACGATCGGCAACCCCGCGAACGCGGGCTTCGTGTCACTGCGCGTGCAGGCCACCGATGCCGATGGCAACACCATCGAGCAGACGGTGACCCGCGCCTACCAGATCCGCCGCTGATCGATGCCGGGGCGCCCGCACCGCAGGCGCCCCGGCATGCGCGTCCACCCGGGGGCGAACGACAGTGTGAGTATCCACCTCGATCTCACCACAAGGGCTTACGGTCAACAGAAGCTTTAACGATGTTTTAGCAGGTCAGGTAGGCAGATCTAGCGTAAAACGGATGACCCCAAGATTGGGTCTCCCCAACCAGCACATCGTGGGCTTAACTTAGGTGTCATGACCTCCCCCCGCTCCACCTACGGCGGCGGCTACTACGCCGCACCGTCGTTCTCCGAGACTCCGATCTACGACTCCTTGGTCGCGGAGCGGGGCACCCCTCAGATCGCTCCGATCCGAGTGCCTGCCGCCTATGACACCGGCAACAGCTACCTGCCGGCTCTCCCGGCGGCGCTGCCGGCTCTTCCCGCGGCACCTTCCCAGCCCCATCCGTCGTACGGCTACCAGCAGCCGGCCCAGCAGGGTTACGCGCCGATGCAGCCCGCACAGCTGCAGCATGCCCCGGCACCGTACATCCCGCAGCAGCCGACCGCGGCCCGCGGCGGGTACCAGGCGCCCTATCCGCCGCAGCAGCAGCGCCCGGCGCCCGGCACCGGTTACGAGGCGATGCGCCCGGCGTCACCGCGGCCCGCCCCGGCACCCTCTCCTTACGAGGACCCGTACAACCGCCCGTATCAGGGCCGGGGGTACTGAGCCGGGGTACTGAGCCGGAACATCACACACGGTCGCACGAGGTCGTCGTCGAGCCATGGGGACTCGACGGCGACCTCGGTGTCCCCCACCAGGCCGCACGCCCCACCCCCTCGATGGCACGCACGCCCCCGGACGGACCGTCAGCCCGAACCGGTGGGCGGGGAACTCACGGGGGCGGTCGGCGCGTTGACCGGGGCGGGGTTACTCTCTTCGCTGCTTCAGCACGCGAAGCGCGCCGTATCGGGTTATGACGGATACGGAAGGGGGTGCAGGACTGTGCGAGCGGTTACGGGAGTGTGGCGTTGGCGGCGCAATTCCCTGCGCCGCGCCACTGACCGGCGCGAGGCATGGGTGGCTCTGGTCGCGCTGCTCCTCATGGTGCTGGCGGCGCCGGCGCTGGGCTGGGCGTGTGGGTCGCTCACCGACGACGCCCTGCAGAAATCGGTGCGGACCCAGCAGGCTCAGCGTCATGCCACGACCGCGGTCGTGGTGCGCCGGGCGCCGGGAGCGCCGCATCTCGTCACCGATCCCGAGGTGTCCTCGGAGCGCGCCCCGCAGACCTCAGTGGTGGCGCGATGGAAGGCGCCGGACGGCACGAACCGCCACGGTACGGTGACCACCCTCTCCCGGAAGACCGAACCCGGGGCCGAGGTGGAGATCTGGACAGACCTCGACGGCCGCCCCGCGCAGCGGCCCATGGACGCGCCGACGGCTCATACGCATGCGGCGTTGGCCGGGTTCGGGGTGATGCTGCTCGCCATCGGGCTGATCGAGGGCGGCCGGCGCCTGATCGTCTGGCGCATGGTGCGGGGGCGATACACCCGGATCGACCGGGCCTGGGCGAAGACCGGTCCGGACTGGGGCAGGACGGGTACCGGCAAGTGATCGGGTCAACTCGCGCCCGCCGCGCGCGCTACGGTGGACCGGCCCGCCCGCTTCCTCGGCGGGCGGTCCCGGGGTTCGTCGCTGTCGGAAGACCGGCGAAACGGGTATCACACACGCACGAGGTGGGGGCACAACAGCGCCATGGCACAGGGCACGGTCCAGGTGACGCACACCGGCACATCGCGGTGGCGGCGCCGCACAGGCGAATACGCCTCCCTCACCGCAGCCCTGGAGGCCGCGGCGGACGGTGACGTCCTCACCGTCGCACCGGGCACCTACCGGGAGAATCTGGTCCTGCACCGCGCGGTGACACTGCGCGGTCCCGAGGGCTCGGTCGGCTCCGTACGGATCGCGCCGGTAGACGGCGTGCCCTTGACGGTCCGTGCCTCCGCCGTCGTCTCGGACCTGCACGTGGAGGGTCAGGACTCGACGGCCCCGGCGCTGCTCGTCGAGGACGGCGCACCGGAGCTCGCGGATCTGCGGATCGTCACGCGTTCGGCCGCCGGGATCGAGGTGCGCGGCGCGGCACGCCCGACTGTGCGCCGCTGCACGGTCGACAATCCGGCCGGGGTCGGCATCGCCGTACTCGACGGTGCGGGCGGGGTGTTCGAACAGTGCGAGGTCGTCTCGGCCGGCCAGTCCGGTGTCTCGATACGCGACGGTGCGCATCCGCGGCTGGAGCGCTGCCGAATCCACCATGCGTCGGGCGCGGGGCTGAACGTCACCGGTGAGGGCAGCGGTCTGGAGGCCGTCGGCTGCGAGGTGTACGAGATCAAGGGCAGCGGAATACAGGTGACCGCTCGCGCGGCCGCCCACCTCACCGACTGTACGGTGCACCGCACTTCGGCGGACGGGGTCACGCTCGACACCGACGCCGTGCTGACGCTCGCCGACTGCGACATCCACGACATCCCGGAGAACGCGGTGGATCTGCGTTCCCGGTCGGTCCTCACCCTGACCCGCTCCACGGTGCGCCGGTTCGGCCGCAACGGACTCTCGGTCTGGGATCCCGGGACCCGTGTCGACGCCAACCAGTGCGAGATACATGACAGTACGGGCGACTACCCGGCGGTCTGGGTGAGCGACGGGGCGACCGTGATACTGGACTCCTGCCGGGTCCGCGACGTACCGGACGCCATCTTCGTGCTCGACCGGGGTTCGCGTGCCGATGTGGTCGACAGCGATCTCTCCCAGGTCCGCAATACCGCGGTGTCGGTGAGCGACGGGGCGACCGCCCAGCTCGACGACTGCCGCATCCGTGAGGCCTCCACCGGCGCCTGGTTCCGCGACCACGGCAGCGGCGGCACGCTGAACAACTGCACCATCGACGCGGCACAGACCGGAGTGATCGTCACCAAGGGCGCCGATCCGACGATCGAACGCTGCACGGTCACCTCCCCCGCCGAGGCGGGCTTCTATGTCTCCGCCGAGGGCCGCGGCACCTTCCGCAGCTGCCGGGTCACCGGAAGCGAGGGCTATGGCTTCCATGTGATGGACGGTTGCCGTACGACGCTGACCCGTTGCCGCACCGAGCGGTGTGCCCGCGGCGGCTACGAATTCGCCGAAGGCGGCACCGCCCACGGCGACGGACAGGGAGCCGGGCCCGTCGTGGAGGACTGCACGAGCGACGAAAGCGCACTGCGCTCACCCGCTCCCCCTGCCCCGACCGTGCTGACGGCGACGCAGTCGGTTTCCGGGCTGCTCGGCGCGGTCCCCGGCCCGCGTGCCGTCGACCCCGCCCCGGCCGAGGTGCCCGCTGCCGAGCCGGTACGCGCGTCGGACGCCGTCCTCGGGGAACTGGACGCGCTGGTGGGTTTGGACAGCGTCAAGCGGGAGGTGCGTGCCCTCACCGACATGATCGAGGTCGGCCGTCGGCGTCAGGAGGCGGGGCTCAAGGCCGCGTCGGTGCGGCGCCATCTCGTCTTCACCGGCTCCCCCGGAACCGGCAAGACCACCGTGGCGCGGCTGTACGGCGAGATCCTCGCCTCGCTCGGGGTGCTGGAGCGGGGCCATCTGGTCGAGGTGTCCCGCGTGGATCTGGTCGGCGAGCACATCGGCTCGACCGCCATCCGCACCCAGGAGGCCTTCGACCGGGCGCGCGGCGGGGTGTTGTTCGTCGACGAGGCGTACGCCCTGTCGCCCGAGGACTCCGGCCGGGACTTCGGCCGGGAGGCGATCGACACGCTGGTGAAACTGATGGAGGACCACCGGGACGCGGTGGTCGTCATCGTTGCCGGGTACACCCATGAGATGGAGCGGTTCCTCACGGTGAACCCCGGTGTGGCGTCCCGTTTCTCACGGACCATCACCTTCAGCGACTACGAGCCTGCCGAGCTGCTGCGGATCGTCGAGCAGCAGGCCGACGAGCAGGAGTACAGCCTGGCCTCCGGGACGGGTGAAGCGCTGCTGAAGTACTTCATGGAGCTTCCCAAGGGCCCGGCATTCGGCAATGGGCGAACGGCTCGGCAGACCTTCGAGTCGATGGTGGAGCGGCATGCGGGCCGGGTCGCCCAGCTCGCCGAGCCGAGCACGGACGACCTCACGCTCCTCTACCCGGAGGATCTGCCTGAGCTTCCCTGAGCCCGCGGGGTCTCCTGTACTCCCTCCCCGTCGGCCTGGCGCGGCAGGACCGGTGCCAGCCGGTCCAGCAGCGCGGCCCGCTCCTGGGCGAAGACCGGGTCGGCTTGATAGTCCGAGTGCCCCAGAACGGGTTCGGGCAGCGGATGTTCATGGGTCCGCCCGTAGACCAGGGGGTCCTTCAGCGGGCCCCGGTCCACCTCGGGCCCCGGTCCCTCGTCGAGCTGGACCCGGCCGCCGATCGGGTCGGTGGCCCGCCAGAGGTTGCGCCAGCAGTGCACGGACCGGTGCAGTGCGTTCAGCGGTACGGGGCTGAAGTAGGCCGGGAACCAGCGCCCGTAGAGTCGCTCGATCGGCGAGCCGTAGGTGAGCAGGGCGACCCGGCTGCGGGTCTCGGCGGGCAGCTGCCAGACCGCGGACGCCGCAAGAACGCTGCCCTGGGAGTGGCCCGAGATGACGAGCCTGCCGCGGGTGAGTCCGGTCCAGCCGGACATCCGGGAGACCAGATCGGGGACGGCGCGCTCGGCGTAGCAGGGCGGCGCGAAGGGGTGGGCGGCGCGCGGCCAGAATGTACCGATGTCCCAAAGGATGCCGATGGTGCGTCGGGCGGAGGCGTCGCGGTAGGCACGCCGTCCCCAGGTGACAAAGAGTATGAAGCCGAATCCGATCATCCAGGAGCCGGTCGACTGGGCCGCTTCGGCCACGGACTCGGCGAACGGGCCGCTTCCCTCCATCGCACGCCCGGGCACCTCACCGCTCGCCCAGGCACCGCCGACCGCTGCCGCACCGAGCAGCAGCGTGGCGCCGGAGATCGGACCGAGGAGCCAGGGCGCGGAGTCGGTGAGGGCTGCCGTGGCCCGGATCCGGGCGATTCGCCGGGTCCGGGCGGGGTCCCGCCGCTCCTCCTCGTACTCCCGGTCCACCTCGGGCTCCTGGGCGCGTGCGGCGAGCCAGGTGCGTACGAGAAGCAGGATGCCGGGAACCACCATCAGGACCAGGAGCACAGGGATGGCCGAGGCCTGCCAGCTGAGCAGCACGGGCGGTCCCTCGATGGTGGCGCTCCTGCCCATGCCCGGGGTGCCGGAGCCGTCGAGCCAGTCGGCGACGCGCTGGGCGACCCCGCCGGTCATGACGCCGCCGAGAGCGCACGCGAGCATGGCAACCACTGGTCCGCCGAATCCGTACATGACGGTGCGGGGCTCGGGGGTCCGGCGGTACAGGCTCAGTGACACCGCGGCGAGGACGACGACGAGCACCCCCTGGCCGAGGGTGAGGACGCTGAAGGCGATGTCGCCGGGCAGGGCGCCCGCCGAGACCCAGGCGGGGCGCGACCAGGCGGCGTACACCGCGGCGAGGACGAGCAGGGCCAGGGCGGCGCCGGGCAGAAAGGTGATGAGGGCGCGGTCGAGCCGGATGTCGAGACGTCGTTCGCTGCGGCCGCGGCGGCAGACGACCCAGAGGACGACGAGCGCGCCCAGGACCAGCGCCGCCTCGATCAGCCGGCCGAGGAACACGGGCACGGGGCCGGTGACGGCGCCGTCGTGGCGGGCCGCGGCGCCTGCGACCGACGCGGCGACGGTCAGGAATCCGGCGGCGGTGTGGGCGGCGCGCAGCCGGGCGACCAGTCGGCGGCCGTACCAGAATCCGGGCCGGCCGAGGGCCGGACGTCCATCGGCGGCGGAGGCGTTCAGGTCCTGCGCGGTCTCCGGGCCGGCGTCGTCCGGTTCGGATCCGGCGAGCGGGCGCTGCGATTCGTACGCGCTCCATGTCCGGTTGGACAGGAACCAGAGCAGCCCCACCAGGGCGGTGGGCACGAGCGAGGCGACGGCGAGCCTTCGGCCCGGCTGGGACCACCAGCCGTCCTTCGCCGTCGAGAGGAAGCCGAGCCAGGACCTCCGGTTCGAGCAGTCCGGCACGCCCGCGCACTGCCAGGCCGTCAGATCGAGCGCGACCTCGCAGGCCGCCGCGGTCAGCAGGACCGTGAGGCTGAGCGCGACGAGCCGGACGAGGACGCCGTACAGGCGCACGGCGCGCGTACGGCCCCGGGCGGCGGGGCGCATCCAGTGGGCGAGGTTGACCACCATGAACGGGAGCAGCAGCAGCCACAGGGCGCGGGAGCCATTGCCGGAGGTGAGGTTGGACCAGCAGTAGGCCTCGGCGATGGGCCGGTCTTGGTACCGCTCCGGGTGCTGTTCGGCGTCCATGTCCCCGGTGCGCCGGTAAATGGCGGCGGTCGCGTCGCCGGTGACGCGGATCGGACGCGGATCGTGAAGCATCTCCTGGGGGGTGGCTCCGCCCACGCCGTGGACCAGCAGTTCCAGCGCGGGCCCCGGACTCTGCGGGGCCTGGGTGACAGGTGGCACTGAAGTGCCTCGCTCTCTCGGTCGTGGGGGGAGTGCTGATGCACGGTCACCAGAATCATGGAAGAGGGCCTGTGTACGCACCGCTCTCACGGAATCTCCCCAGTGCGACGGCCGACGACACCGCGTGGCAGGATGACCCCGTCCGAAGAGACCGTTGTACGGCCAGAGAAAAGGACCGGACCGGCGTTGAGCGAGAATCAGAACCTGCTCGCGGAGCAGCGGCGTGCCCTGATCCTCGATGAGGTGCGCAGGCGTGGCGGGGTCCGGGTCAATGAGCTGACCCGCAAGCTGAGCGTCTCCGACATGACCGTCCGCCGGGATCTGGACGCGCTGGCCCGCCAGGGTGTCATCGAGAAGGTGCACGGCGGGGCCGTTCCGGTGGTCGAGGCCAGTACGCACGAGCCCGGTTTCGAGGCCAAGTCGGCTCTGGAGCTGACCGCCAAGGAGGACATCGCGCGGGCGGCCGCGGCGATGGCGGTGCCCGGCAGCGCCATCGCGCTCTCCGGTGGTACGACGACGTACGCACTCGCCCAACAGCTGCTGGACGTACCGGATCTGACGGTGGTGACCAACTCGGTGCGGGTCGCCGACGTGTTCCACTCCGCGCAGCGGTCGGGGGCTGGGGGCGGTGCGCGGACCGGGGCCGCCACGGTGGTGCTCACCGGTGGGGTACGGACGCCGTCGGACTCGCTGGTCGGCCCGGTCGCCGATCAGGCGATCGCCTCGCTCCACTTCGATGTGCTGTTCCTCGGGGTGCACGGGATCTCGGTGGAGGCCGGTCTTTCGACACCGAATCTGGCGGAGGCCGAGACCAACCGCCGTTTCGTCCAGTCGGCGCGGCGTGTCGTGGTGGTCGCCGACCACACCAAGTGGGGCACGGTGGGCCTGAGTTCGTTTGCGACTCTGGAGCAGGTGGACACGTTCGTGACGGACGCGGGTCTGTCGGCCGCTGCCCGCGAGGAGATCGAGGAGCATCTGCCGGGCCTGCTGGTGGCGGGCCGGACCGTGGACGGCGACTCCTGAGCCTCCGTGCGGTGCGCGGCTTCGCTCGGCTCGCGCCGGGCGGTCCACGTCCTAGGATCACGCTGTGGCCGTCTTCCGGATCGAGCGATTCACGCCCCTGCCCGCAGCGGAGTCCTGGCGTCGGGTGACGGACTGGCAGCGGCACGCCGCGCATGTACCGCTGACCACGATCACCGTCCGCTCGGGGCCGCCGACCGGGATCGGGACCGTCTTCGTGGCACGCACGGGTCTGGGTCCGCTGGGGTTCGACGATCCGATGGAAGTGGTGCGGTGGACACCGCCCGCCGCCGGGCGCGCGGGGCTGTGCCGGCTGGAGAAACGCGGTTCGCTGGTGCTGGGCCGGGCGTCGATCAATGTGTATCCGACGGATTCCGGATCCCATGTGGTGTGGGTGGAGGAGCTGAGTCTCCGGCTGCTGCCGCGGTGGGCCGACCCATTGATCGCAGGTGTGGGCCGCCAGGTCTTCGGCCGGGTGCTCGACGGCATGCTGGACCGTCCGGCGCGGCCGTATCCGTAGACAACCGCGGTTGAGCGGGGCCGGTGGCGGTGCGGTGAGCCCGGGTGCCCGCGTGACCGGGTTCCGCTGTTCGGAGTCCTCCACCGGGCCCCGTACACCAAGCCGGTGGAAGACTTGGGCGGGTGACCGAATCCTCCGGTGGTACGCAGCTGCGGTGTCTGGTGACCGGTGCCTCCGGGTACATCGGCGGCAGACTGGTGCCCGCACTCCTCGACGCCGGCCACCGGGTGCGCGCGCTGGCCAGGACCCCGCAGAAACTACGTGACCACCCGTGGGCGGACCGGGTGGAGGTGGTCGAGGGCGATGTCTCCGACGCCGCTTCGGTGTTGGCGGCGATGCGGGACATGGATGTGGCGTACTACCTGGTCCACGCGCTCGGCACCGGGCCCGGATTCGAGGAGAAGGACCGCGAGGCGGCCCGGATCTTCGGTGCGCAGGCGTGGGCGGCGGAGGTCGGCAGGATCGTATACCTCGGCGGGCTCACCCCGGCCGGCGTACCTGAGCAGGAACTGTCACCGCATCTGCGGTCGCGGGCCGAGGTGGGGCGCATTCTGCTGGATTCCGGGGTGCCGACGGCCGTACTGCGGGCCGCGGTCGTCATCGGATCGGGATCGGCCTCGTTCGAGATTCTGCGTCATCTCACCGAACGGCTGCCGGTGATGATCACCCCGAGCTGGGTACGCACGTCCATCCAGCCGATCGCGGTACGGGACGTGGTGCGGTATCTCGTCGGCTGCGCCCGTCTGCCGGCCGAGGTGAACCGCACGTTCGACATCGGCGGCCCGGACGTCATGACGTACCGGGACATGATGCGGCGGTACGCCGAGGTCGCCGGGCTGCCGCACCGGGTCATCCTCCCCGTACCGGTGCTCACCCCGGGACTCTCCAGTCTCTGGATCGGCCTGGTGACACCGGTGCCGCCCTCCATCGCCCAGCCGCTGGCGGAGTCGCTGCGTCACGAGGTGGTCTGCCACGAGCGCGACATCGCCCAGTACGTACCCGATCCGCCCGGCGGCACCATCGCCTTCGAGCAGGCGCTTCGACTGGCGCTCCAGCGGATCAAGGATGCCCGGGTGGACACCCGCTGGTCGTCCGCGGCGGTGCCCGGTGCACCCAGTGACCCGCTCCCCACCGACCCCGACTGGTCCGGTGGCAGTCTCTACCGCGACGAACGGGAACTGACGGTGCCGGTGGCGCCGGACGCGCTCTGGCGGGTGATCGAGGGCATCGGCGGCGAGAACGGCTGGTACTCCTTCCCGCTCGCCTGGGCCGTGAGGGGCTGGCTCGACCGGATCGTCGGCGGCGTCGGGCTGCGGCGCGGGCGGCGGGACGCACAGCGGCTGCGGGTGGGTGACTCATTGGACTTCTGGCGTGTGGAGGAGATCGTTCCGGGTGAGCTGCTGCGGCTGCGCGCGGAGATGCGGCTACCCGGTCCGGCCTGGCTCGAACTGTCGGTGGGCCAAGACGAGCAAGGGCGAACGCTCTATCGACAGCAGGCGCTGTTCCATCCGCACGGACTGCTCGGCCACGCCTACTGGTGGAGCGTGTGGCCGTTCCACTCGGTGGTGTTCGGTGGAATGGCCCGCAATATCACCGCAGCGGCACGGGCGTACTCGCAGCGCTCCGCCGCATAACACCCGGATGGCCAAGGACATCTGATGATGCGCCAGCTATGGTGTGCGTGGCCTGTCCGTCGCCGACCGCACGGGAGGTGCGCTCCGTGTCACGCCGACTGCGTTCCGTGGAACTCGACTTCGTCGAATCCGCTCCACTGCGACTGATCTTCGCCGCCGAGGTGTCCGCGCCTCCCGAGGCGGTCTATCGTGCGCTCGCCGATGATGTGGCGGGCTGGCCGAGTTGGTTCACCTCGGTGACGGCGGCCCGGCCCACCGAAGAGGGCGCGGGTCGCGAAGTCCGGCTCAAGGGCGGCGCGGTGATGCGCGAGACGATCCTCGCGGCGGAGCCCGGCGAGCGATACGCCTACCGCGTCGACGAGACCAACGCCCCCGGCCTGCTGGCCCTGCTGGAGGAGTGGCGACTCACCCCGTCCGGGACCGGGACGCAGGTGCGGTGGACCTTCGCCGCGGACGGTTCCACACCCTTCCGGTTCGCCCTGCGGCTGGGCCGGTCGGGGGTGGGCCGGGCGTTCCGGGACGCGGTGCGCAATCTCGACAGGCGGCTGGACGGGCCCGCGGCCCGATAGCCGCCGCGGACCGCGCACATCTCGCTGCGTCCGGGCTATCCGGGCCAGTCGCCGCTGCTCAGGAAGGCGTCGATGGTTTCCGTGTAAGGGGCGATGTCCAGGCCCTGTTCGGCGAGCCAGCTGTCGGAGTAGTACTTGTCGAGGTAGCGGTCGCCCGGGTCACAGATCAGGGTGACGATGCTGCCGGTGCTGCCCCGCTCGACCATCTCGGCGACCAGCTTGAACGCGCTCCACAGGCCGGTGCCGGTGGAGCCGCCGGCCTTCCGGCCGATGGCCTGCTCCAGGGCGCGTACGGCCGCGACGCTGGCCGCGTCCGGCACCTTCATCATCCGGTCGATGGCCCCGGGCACAAAGCTCGGCTCCATCCGGGGCCTGCCGATGCCCTCGATCCTGGAACCGCAGTCGCTGGTGGCCAGGGGGTTGTGCTGGGTCCAACCGTCGAAGAAACAGGAGTTCTCCGGGTCGGGCACACAGATCAGGGTGTCGAACTGCATGTAGTGCACGTAGCGGGCGATGGTCGCCGAGGTGCCACCGGTTCCGGCCGTGGCGACGATCCACGTCGGCTCCGGATAGCGCTCAAATCTCAACTGCTGGTAGATCGACTCGGCAATGTTGTTGTTGCCGCGCCAGTCAGTGGCCCGTTCGGCGTAGGTGAACTGGTCCATGTAGTGGCCGCCGGTGTCGGCGGCGAGCGTGGCGGACTCCTCATACATCTTCCGTGAATCGTCGACGAAGTGGCAGCGACCGCCGTGGAATTCGATCAGCCGGCACTTCTCGGGGCTGGTGGTGCGGGGCATCACCGCGATGAACGGCACACCGATCAGCTTGGCGAAGTACGCTTCCGAGACGGCTGTCGAACCGCTGGACGCCTCGATCACCGGCTTGCCCGGCCGGATCCAGCCGTTGCAGAGCCCGTAGAGGAAGAGCGAGCGCGCCAGCCGGTGCTTGAGGCTGCCGGTGGGGTGCGTCGACTCGTCCTTGAGGTACAGGTCGATGCCCCATGCCTCGGGCAGCGGGAAGCGCAGCAGATGGGTGTCGGCGGAGCGGTTGGCGTCGGCCTGGACCTTGCGTACGGCCTCCTTGAGCCAGGTCCGGTACTCGGGGTCGGAGCGGTCGACGTCGACGGTCGCCGCGGCCCGGCCGCCCTGTCTGTGCTCACGTGTGCCCATCAGCGCGTTCCTCCTCGTGTCACCGGACTCTCCGCCGTCAACGATATTCCCCCTACTTGCACAAACGTTCACTTTGATGCCCCATAGCCCTGCCTTGGCGTGACGGACGGGACAGGTGCGGCATTGAGCCAAGACGCGGCCTGGCGCGTCGGCCCCGGCTTGTGCAGACTGCCCATCAGAAGCGTTACTTAGGGGGCGAAGCAGTCATGGCGGAAACGGAGTTCAGTGCGACGGGGGTACGGATCGAGCGGTGGGCCCGCTCGCTCACGAGGGCGGGGCAGGTCATCGTCAAGGACGGCAGGCTGGCCCTGCTGACCAGTTATGGCCGGGAGATCGACAGCGCCCCCGTGGTGGCGGTGAGCGCGGGCAGGCCGTGGTTCGCCGGAGCCGGTGCGGCCGTGGCACGCCTCAACGGGACGCGGTACCGGCTGACGATGGGGCAGCGCAACCACGGTCCGGACAAGGCCGGGTTCGCCCACAGATTTCTCGAGACGCTGCGCAGTGCGGGCGGCCGGATGATCTGACAGGGGGAGCCACCGGGGCACCGCGAGTTGCGGAGCCGTGACCCCTGAGCGACATTGGACCTGTGTCACTCGTGGTGCGTCGGCGGTGACACTGTGATCGACGCCGCCGGACCAGAATCAGCAGCCGCCCGACTGCTGGATCCGTCCCTTCGTCTTCTTCCGGACCTATTTCGGGGAGTCGCAGCCGTGATCAGCAAGCCAAGGAGGCACTGCACGGTGGAGCTCCAGGCCCTGCCGTCGCGGATCGGCCAGGTCCGCAGAATCGTTTCGGCGCAGCTGCGCTACTGGCATCTCGATCCTTTGATCGACCATGCGGCGCTCGGCGTCACCGAACTGCTGACCAATGTCCACCGGCATGCCCAGCCGGACAAGTCATGCACCGTCGAGATCGAGTTGCTGCTCGAACGGCTGACGGTGTCCGTCCACGACCACGACCCCCGGCTGCCGACCGTGCGCGAGGCCAATGCGTCCAGTACGTCGGGGCGCGGACTCGCACTGATCGCCGCGGTCAGCGAGAGCTGGGGGGCCCACCCCAGGGGCAGGGCCGGGAAGGTTGTCTGGTTCACTCTTCCGGCGCCTTGCCTGTTTGCCGCGAAGCCGCCGCACTCGGTGTACGGGGCAACCACTGATGGGCCGTTCGAGCCGGACGCCGTCACGTATCTGGAGAGCAGGACACCCTCCGTCGCACGGTCGGCGGTGGTCGGCTAGGGCGTGTTTCGAAAGTAGCGCCGTCCGCCCGGAGGGCGGGCCCCGCGGCGTCTGGTGCGTGCGATCGCAAGGCGCCGGAATGGTCTCGGATGGGGTCTCCCCTGCTCGAACGAAGCTGAGAGCTTGGGGAAGGAGCTACTGGGGCATTTTTGCAACGCCGCGAGCGTGCGCGCCAGACGCCGCGGGGCAGGCGGGACTTTCGAAACACGCCCTAGCGACCGGCAAGTTCGCCCGTCAAGGAGCGGCAGCCCGTGCGTGTGATCGCAACTCGGCCGGAAGCCCTTGCAGCGGAGCCACCTGGACTTTTGGCCGAGGCCTCGAGCGCGCGTGCCCGTCATGCAAGCGCGGCCAGCGGATCGTCCAGCACCGGTTGCCAGGCCAGTTCCGCCGCCCCCACCAGGCTGTTGTGGTCGAGCGTGCACGGCAGGATCGGCACACTGCCGCTGCGCCCCCACAGGCTGCGGTCGGCCACCACCGCGCGCAGCCGCACCGGATCCGCTTCGAGCAGGGCGCGGTGCAGTCCGCCGAGGATGATGCGGTCCGGGTTGAGAAGGTTGACCAGCCCGGCGAGTCCGAGGCCGAGCCGGTCGATCAGCTCCTCGGCTGCGCCCCGCACCGCCGCGTCCTCGTACTCCCTGCGCAGCAGATCACCGGCCTGCTTGAGCAGCGACTCCTCCGGGCCTGGTTCGCGTCGGGCGGTTGTGAGGAAGGCCAGCGGGTCGGTCTCGACGTCCAGGCAGCCGCGACCGCCGCAGTGGCACGGGCGACCCTCGGGGTTCACCGTGAGATGACCCACCTCCAGGGCGAGTCCCGAACTCCCGGTGTGCAGACGGCCGTCGAGAACCAGTGCACCGCCCACGCCGCGGTGGCCAGTGGCCACACAGAGCAGATGCTGGGCGCCTCGCCCGGCACCGTGCCGGTGCTCGGCGAGCGCGGCGAGGTTGACGTCGTTCCCGGTGAACGCGGGTCCGGGGATGCCCGCTGCCTGTACGCAGTCGGCGAAGATATCGCGCACCGGGGCGCCCGCCGGCCAGGCGATGTGCAGCGGGTTGAGCGCGGTGCCCTCCGGTTCGGCGACCGCGGAGGGCACCGCGAGGCCCGCGCCGACGCAGCGCAGTCCACTGTCTCGCAGCAACCGGGCGCAGTCGTCGACCACTTCACCGATGACCTGTGCCGGGTCCGCCGTGATGGTGACACATCCGGGGGCGGTGGCGACGAGCCGTCCCCCGAGCCCTACGAGTGCGGCCCGGAACCCGTCGACATGCACCTGCGCGGCGATGGCGACGGGCCCGGACTCCCTGATGGCCAGCCGGTGCGAGGGGCGGCCCTGCGAGCCGGCGGCGGAACCCGGCCGGGAGTCGACCCGGATCAGGCCGAGCGCCTCCAGTTCTGCGGCGACCGCACCGGCCGTAGCCCGGGTGACGCCGAGCTCGGAGGTGAGGACGGCGCGGGTGGGCGCGCGTCCGGTGTGGATCAGTTCCAGCGCGGGTCCGAGCGCGCTGCGGCCCCTCTCCAACTTTGTCCGGGTGGTGGTCACCTTGCCGTTCATGGGGGCGAGTCTCCCATGATCCGCCAGTGCTGCCGACTCCCCGGTGGCGCACTTGCGCCCCTTGCGGCCACGGCGGGCGGCCATCTTGCGCCTGTTGTCCGAACGCCCCTATGCTGACTTTGTGCCGCAACTAAACAAATTCTGGACGGCACTGCCGGGGAAACCGGGCGGAAACACCGCCCCATCTTCGTCGGCCCGCCTCCGTACCGCGCTGACCGTGTTCTTCGCCCTCGACGGCTTCCTCTTCGCCGGCTGGGTGGTCCGGATCCCCGCCATCAAGCACCAGACCGGCGCCTCGGCCTCCACCCTGGGCCTCGCCCTGCTCGGCGTATCCGCCGGGGCCGTGGTGACCATGATGCTCACCGGCCGACTGTGCCGGCGCTTCGGCAGCCATCCGGTGACCGTGGTCTGCGGCGTTCTGCTCTCCCTCAGCATCGCCCTGCCCGCGCAGACGCATTCGGCGCTCGCGCTCGGCCTGGTGCTGCTGGTCTTCGGTGCCGCGTACGGCGGGATGAACGTGGCGATGAACAGCGCGGCGGTCGATCTGGTCACCGCTCTGCGGCGCCCCGCGATGCCCAGCTTCCACGCCGCGTTCAGCCTCGGCGGAATGGTCGGTGCCGGTCTCGGCGGGCTGGTCGCGGGCAGCCTCTCCCCCGCCGCGCATCTCTTCGCCCTGACCGGGGTCGGGCTCCTGGTCACCGCGGCGGTCGGGCCGGCGCTGCTGCGTCACCCGGCACCGAAGGCCGCACCCACGGCCGGCGACTCCGAGGAGCCGCGGCAACTGGACGGGCGGGCCCGCCGGATGGTGCTCCTGTTCGGCGCGATCGCGCTCTGCACCGCGTACGGCGAAGGCGCGCTGGCCGACTGGGGCGCCCTCCACCTGGAACAGGACCTGCATGCCCACCCGGGCGTCGCCGCCGCCGGATACTCCCTGTTCGCACTGGCCATGACGGCCGGTCGCCTCAGCGGCACGACGCTGCTCGAACGGCTCGGCCAGACCCGGACCCTCGTCGCGGGCGGTGCGACGGCCGCTGCCGGCATGCTGCTCGGCTCGCTCGCCCCGACCACCTGGCCGGCGCTCCTCGGTTTCGCCGTCACCGGTCTCGGTCTGGCCAATATCTTCCCCGTCGCGGTCGGCCGGGCGGGCGAGCTGGCCGGGCCCGGTGGCGTGGCCGCCGCGTCGACTCTCGGCTACGGGGGGATGCTGCTCGGACCGCCCTCGATCGGCTTCCTGGCCGACTGGTTCTCCCTCCCGGTGGCCCTCATCACAGTAGCGCTGCTGGCCGCGGTGGCCGCGGTACTGGGGTACGGAGCACGCAACGCGGCCCATGCCTGAGAGCTCGGCCGACCGTACTGCGGAATCGGCCGAACTCGCTCCGTCGGGCAGCCCGGACCACTGAAACAATCGAGGCCATGGAGATCAAGGATCACATCGAGTCCCTGACCATCGAAGGACAGCTGCTGGCGACCGCGGCACAGGAAGCGGGGACCGGGGTGCCGGTGCCGACCTGCCCGGGCTGGCAGGTACGCGACCTGCTCCGGCACACCGGGATGGTCCACCGCTGGGCGACCGCGTTCATCACCGAGGGCCACACCTCGTACCGTCCGAACGGCGGGGAACCCGATCTGGACGGGACCGAGCTGCTCAACTGGTTCCGCGAGGGCCACGATCTGCTGGTCGACGCACTGGCGGCCGCACCGGCCGGGCTGGAGTGCTGGACCTTCATGCCCGCGCCGTCCCCACTGGCCTTCTGGGCCCGGCGCCAGGCGCACGAGACCACGATTCACCGGGCGGACGCGGAGTCGGCACGGGGCGGTCGGCTGTCACCGGTGACGGCCGAACACGCGGTGGACGGAATCGACGAACTGCTGCGCGGCTTCCACGCCCGCCCGAAGAGCAAGGTGCGTACCGACACTCCGCGTTCCCTGCGGGTACGGGCCACCGACAAGGGCACCACCTGGACCGTGCGGCTCTCGCCCAAGCCACCGCAGGCCGTACAAGAGGAAGCTGCGCCCGAAGAGGGCTCTGTGGACTGCGAGTTGAGTGCGACGGCCGAGGAGCTCTACCTGACGCTCTGGAACAGGATGCCGCTCACAGCGGTCACCATGACGGGCGACCCGGAGCCGGCCCGGCTCTGGTGCGAGAGCTCCGGAGTCACCTGGTCCTGACAGCGGGCCGGGGCGAGGCGGCGTCCGACAAGGCTCTCGGCCCCGGCCCATTCAGCCTCCGGGCGAGCACCGACCTCTGCCACGGCTTCACCTCGGCGTGCCGCGCCCGGCCCTTCGCCGTCAGCTCGCCCCTGGCACCTCGCCGGCCCTTCGCTGCACATCCCCCGGCGTACGAGGTCGCCCTTCTTCAGCCGTGTGACCAGGCGGGACAGCGCGCTGATCACCCGTACTCGCTGTGAAGTACGTCGTACAGGGCGGGCGGGGGCCCCAGAAGTACGGAAGCCTCTTCAGCGGCTCCGGCTGCCGAGGAGGCCGACCGTGCGGGCCAGTTCGGTGACGGCTTCCCGGAAGAAGATCTCCCGGGCCTCCACCACCCGGTTGAACTGGCCGAAGATCTCGAAGGAGATCAGCCCGAAGAGCTGCGACCAGGCGGCGATCAGGGGGGCCGCAACCTCCACAGGAAGGTCGGGGGCGAACTCGGCGACCATCCGCTCGGCCTCGGCGCGCAGCTCGTCGGCGAGCGGCGGCACGGCAAGACCGTCCGCGCGATAGGCCTCGCCGACGACGGCGATCAGGACGAGCCCGACACGGGAGGCGGGGCCGATCGTCGCCTGCGGTGCGGTGTAACCGGGCACGGGCGAACCGTAGATCAGGGCGTACTCATGGGGGTGCTCGAGGGCCCAGCCGCGTACGGCGCGGGCGACATCGGTCCAGCGTGTGAGGTGGGGGGCGGCCTCGTCGCGGGCGGCCCGGTGGGCGGCCTCGGCGGTCTCGCCCACGGAGTCGTACGCATCGACGATCAGGGCGGTGAGCAGTTCGTCCCGGCTCGGGAAGTAGCGGTAGAGCGCGGAGGACGCCATACCGAGCTCCCGTGCGACGGCGCGCAGTGAGAGCTTTGCGGCACCTTCGGCCGCGAGTTGCTTCTTCGCCTCGTCCTTGATGGCGGCGGTGACCTCGATGCGGGCCCGTTCCCTGGCTCCTCGGATAGCGCTCATGGTTTTCAGTCTGCCACGAGTCAAGAGCACCGACCGACAACGAGAGCGCCGCTCTTCTTTTGAGCGCCACTTCCGTGCACACTGACCTCAAGCGAGAGCACTGCTCTCAAACCAGTGGGGAGTCACCATGTCTCAGCCGTACTACCTTCAGGGCAACGCCTTCACCGTCCGAATGAACGGCATCATCGGCTGGCTGGCCCGGCACGGCGTCAGCCTGTTCGGCTCGGCCGAGATGTCGGTGCGCGGCCGGAAGAGCGGGCAGATGCAACGCATCCCCGTGAACCCCCACACCCATGACGGCGCGCAATATCTGATCTCCGCGCGGGGCCACTCCCAGTGGGTGCGCAACATGCGGGTCGCCGGCGGCGGCGAGCTGCGGATGGGCCGGAAGATCCTTACCTTCACGGCCGTGGAGATCGCGGACGACGAGCACAAGGCGCTGATCGTCCGCACCTACCTGGAGCGGTGGGGCTGGGAGGTCAACCAGTACTTCCGGGGTATCACCGCAAAGTCCACGGATGCCGAACTCCTGGCCGCCTGCCCGGACCACCCCGTTTTCCGGATCACAGTGGAGGGCTGACCGTGCGTCCCGGCCCGCCCTCGACGACGGGTCCTAACGGTCCATCGCCGACAGGGCCCGCTGCGCAAGCGGATGCGTACGGACCAGCTCGGCCAGCGAAGTCGTTCCCCGCGTGACCCCGGCGAACGCGTTCCAGGCCGGGCGGAATCCCGTCAGCACCGCATGCAGCACCCCCGGACGGCGCTCGAACAGCTTCAGCATGCGCCGCCCGACGCCCATCTCAACACCCAGGCCGGCCTTGATGGCGAAGGCGTAGTTGAGCGCCTGGCGTCGGGCGTCGACCGCATCGTGCGACTCCGCGATCCGGACCGCCCACTCACCGGCGAGCCGCCCCGACCGCAATGCGAAGGAGATGCCTTCGCGGGTCCACGGCTCCAGCAGCCCCGCCGCATCCCCACACACCAGCACCCGCCCGCGCGACAGCGGCGAGTCGTCGCTGCGGCAGCGCGTCAGATGCCCGGAGGAGATCTTCGGCTCGAAGCCGGCGAGACCGAGCCGGGCGATGAAGTCCTCCAGATACCGCTTGGTCCCGGCCCCGTCACCCCGCGCCGAGATCACGCCGACGGTGAGGGTGTCACCCTTGGGGAACACCCAGCCGTAACTCCCGGGCATGGGGCCCCAGTCGATCAGCACCCGCCCCGCCCAGTCCTCCGCGACCGTCTCCGGAACCGGGATCTCCGCCTCCAGGCCGAGGTCCACCTGGTCGAGCTTCACCCCGACATGGGCTCCTATCCGCCCCGCGCTGCCGTCGGCACCGACGACCGCGCGGGCCAGGACCGTCTCGCCGCCGGACAGCACCACGGCGACCGTGCGCCGGTCCGGTACCGCGGCGCCGTGCTGCTCGACCCTCGTCACCGTCGCTCCGGTGCGGAGTTCGGCGCCTGCCTTCTGTGCCTCCTCGACCAGCCCCGCGTCGAACTCGGGGCGGTTGATGAGCCCGAAGAGCATCCGCTTGGAGCGGCGGGTGCGCGCCAGTCTGCCGTTGAGCGAGAACGTGACCGCGTGGATCCGGTCCCGCAGCGGCAGTTCGAACCCGGGCGGCAGCGAATCACGCGAATACCCGATGATGCCGCCGCCACAGGTCTTGTAGCGTGGCAGTTCCGCCTTCTCGAGGAGCAGTACCCGTCGGCCGGCGACCGCCGCCGCGTATGCCGCGGAGGCTCCGGCCGGTCCGCCGCCGACTACGACGACGTCCCACACGGACGACTCTTCGTGCTCATGTCCGGCATCTGCGTTCTCGCTGCTCACGATGTGCTTCTGCTCCCGATCCCACCAGTGGCCCATGCTGCTCCCGGCATCCTACGGCGCGCCCGGCCCAACCCCCGCTGTGGGAGGATCGACCGTGCGTTCGTCATACATGCAACGCCGCACACTCGGTGTGCATGTACCCGGATTCGTACATATAACGTCGCACCCACGAGGAGCGTGCCCATGACCGCCCGTCCGATCTCCGAGACCATTGCCTCGCTGATGCCCCGTGCCATGGCGGAGCTGACCGAGCTGGTGGCCTTCCAGTCGGTGGCGGATCCCGCGCAGTTCCCGAAGAGCGAATGCGAGGCGGCCGCCAACTGGGTCGCCGACGCACTGCGCGCCGAGGACTTCCAGGATGTCGCCCTTCTCGACACTCCCGACGGCACCCAGTCGGTGTACGGCTTCCTGCCCGGCCCCGCCGGCGCCCCGACCGTACTGCTCTACGCGCACTACGATGTGCAGCCGCCGCTCGACGAGTCCGCCTGGCTCTCCCCGCCGTTCGAGCTGACGGAGCGGGACGGCCGCTGGTTCGGTCGCGGCGCGGCCGACTGCAAGGGCGGCTTCATCATGCATCTCCTCGCCCTGCGCGCCCTCAAGACCGACGGTGGCGTCCCGGTCTCCGTCAAGGTGATCGCCGAGGGTTCCGAGGAGCAGGGCACCGGCGGTCTCGAACGGTACGCCGAGGCGCACCCCGGACTGCTGGCCGCCGACACGATCGTCATCGGCGACACCGGCAACTTCCGGGTCGGTCTGCCGACGGTCACCGCGACGCTGCGCGGTATGACGATGCTGCGGGTCACACTGGACACCCTCGAAGGGAACCTGCACTCCGGGCAGTTCGGCGGCGCCGCCCCGGACGCGCTGGCCGCGATGATCCAGCTGCTGGCGTCGCTGCGCGCCGAGGACGGCACCACGACCGTCGATGGGCTCGCCACCGACGCCGAATGGGACGGACTGCAGTACCCGGAGGCCGAGTTCCGCAAGGACGCGAAGGTCCTCGACGGCGTCGAACTGATCGGCACGGGTACGGTCGCCGACCGGATCTGGGCCCGGCCCGCCGTCACCGTCATCGGTATCGACTGCCCGCCGGTGGTCGGCGCGACACCCTCGCTGCAGGCGAGCGCACGGGCACAGGTCAGCCTGCGGGTGCCGCCGGGCCAGGACGCCGCTGCGGCGACCGAACTACTGACCGCCCACCTCAAGGCGCACGCCCCGTGGGGAGCCCGGGTTTCGGTGGAACAGGTCGGCCAGGGCCAGCCGTTCCGCGCGGACACCTCCAGCCCGGCGTACACGTCGATGGCGCAGGCGATGGAAGCGGCGTACCCGGGCGAGAAGATGCAGACGTGCGGGATGGGCGGCTCGATCCCGCTCTGCAACACCCTCGCCGCCCTCTACCCGGACGCCGAGATCCTGCTGATCGGCCTGAGCGAGCCGGAAGCCCAGATCCACGCGGTGAACGAGAGCGTGTCGCCCGAGGAACTGGAGCGGCTGTCGCTCGCCGAAGCGCTGTTCCTGCGGAACTACGCGGAGTCCAAGCGGTCCTGACTGCGCGTCACTGACTCCGCCAGGCTGCGCGGAGCCGGTCCGCCGCCCTGTCGGCACCGGACCGGCTGTGCCCCTCGCGCCCGGGCCACCCGCCACCGGTCGGTCCGGGCCGGTCTCATAGGATCGGCCCGTGCCAACGGGTACGGGGACGGGAATCGGCTGGCGATCCGCTCACCGACGACGCCGCCGCGGTGCTGCGTGCCTCAGCCGACCGGGACTCCGGCCTCCAGGTTGAGCACGGTCGACCGCTCCCGGGCTCGCAGTGCCCAGCGCAGCCGTTCGTACCGGGTGGGAGGCAGCATGGTGGCCGCCTCCGCCTCGGTGACGAACCGCCAGCCGCGCAGTTCGGAACCGGGCAGCAGCAGCCGTTCGGCGTCCGCGCCGGGCAGCAGGCCGCCGTCGAAGAGCATCCGCAGTCCTCCGTAGCCGGGTGGGGCGGGCGCCTCCCAGTCGACGACGAGGAGTTTCGGCACCCGGTCGAGGTGGATGCCTATCTCCTCCGCCACTTCACGGATCCCGGCCTGTGCCGGTGCCTCGCCGGCCTCTACTATTCCGCCCGGGAACTCCCAGCCGGGCTTGTACGTCGGGTCGACCAGCAGCACCCGGTCGTGTTCGTCGAAGAGCAGTACGCCGGCCGCGACGGTCTCCGCGGTCGGCTCGGGCGTCTGCACGATTTCGCATGCGGTGGCCGCTCCGGTGCGCACCGCATCGGCTATCCGCTCGGCCGTCTCGTACGGGGTGAGCGAGCTGGTGTCGATGGTATGGGCGTCCTGGCTGAGCCAGCCGAGCGCCGCCCGGTAGGGCTCGATGTGCTCGTAGGCCCACTGCCGGATCCGTTCGCTGTGCTCCGGGTCGTCGGCGAACTCCACCCGGTCGGCGATCCGTTTACGCAGGATCGTTTCCTCAGGTGAGAGCAGGACATGTCGCACCGGAATGCGCCGGGAGGCGAGCCCTCCGAAGATCTCGTCACGGTACTCCTGTCGCAGCAGTGTCATCGGCACCACCAGCACCCCGGACACCTCGGCGAGCACGGCCGCGGCGGTGTCCACCACCAGACGCCGCCAGATCGGCAGGTCCTGGAAGTCCGTCACCTCGGCAAGTCTCTTCTGGGGCAGCAGATACCGCATCCCCGCGCCGATCAGTTCGGGGTCGTAGAAGGTGCTGTTCGGGATCAGATCGACCAGTTCGCGCGCGGCGCTCGTCTTGCCCGCGCTGAACGCACCGTTGATCCAGACGATCACGGTTCCCCCTCTTCCGTAGCCCCCTGTGGCTTGCCCGCAACACCCTGCCGCGAAAACCCGGCTGTGGCGATGCTGTTACCCGAAAGGAACCAACGGATGCCCGCGGTCGGCGTCCCCCTGTGAAGCCGACCACGGCGAGTGACAGCACAACGGGCATGTACAGCGTCGACTCGTAGAAGCGGCTGAAGCGCACGCCCCGGTCGATGAGTACGGCGAGCAACAGCCCGAATGGTGCGGCGACCAGGCCGAGGAAGGCGAGCCAGAGCAGATTGTGCCGGGCGGCGGGCCAGAGCTGCGGGTAATTGGTGAAGAGGGTTGCGTTGTTCTGCGTACCGCCCCATCTGATGTCACCGATGCCGTCCCAGCTGGTGAGGGAGGGCACGACGGTCGGTGCACAGCTGGTACGTCTGGTGGTCACCGATGGCGGACGGCGTCGATTCCGACCACGCGGACTGGGCGGACCTGCGTATCACCTGCTGACAGGGAGCTGACGCGCAATCGCGGCCGCGTCGCGGCTCCGATCGCCGGACGGGCCCGGGACATCGGTCCAGCCCGTACGGCGCTTCTCGCCTCGACGCCGACGGCCTGGCCCTACACAGCCACCGCACCGCCCGGGCGCACCCGCACCGCCGCGGCTGCCGCGCCCACCAGACCTGCGTCGGTGCCCATCACCGCCGGGGTCACCGTGAGCTGCTGGACGAAGGAGAGCGTGGCGTACTGGCTCAGGGCACGGCGCAACGGAGCGAAGAGGATGTCGCCCGCTCCGGCCACTCCCCCGCCGATCACCGCGATGTCGATCTCGACGAGCGTGGCGGTGGCGGCGATTCCGGCGGCCAGTGCCTGAGCGGCCCGCTCGAACGAGGCGATGGCGACCGGGTCCCCGGCGCGCGCGGCAGCGGCCACGGCGGCGGCCGAGGCATCGCCGTCCGGTCCGGGCCGCCAGCCGGCCTCCAGCGCCCGGCGGGCGATGTTCGGTCCGCTGGCGATGCGCTCGACGCAGCCGCGCGAACCGCACGGGCACGGGTCACCGTCCAGATCCACGCTGACGTGACCGATGTGCCCGGCGTTGCCCGTGGGACCGGGGTGGAGCTTTCCGCCGAGGACGAGCCCGCCGCCGACCCCTGTCGACACGACCATGCACAGCGCGTTGTCATAACCGCGGGCCGCGCCCAGCCAGTGCTCTGCCGCCGTCATCGCGACCCCGTCGCCGACCAGTTCGACGGGCAGTCCGCCGACCGCCTTGCCGACCCGCTCCACCAGCGGGAAGTCGCGCCAGCCAGGAACGTTGACGGGGCTCACCGTACCGGCCGAGGCGTCCACCGGGCCCGCGCTGCCGATACCGACGGCCGTCGCCCTCCCCCACAGCGGCGAACCGGACAGCTCGGCCAGGACCTCCGCCACGGCCCCCATCACCCTCTCGGCGCTCTCCCGGGCGGGCGTCGGCCGCTGCGCCCGTACGAGAAGCACGCCGCTGCCGTCCACCAGCGCGGCGGCGATCTTGGTGCCGCCGATGTCCAGCGCGGCAACGAGGTCGGTATGCATCGGTGGCTCCGTGAGTCGGGGGCGAGGACCTGCGGTTTCAGTAAGTGGTCTGCCCAGTCTCCATTCAGCTGACAACGTTGTCCAGGGCCTATGCTCGACGGCACAGCCTCCGGCCCCCTTGCAGCACCGCTCGCGGACACGCCGGACCGCCCGCACCCGACGACAGGACAGCGCACCGTGGCCGAGACCGCCCGTCATTCCGAGATCCGTTACGGCAACAGGCCGACCATGAAGGATGTGGCCGCCCGTGCCGGAGTGGGCCTCAAGACGGTCTCCCGTGTGGTCAACAGCGAGCCGGGGGTCACGCCCGACACCGAACGCCGGGTCCAGGAGGCCATCGAGGCGCTCGGTTTCCGCCGCAACGACAGCGCGCGCGTCCTGCGCAAGGGTCGCACCGCTTCCATCGGCCTGGTCCTGGAGGACCTCGCCGACCCGTTCTACGGGCCTCTGAGCCGCGCGGTGGAGGAGGTCGCCCGGGCACACGGCGCCCTGCTCATCAACGGGTCGAGCGCCGAGGATCCGGAGCGCGAGCAGGAGCTCGTACTCGCCCTGTGTGCGCGCCGGGTGGATGGGCTCATCGTGATTCCGGCCGGTGACGACCACCGCTATCTGGAACCGGAGATGAAAGCCGGCATCGCCACCGTCTTCGTGGACCGCCCGGCGGGCCGCATCGACGCCGACACGGTGCTGTCCGACAACTTCGGCGGCGCCCGCGAGGGCGTCGCGCATCTGATCGCGCACGGCCATCGCCGGATCGGCTTCATCGGCGACCAGCCGCGCATCCACACCGCCACCGAGCGACTGCGCGGCTACCACGCGGCCATGGCGGACGTCGGGACGGCGGTCGAGGACTCCTGGGTCTCCCTCGGGCCGACCGACCCCGACCGGGTTCGGGCCGCCGCCGAGAAGATGCTCTCCGGCCCCGAGCCCGTCACCGCGCTGTTCGCAGGCAACAACCGGGTGACGGTGACAGCGGTACGTGTCCTCGCGGAGCAGGATCACCGGGTCGCCCTGGTCGGCTTCGACGACATCGAACTGGCCGACCTGCTCGGCATCACCGTCATCTCCCAGGACGCCGCCGCCGTCGGCCGCACCGCCGCCGAGCACCTCTTCCGCCGCCTGGACGGCGCCGACCACGCCCCGGCCCGCGTAGAGCTCCCCACGACGCTCATTCCACGCGGCTCGGGCGAGGTGCCGCCGGCCTGAGACACGGGGCAGCCACGGTCAGCATGAACACAACGGCCGACGCGAGCCCCCTACGGTGCGGTCACCGTGAGCCCGCCCCGCCCCGGCGACGCGAACGCGTCCAGGTCCGCGCGCGTCAGCCCGGTCAGTCGGCCGACCTCCGCGGTGTCCAGGGCGCCGCAGTCGATTCCGCGCAGGAGATAGCCGCTGAGCGCCTTGGCGGTTGCGGGTTCGTCCATGACGTCGCCGCCGGCCTTGGCGACGTACGCGGCGAGTCGCGCGGCGGCCTGCTCCAGGCCCTCACGGTAGAAGGTGTAGACGGCCGCGTAGCGGGTCGGCAGGTGGCCGGGGTGCATGTCCCAGCCCTGGTAGTAGGCGCGGGCCAGGGCGCGGCGGGTGAGGCCGTAGTGGAGCCGCCAGGCCTCGTGGACCTGGTGGGTGGGGCCGACCGGAAGGACGTTGGTGGAGCCGTCGGAGACCCGTACGCCGGTCCCGGCGGCGGCTACCTGCATGACGGCTTTGGCGTGGTCGGCGGCCGGGTGGTCGCCGGCCTGGTAGGCGGCGCTGACACCGACGCAGGCGCTGTAGTCGAAGGTGCCGTAGTGGAGACCGGTGGCGCGGCCCTGCGCGGCGTCGATCATGCGGGCGACTGCGGCGGTGCCGTCGGCGGCGAGGATGGACTGGCTGGTCTCGATCTGGATCTCGAAGCCGAGTCGGCCGACCGGCAGCGCGTGCGCCCGCTCGAACGCTTCGAGGAGCCGGACGAAGGCCGTGACCTGCTCGGGGTACGTCACCTTGGGGAGGGTGAGAACCAGCCCGTCGGGGAGGCCTCCCGCCTGCATCAGGCCGGTGAGGAAAATGTCCGTGGTGCGGATGCCGCGGTCGCGTACGGCGGCCTCCATGCACTTCATCCGGATGCCCATGTACGGCGCCGCCGTGCCGTTCTCGTACGCCTTGGAGACGAGCCGGGCGGCGCGGGCAGCGGCCTCGTCCTCCTCGGCGTCGGGGCGGGGGCCGTAACCGTCCTCGAAGTCGATGCGCAGGTCCTCGACGGGCTCGCGCTCCAGCTTGGCGCGCACCCTGTCGTGGACGGGTGCGGCAAGTTCGTCCGGGATGCCGAGGACGGCGGCGAAGGAGGCCGCGTCGGGGGCATGCTCGTCGAGGGCCTTGAGCGCCTGGTCGCCCCAGGAGCGGATGGTGCCCGAGGTGAACGTGTCACCGGGGACGTAGACCGTGTGGACCGGTTGGCGCGTCCCCGGGTCTCCCGGGTAGCGGCGAGCGAGCTCGGCGTCGACCGGGGTGAGGGAGGAACTGATCTCCTCACTGACCGCACCGGCAAGGCTCGTTGCCACCTTCTCCTGCTGACCCATATCCACACCCTCCACAGTCACGCCGTTTCCGTGTACTGGAGTCAACAGTCCGCATAGTGAAGTTATAAGGCCAGCAAACCCGCGTCAATGGTGATCGGAAACGGTCCGGGGCCGCGTGGTGAGTTCACACCGCGCGGCCCCGGACCGTCGGAAAAGGGGTGCAGCTGGACGG
>NZ_JBVHDS010000033.1:0-50496 GCF_055563255.1 Streptomyces sp. NPDC002958 | reverse complement strand
CGAGATACGCGCGGACCTCCACCTCGGACTGCTCCAACTCGCCTGCAGCATCATCTGCTTGAGACGACTCCGGACCTCATTCTGAAACGATCAGTAATTGAATTGCCTGGGTGTTCGTGGCCAGGGACCGATGGTGAGGTCACCATGTGACGTCCAGCTCGGTGTGCTTATCGGCCGTGCAGAACCCGCGGCCGGTTCCGATGTCGCTTCGTGTTCCGTGAGAGCGGGGCGGTCACAGGCGCAATACCCGGCGCAGGGCGAGGGCGAGTTCGTCGAGCTTGGCCTCGCCCTTTGCAGGCTCCGATCGTGCGGCATCGGTCACGCAGTGCCGCACGTGGTCGTCGAGCAGGCCGAGCGCGACTTCCTGCAGGGCGTGGGTGACGGCGCTGATCTGGGTGAGGACGTCGATGCAGTACCGGTCGTCGGCGACCATGCGGGTCACCCCGCGCACCTGGCCCTCGACCTTGCGCAGCCGGGCCAGGTGGTCGCCCTTGTGGTCGGCGTAACCGGGCGGAGCCGTGCTCGAAGTCGATGCCGGGTCCGGGGTGTTTGTGTGGTCGGGGAGGGTGGTCACCTGTTCTCCCCTCCTTCCTGAGTCCCGCCTGTGGCCGGTGCCAGGTAGTGGTCCGGGGCAGCGTCGAAGGTGGCTGCGCACTGCGTGGAGCAGAAGTAGTAGCTGCCGCTGCGGGTGTCGCGTCGTTCGGCGGCGGTGACTGGGGAAAGGTGCATGCCGCACACCGGGTCCACCGCCGTTGCCTCGGCGCCTGGGTGTTGTTTCTCCCCGGCTCTGGACGCAGGCGAGTGGTGCGGTTCCTGTCCGTCACCTGCTGCCGCGGGGTGGGTCCGGGCAAGGTCGGCAGCGGTGTGAACCTCGGGTTCGACGGGTTCCGTCGTGGCGGGTGGCAGCGGGCTGGTACGCCAGTGGCGCAGGCGGGACGCGTTGGTGACGACCGAGAGGGAGCTGAGCGCCATCGCGGCGGCGGCGATGATGGGGCTGAGGCGGATGCCCCACAGCGGGTAGAGGGCTCCGGCGGCGACGGGGAGGCCGATGGCGTTGTAGACCAGGGCGAAGAAGAGGTTCTGCCGGATGTTGCGCATGGTGGCGCGGGAGAGCTGGATGGCGGTGACGACGCCGGTCAGGGAGCCGGAGATGAGGGTGATGTCGGCGGCCTCGATGGCGACGTCGGTGCCGGTGCCGATGGCCAGTCCCACGTCAGCGGCGGCCAGCGCGGGGGCGTCGTTGATGCCGTCTCCGACCATGCCCACCTTGCGGCCCTCGCCCTGCAGGCGGCGGATCTCATCGGCCTTGTGCTCGGGCAGCACCTCGGCCAGCACGCGGCGCACGCCGACCCGGGCGGCGATGGCTGCGGCGGTGCGGGCGTTGTCGCCGGTGATGACGACCGTCCCGATGCCGAGCCGGTGCAGGGCGGCGATGGCCTGAGCAGAGTCGTCCTTGACGGTGTCGGCAACAGCGAGCACACCGGCGGGCCGTCCGTCGACCGCGGCAAGCACCGGGGTCTTGCCCTCGGCCGAGAAGCCGTCCGCGACCGGGTTGAGCGCACCGGTGTCGATGCCGACATCGCCGAGCAGGCGGGCGGTGCCGACCAGGACCATGTGGCCGTCCACGGTGGCCTGTACGCCCTTGCCGGTGACTGAGTCGAAGCCGCTCGCTGCAAGCCAGGTCAGGCCGCGGTCGCGGGCCCCGGTGACGATGGCCGCCGCGAGCGGGTGTTCGCTGTCGGTCTCCGCCGCGGCCACCAGGGCCAGCAGCTCGCTTTCCTGGAAGCCGTCGGCGGCGCGTATATCGGTGAGGACGGGCTTGCCTGCAGTGACGGTGCCGGTCTTGTCCAGGACGATGGTGTCCAGCTTGTGGGCCGTCTCCAACGCCTCGGCGGAGCGGATGAGGATGCCCGCCTGAGCGCCCTTGCCGGTGCCGACCATGACCGACAGCGGGGTGGCCAGACCCAGCGCACACGGGCAGGCGATGATCAGCACCGCAACGGCGGAGACCAGCGCGAGGGTCAGGGCCGGTGCGGGTCCGATCGTGTACCAGAGGGCGAAGGTGGCGATGGCGATGGTGATGACGGCGGGCACGAAGCAGGCGGAGACCGCGTCAGCGAGTCGCTGGATGGGGGCCTTGGACGCCTGGGCCTGCTGAACCATGCGGATGATCTGCGCGAGCATCGTGTCGGCCCCGACCTTGCTCGCCCGGACCCGGAGCGACCCGGTGCCGTTGACGGTGGCGCCGATGACCGTGTCCCCGGCCCGCTTGGTGGCCGGCATCGGCTCACCGGTGACCATCGACTCGTCCAGTGCCGAGGATCCGGACAGCACCACGGCGTCGACCGGCACCTTCTCCCCGGGCCGGATCACCACCTCGTCGCCGACCGTGACATCCTCCACCGGGATCTCGGTCTCGGCCCCGTCGCGCACGACGCGGGCGGTGCGGGCCTGCAGGCCCAGCAGGGCGCGGATGGCCTCCCCGGTGCCGGCCTTGGCGCGGGCCTCCAGCAACCTGCCGAGCAGGATCAGGGTGAGGATCACCCCGACCGCCTCGAAATACACCTCCCGTACGTCCTGCGGGAGCAGGCCTGGGGCGAGGGTGACCAGCAGGCTGTAGCCGTAGGCGGCCGTGGTGCCCAGCGTGATCAGGGAGTTCATGTCCGCGCCGCGGTGCTTGAGGGTCAGCCAGCCGGTCGAGTGGATCGGCCAGCCGGTGTAGAACATGACCGGTGTGATCAGTGCCAGTTGCATCCAGTGGTTGAGCATCCAGCCGGGGACCCAGTCGGCGCCGAAGAGCTCACGGGCCATCACGGCGAAGAGCACCGGCAGCGTGAGCACCGCGCCGACGGCGACCCGGCGGGTCAGGTCGTCGATCTCCGCCCTCCGCTCGGCGGCCTCCGCCGCTTCCGCCTCGGCTCCGGTCCCCCCGCCCCTCGCAGGCTCCGCAGCGGTGGCAGCGCCACCGTCGGGGGTGACCTCCGTGGAACTGGGGCCGTCCGCCGGTTCGACGATCAGCGTGCCGTGGATCATGTTCATCCCGCAGGCGAAGCCGAAGGAACCCACGTCGGACGGGCGAAGACGCACGGTGGTGCGTGCGTAAGCCGGCAGCCCGGCGCTGACCCGCAGGTCGGGGAAGACGACCCGGGAGGTGCACTCCCCGCTCTCCTGCCGGTCGAAGACCACCTCCACCGGCACGCCCTGACGGACCCGGATGACGCTAGGGCTGTAACCGCCGCGCACGGTCACCTCAACCCGCTGCACTCCGCCCTCCAACCGCGCGGTGCGGGCCCGGCGCGGACCGAAGAAGAACCAGCCCAGCCCGGCCATCAGCACGGCGGCAAAGACCACCACGACGACATCGGCGACACCCATGGCAGATCGTCCTCCCTGCGTGTTCGCTCCCCTCCATCCTCGCGCGCGGCTACCCGTACCAGGTAGGGGCTGCGCGGCCCAACGGCCGGGACCAGTGGACCCTGCACCCCGCGACCGACAGCGCGTGACCATGGCAGTAACGCAACAACCGAGCCGGACAGCGGCCCGCACCCGCCGTCCGGGTGACTGGAGACGTAATTCGTGATGATGTTCTGGTTCGACCACGGTGTCGGCGGCTGGGGCTGGTTCGCGATGTCGGCCAGCATGATCCTTTTCTGGGCGCTGATCATCACCGCCGCCGTCCTGCTCTTCCGCGCCCTGGGCCGCACCAGCGAGCACACCCACAGCCCGGCCAGGCCCTCGCCCGAGCAGCTGCTCGCCGAGCGGTTCGCCCGCGGCGAGATCGACGAGGACGAATACCAGCGGCGACTGACCGCGCTGCGCGCCTCCCCGCCCTCCACGAAACAGGGATGACGCACCAGCCCAGCGCGTGACCAGACCAACAGCAAGGCGCCGTGATCGCTCTCGCCGAGGAGGAATCCGCCATGACCATCCGTCCCACCGCGGTGCACCCGCCTCGCTGGCGCAGCATCAACATCACCCCCGCCGAACGCGTCGGCCGTGTCGCCGTCGGCCTCGCCGGGATCATCGTCGGCCTCGTCCTGATCGCCAGCGCGGGATCGGTCCTCGCCGTCGTCCTGGAGGTGCTGCTCATCGTCGCCGGACTCGACCTCCTGGTCACCGGCGCGCTCGGCCACTGCCCGCTGTACGCCAAGCTCGGCCACGTACCCAAGTCCCTACGGAGCCCGCGATGAGCGCCCACGACCCACATCACCACGCCCCGGACCCGTCCCAGTCCCCCGACCCGCAGCAAGGCGGCCACCACAGTGGCCACGGCTGGATGATGATCGCCTGCTGCATCCCGATGATCGCCATCGTCCTCGTCGCCACCAGAATCGTCAGCATCGGCTTCATCTTCGTCGCGATCGCCTGCATCGTGATGATGCGCGGAATGAGCAGCGGCGACCACTGACGGCCCGGAGTCCACGATGACCACGCTGATCGGCGCGCTGCTCCTGGTCGGATGGGTGTAGCGGTGCTCCAGGGCCTGCGCTCGCACGATGAGCGCCTGGTCGAGCAGCTCGCCTCCCGCGCGCTCACCAGTGGGCAGCGCAAGGTCCACGTCCGACGCGATGAGGACGGGCGGATCGTCGGGGCCGGCGGCGAGGGTGACGGCGAGGACCAGGAGGACGACGACACGCAGGCCGCCGCCGAGGCAGCGCTGCTGCATTTCTCCAGCCCGCGCGACGCAGCGACGATCGCGGCGTTCCTGCGGACGCGGGTCTACCGGCCGGAGTCGCTGGTGTGGCTGGAGGGCTACCAGGCTCTGCTGCGGTGGCGGGCGGAGAACGAGATCACCGGCCTGTACGCCGTGCCGTACGACACCGAGACCGAGGTCGGCGTCACGAAGGACTTCCCCCTCGGGCGGTGGGTGCACCAGCAGTGCAAAGCCCTACGGGCCGGGGAACTCGAGCCGCGCCGCAAGACCCTGCTGGACGCCCCGGAGGCCGGGATGGTCTGGGAACCGGGCGAGGAAGCCTGGGAGAACAAACTCGCCGCGCTCCGGTCCTACCGGCGGGCCACCGGACACCTCACCCCGAGGCGAGGGCGAGGCAATGGTGCCCATCGGACAGCACATGGCCAACCTCCGCCGCAAGGGCGGCCTCGGGAAGGACCCGGAGCGGGCCGCCGTGCGCGCCAAGCAGCTGGCGGCGATCGACCCCGACTGGGACTGCCCCTGGCCCCTGGACTGGCAGCGGCATTACCGCGTCCTCGCCGACCTGGCCGACGCCGACGGCGTTCTGCCCTACATCGCGCCGGGCGTCGTCTTCGAGGGCGACGACCTGGGCAAGTGGCTCGCGCGGCAGCGGGAGGCGCGCACCTGGGCGCAGCTGTCGACGGAGCAGCAGGAACGGCTGTCCGCGATGGGCGTGCAGCCCACCCAGGCGCCGTCCCCCGCCCCGGCGGCCACCAGCGCGCCGAATGGGCCGAGCAAGGCGTTCCAGCGCGGCCTGACAGCCCTCGCGCAATACGTCGCACGGGAGGAAACTCACGTCGTGGCGCGGTCTCACGTTGAGCGGATCGTCATCGAAGACCAAGAGCACGAGCTGAAGCTGGGCGTCTGGTACGCCAACCAGAAGCAGCGACGGGACAAGCTCACCGACCCGCAGCGCGCCGCCCTCACCGAACTCGGAGTCGAGTGGGCGGCGTAGACAATTCACATCGTACTTCTGCTACCAGCGCAGCGCCGCCCGCCTTCACCGCAGAGGCCTCCGAGGTCTGATGGCCTCGGAGGCTTTGCACGTCGCCACGTCAGACTACCGCTCGCGCACGGTCCAACCGAGGTTGGATGTTGCGTCGGGCAACATCCGTGGCGGCGATTCAGGCGGCAATGCGGAGCAGGGACGGGGACTGGGACGTGCCTTCGTGAATGACGTGGAGCTGGGTGAGCAGCTTGTCGTGGGCCTGGGTCCAGGTCTTGAAGTTTTTCACGCTGAGCAAGGGGGTGTTGAGGAAGGCTCGTAGTGCTGCGGCAAGCCACAGATCGTGGTCGCTGGGGGCGGTCACGTAGCAGGCTTTCAGGAAGGCGAGGGCCTGCTGGGGGTCGACGGGCAGGGTGCTGCCGTTGATGATGCGGCGGGTGGTGCTGCTCGGCAGTTCGCCGGGGCCGGCCATCCGCTCCATTTCCCCGGGGGTGGGGCAGCCGGCCCACACGTGCTGGGCGCGCAGTGCCCGGCTGAAGTCCGCCGCATCCCAGATGAGGGTCGGATCGGGTGCCTTATGAATGTAGTACGGCGCCCGGGTGGCTCGACGCGCGCGGATCCACAGTTCCAGGGCACGCGCCAAAGGCGCCTTGACGCTCTCGATGAACTCTTCCTCCTTGGTGGTGGTCACCTCGACGAAAGTTGCGACGGTGCCCCAGAGCGGAACCGTGACGCCTGAGGTGGCACGGCGAAGTGTCGCCTTCGACGGTGTGCCGTTCGCGCGGTCGGCAATCTGCTCGTGGGTCAAGTTGACGGCCTTCTTACGGGCACGCAAAAAGCTCGCCAGCTCCGCGCGTGCCGGGACGGTCCAGTCGATGGCGTTCTCGCGGCGTCCCATGATGGCGGCCACCTCAGTTCCCCGAGGTGAAGTAGGCCCGCACGAGGCGGTTAACCCGGCCGGCGCGGCGGCCTCCGGTCACCACGAGCAGGACAACCGCGCCACCGCTGCTGGAAGCGCCCGCGAGGAGGAACAGGGCATCGCTGGCAGCCATACCGCGCTGGGTGAGGACCGCCGCGGTGGCAATGCACATGGTGATCACAAAGGCATGCGGCATGCCGAAGCGGCCGTTCGTGGGATGGGTGGTCTCGCTGCCGGACGACGCAAACTCGGTGGCTGCGGCGCTTGCCGCGGCGGAGGGCTTGACGCCCATAGAAATCTCCCTAACCACCGTCCGGCGACCGCGAGATCGCCGGACGGTGCTACTTGGCTCCAACCGATGGGTCCAGCCGTGCGATCAGCGGGAGTTGGCGCTCCCTACGCACGGATGGACTGCTGGGCCCAGCTTCCCAGCCGCTAACGCACAAGTGACACTCGGTCAAACCCTTGGCTCACCAACACGCCAACATGGCATCGCCGAAACTCAAGTCGCACATGCCCCACATCCACACCCACACGAACTACGACACAGCTCGAAGATATCGACGATCACCCCAGGTCAGAGCGCTGCACCCGCTCTTACCATGTGCTGGTAGAACGTTGCGGGGCGGAAAAGTCGACTTAGCCCGATGACAGACGGCTAACGTCGCAGGTGAGAGCGCTGTAATCGCTCTCACCACGTGTTCCCCGGCGGCCTATCGGTAAGAAATAGGAAGAATCGGCCCGTTCTCTACTCACTCACCGATATCGGAACCTCTGCGCTGACCTGGGTTGATTCAATTTCACGCCGCTTCAACTCTTCGTGATCACCATCGGCAGTCCAGACTCTTCATCACAGACCGACGGACTGCTCATACAGATCGTCAGGTCAACCCTGATTGCTACTGGGCTCCAACCTGTGCGCACAGGGATATGGGCAGGCGTTGGCGCGCCTTCCCACGTGAAGCCGATCGCGTGCCTTCCCAGGCAGGCGTCGGCTTCACCTGCATTGCGTACTTCGCGGCCGCTCGCACTAACGTGCCGCCGTACAGCGTCAGTAGCCGCGACGGCTCCCAGGATCATCGTGCCGGTCTTCCTGAAGCCGGGCGAGGACCCGACCGGCATGGGGTCGCCAGCGCGAGCTTCAAGCCGCTCGTGGCCGTGCTCCAGTGGCTGCGCTCGCACGATGAGCGCATGGTCGAGCAGCTCGTCTACCGCGTCCTGCGTGGAGGAGGCTTTATCGGATGGTGGCGACTGCTGTCAGTCGTATGCCGATACCGGTCAGCCGAGTGCAGAAGGACTGGGATACCTGAGACCAGGGCGGCAACTCGTGCCGCCCTGATGCTCGTGGGAAGGGGCCGCGATGCCCGGAAGACGTGGCGAGGATCCCTTACACGGTCCGGTGGCCGTGTTCCCGCCGGCGTCGGGGCGGGCGGCGGCGATGCCCCGGCTGATGGACCTCGACAGTCGCGGTGAGTTAACGGCGGCGCATGTGCGTCTGGTGGCGCAGGCGTTGGGGAAGTCGGAGCGGACGGTGTGGCGGTGGCTGGCCGTTGCCCGTGAGGATCATCGCCTCGCCCGGGTGGAGTCGTCCCATTTCACGGTCACGACGGAAGTCCGGCGGCTGCTGGCGCTGTGGGGCGGTAACGCCTCTCGTGTGCACGCCGAGCTGATGCAGCGGGCGGCCGAGGATCCGGAAGCGCCTGCGGTGCCGTCGCTGTCGACGTTGCACCGGGCGATCCGCCGGGACCTGACCCGCGGGGAGCGGGCAGGGCTCAAGAGCGGGGAAGCGGCGCGGCGCGCGCATGACGTGTTCGGGCAGCGCCCGGCCACGCACCGCAACGCGGCGTGGGAGGGCGACCACAAGCACGTGCCCGTCGAGGTCGACGTGGAGGGTGAGCTGGCCACTCCGTGGGTGACCTGGTTCATCGACTGCGCCACCAAGTCGATCACCGGTGTGGCGGTCACCGCGCACGCTCCGAGCAGGGACGCGGTGCTGGCGTCCCTGCGGATCGCGATTACCCGCAGCGAGCCGTTCGGTCCGGTGGGCGGGCTGCCCGGTCAGATCCGGGTCGACCGCGGCAAGGAGTTCCTGTGCGCGACGGTCGCCGCGGCAATGGGTGCGCTCGCCGTTCCCGTGACCGATCTGCCTGCCTACACCCCGCATCTGAAGGGGACGATCGAGGCGTTGAACGACGCGGTGGAGGAGATGTTCCTCGTCTCGCTCCCTCGCTACACCGGCCGCCAGAAACTCACCGGCGGCCGGCTCGCCGACCCCGACGCCCCACCTCTGACGTATGAGGCTTTCGTGGGGCTGCTGCTGGACTGGGTGACCCTGGTGGAACACCCGCCACCGCCCGTCCGCGTTGAACGGGAAGACCCCCCTCCAGGCGTGGCTGGCCGACGCGACGCCGCTCACGGACGTGTCCGCGGGGCAGCTGGCGACGTTCGCTCTGGAGGACGACGGGCGTACGTACACGATCAGTACGTCCGGGGTGCGGTGGCGACGGCGTGACTACCTCGCACCGTGGATGAACGGCCGGACCGGCACCAAAGTCTCGGTACGGCACCTGCCCCACCACGACGACACCATCGAAGTCTTCGACGCCACAACCGGCCGCCACCTTGGTTCGGCATTCCTGGCCGCCGCGGCGAGCCGGGAGCAGATCCGCTCCGTCCAGGCCGCACGCACCGCGGCCGCCCGTCGGCTCAAGGCTGATCTGAAGGCCGCGGAGAAGCTGCGCCGCCGGCGCTTCGAAGCCTCCACCACCGCGACCCCGCCCCGTCCTCTCATCTCCCCGACCTCCGCGCAGGCCGAAGAGGAACTGGGCGCGGCGGCTCAGACGAACCGCCGCGCCCTGGCCCGCCCCGGTCTCGTTCCGCACGGCCCCGCGCCCGATACCTGGGCCCGCCCCAGGCCACCACGTACCACTACCCCTGAGGACCACGGCTGATGATCGCTGATCTGGACTACGGGCTGCTGCCCGACGAGAGCGAAGACCACTTCCTGGGCCTGGAGCAGGCGCAGTTGGTCGGCACCGACACGCTGCTGACCACCCGGGACAACATCGAGGCCGTCATCGAGGCCAAGGCCATGATGTGTGTCTACGGGCCGGCCGGATCCGGTAAGACGATGTCGGTGAATTCAGCACTGCGGCATCTCGCCCCGGACATCACCCACCGTCTGGAGCTGCGGGCCGGACCGACTCCCCGGGACATCCGCCACGGTCTCTTCCAGGCACTGGGGCTGCCGGGTGAGCCGCCGGCCCGCCCGATCGAGTTCGACACCCTCCTCAAGGAGGCGCTCGCCGAGGCATTCCGGGTCCTGGTCTGTGACGAGGCGCAGTGGATGAAGAAGACCGGGTTCGAGTTCTGGCGCCACCTGTGGGACGACAAGCGCACCAACATCGCTGTGATCTTCGCCGGGGGTGACGGCTGCTACAAGGTCCTGCGCCGTGAGCCGATGCTGGCTTCCCGGATCTTCATCTGGCAGGAGTTCACCCGGATGTCCAAGGACGAAGTGAGGGAGACGATTCCCGCCTTCCACCCCGTCTGGGCGGACGTGGACACCGCGCTGATCGACGCGATCGACAAGCAAGCCGCCCACGGCAGCTTCCGCAACTGGGCCAACATCACCACCCACATCCTCTCCGGCATGAAGAAACTGAACCTCGGACACGTCGACGAAGACCTCGTGCGTTGGGTCTACAGCAAAATCGGCGGCATGTAGTGACCATCGGCGGCCCACCACCGGTCACCGTCATCCACGACAAGGACGACCACCCCGCATGGACGGCCGCCGCGCATACCGCACACGAACCCGCCCTGGGTCGTCTGACCGTCGACCCCAGCCCCGCCAACGGAGCACCCGCCGCCCTCGCCCACGGCCTCCTCTATGCCCTGGGCAAACGACTCCCCCAAGACGGAGAAACGTACGGGACATGGGCCGACTCCCAGCGCCCCGCCTGGGACGCCGTCGCCACCTGGATACTCACCCACCACACCGGGCACCTCATCGTCTGCCGCACCGACCGCCTCACCCACACCCGATTCAGACAACTGCTCGCCCTGCGGGAACGGTGCGGTATCCGCCTCACCCTCCTCTGGCACCGACCGGCCGGCCCGGCCTTGCGAACGCTCCTCGAAGAAACCCCGCACCACATCATCGAGACCCTCCCCCAGGCCCGTATCGCTCTTGACCGGACAGACCCCTCACGGACCGGCACGCGAAACGTCGGACAGCAGCGGCACATCGAGCCAACCCCTCCCAGGACGACGGGCAGTGGATCAGCCCTCAGACGCCGCCCGCCGGCATGGTCATAGACCGTCCCGCACGCGCCCGGTGCCAAGGCGCACCCGAGCTCGCCTCCACAACGAGCGGCGCACCGTCCGCGCGAGGGCGTGACCACACACCAGCAGACATTCTCGCCGCACGGCTGACCACGGTGGCACACCCGCTGCACGCGACAGCTCTGACCATCCACGCGGTCACCGGGGCAGACATCAGCCAGCTCGCGCTTATCCGCGGTATCGACATCGACGAAACAGCGACCACCGTCAAAATCCACGACAGCACAGCCCACCGCCGATGCCGGCTCTACCCACTCCCCACCTGGACACGCCGCCTCGTACGCGCCGCCGGCATTCACGGACAGCTCAAGGACCGCGCCCCGGACACCCCGCTATTCCCCCTCATCACAGTCCAGGACGGCGAACAACTCCGCCTCACCGCAACAGGAATCCGCTCCAACCTGAAGCCCGCACCGTAGAAAGCGACACGGCCGCCCCCGCCTCAACTCTCAGCACCCAACCCCCTGCCACCACAGCCCTGACCAACAACAACACACACCGTGCTGTACCGACCGGCAACAAACCGACCCGCACCATCACCAAAAACGTCAGCACCAAATCGGCAACCGTGTCACCACCCGAATCCACTCACCGCGACCATCTGAACAGCACAGACACCGCAGCTACCGCACTGACATCACCATGCCGAACCACCACCGCCAAAAAATCGCAGATCATCACCGTGCCGATCGGTGCCGGCCGTCTCGCACGGTGCGGGATCGGGACAGCTGCGATATGCCGCTTCTGGAGAGCCCACTCATAGAACTGGTTGACCAGGGACACCTCCTGGTTCCAGGTGCTGCCTCCCACCCGGGGCGCCCGGACTCATCGCGGCGACGCCACTGCGGCCGGGTGGAAGGCTGGTGCTGGTCGACCTGCATCCCGCCTACCAGACCCTGGCCACCTACGAGCCGCTCGTGGCCGACTGGCCCTACGGCGGAGGAGAGCCCCAGCGTGAGGTCGTAACGGACACATATGCGGACCCGGACCTGCCGATGACCGCACAGGAGGTGGTCCAGTACCCGCACTCGGTGGGCGAGATCGTGACAGCGGCCGCTGGATCGGGATTGATCGTCGACCGGCTCGTCGAGCACACCGAGGCCGAATTCCCCGGACGTCGCATCCTGCCTCAAGGACCCGACGGCACTTGTCGGTTCCCGTTCGGTGACACCTACCTCCCGATCCTCTACTCGCTCCGGGCGAGATCATCCCGAGCGGCCACTGCGTAGCCTTCCGCGGCGTGGTGCCCCGCCCGCGCCGGCTGGAGGTCGAGCACACGGGCTTGGACGGCGTCCGCACCGTCACCGTGTTCACCGACGCCATGGCCCGCCTGGTCTGCCACGAGGTCGACCACCTGTATGGGGCTCTCTACACCGCCCGTATGAGCGAGGGCATCCAGCGATCAGCGTCACCAAGTACAAGGGCACCGGCACCACCTGGACCTACCCCTCCTAACCTGCGGCCTTCCGCATCGGAACCGTCAGTGGCGATAACACGCGCCCCGACGACTCGCTAACGCCACTGACGGTTCGGTTGCTGCTCAAGCCCCGCGCCCGCCGGAGCTCGGGTGCGGTGCACGCCGGCGGACAGCCCGAGCTCGAGGCGCTTGTCCATGTCGAGGCGGAAGGTGCCGTACGGGTTGACGTTGGACCAGAACAGCGCGGTCAGGCCGCGCCGGTCCTCGTCGGTGGCGTGTAGCGCTGCGTGACTTCGCCTGCACCGGGTGGTCGCCCACATCTCTCCTCGGCGTCGAGGGCCCCGGACGCTTGTTTCCAGCCAGAATTCACCACTCGGCACGACGACTTGAGAACCGCCTGAGGCTTTGTCGTCGGTTCGTCCGAGATCCACGGATTGCTCGCGGAATATCTGCGGATCGTCCGCGGAATGTCCGCGAATCGGTGACTGGCGAGTAGCCGCGTACGCCCCTCTTCCTGCGCCAGTGTGTGACTAATCCGATGTTTGAGGCGCCCCACCCCTGCAAGATCAACTTCATCACGGCCTGCACAATCCGAAGCCCTCCGTACGGCCGAAACCGGACTACTGCCCTCCGCTTGGTGTGCATACCGTCATTCGTCTGTGCGCTTCGCACAGACGATCGAATTCCCAAGAGGAAGGCATCACTTCGTGTCTCCTGACACACAGTTCTCCGGGCCAAAACGGGGCAGACGGATGTCCCGTAGGGCGGCGGCAGCAGCGCTGCTGCTGGTCGCCGAGGCCGCTCTCGTCGCCGGCGGTACGGCCGTCGCGGCAACCCCCGAGCCGAAGTCGGCTCCGACGAAGGCCCAGCAGCCGTCCGAGGGCGAGATCCTCGCCTCCGACATGGCCTGGGCCGCCGCACACGCCAATGGCTCCAAGGCGTGGGCGATCCTGGAGGCGAAGAAGACCGGTAAGAAGGTCGTCGTCACCGACGAGACGACCGAGACGACGTACACCGTCGCCAACCCCGACGGCACCCTGACCACGGAGCTCACCTCCGGTCCCGAACGCGTCTGGCGCGGCGGGAAGTGGCAGCAGGTCGACGTCACCTTTGCCCGCGCGGCCGACGGCTCCGTGGGCGCGAAGAACCACCCCAAGGGCCTGCGCCTGGCCGGCAAGGGCGGCACCAAAGCCGCCTCCGTGCGTGCCGCGAAGGACGCCGCGCCCCGCGACCTGGTCACCCTCGGCCAGGGCGATGAAAGCGTGACGCTGCAGTGGAAGGGCGGTCTTCCGGAGCCCGAGCTGGAGGGTACGCGCGCCCGCTACAAGAACGCGGTGCCCGGTGCGGACGTCATCGTGGAGGCGACCCGCACCGGCTTCGAGCAGTTCGTCGAGATCGCGGAGCGGCCGAGTGCCGGCGGCTACTCCTACACCCTCCCGGTCAAGGCCAAGGGCCTGAAGGCCAAGGCCAACAAGGACGGCTCGCTCACCTTCACCGACGCCAAGACCGGTGCCAAGCGCGCCACCATGCCCGCCCCGGTCATGTGGGACTCCGCCGTCGACCAACGCTCCGGCGAGCACACCAACCGCTCCCGCGTCGACATGAAGGTCGTCGACAAGGGCCCAGGGGAGGTCGACCTGGTCATCACCCCCTCGGCGAAGTTCCTCGCCGACCCGCAGACGAAGTTCCCGGTCACCGTCGACCCGTCCACCTCCGCCTTGGCGAACACCTTCGACACCTACGTGCAGCAGGGCGAGACCGTCGACTGGTCCACCGATGTCGAACTCGACCTCGGCAACCCGGGAACGAAGAACGCCGACGGCACCCCGCGCACGGCGCGCTCCTTCATCACGTGGAACACCACGCCGATCCAGGACGCGCTGATCGTCGACACCAACCTGGCGCTGTGGAACTTCCACTCTGGCAACACCGACTGCAGCGCCCAGTCCTGGACCGTCTGGGACACCAGCGCCCCGTCCACGTCCTCGCGGTGGACGTCGCAGCCCACCTGGAAGCAGGAGTACCACTCCTCCACGCAGACCAAGGGCAACCCGGACTGCGCCGCTACGCAGCCGGACGGCTGGATCAACGCCGACGTCGACACGCTCGTCCAGTCCTGGGCGTCTGCCAAGGCAACCAGCGGCCACATGGGTCTGCGCGCCGCCACCGACGACACCAAGGCGTGGAAGCGGGTCAACTCCGCGAACAACGCGGCCAACCAGCCCAAGCTGTCCGTCACCTACAACTACCGCCCCTCCGACGGCACCAACCGGCAGGCCGGCACGCCGTTCAAGTCGTACGCGGGCGTGTGGGCGGTCAACACCACCACTCCGACTCTGCGGGACACCGTCACCGACCCGGACGGCGACAAGGTCAACGTCACCTTCCAGGTCTACGACGCCGCCACGAACGCCCCGATCACCACACCGGCCGGCGAGGGCCTGATCGTCTCGGACTTCGTCGACTCCGGGAAGCCCGCCTCCGTCATCGTTCCGGCAGGCCAGCTCCAGGACGGCAAGACCTACAAGTTCCGCACCAACGCCTACGACGGCACCCACTACAACCTCAGCTGGTCCCCCTGGACCCAGTTCGTCGTCGACACCACCGCCCCCGGCGAGCCCGAGGCGATCTCCTCAGCGACGTATCCGGAGAACTGGGGTGGCGGCGGCGCTGGCATCGAGGGTGTCTTCGACGTCACCACCGGCGCCTCGGATGCCAATGAGGTCCAGTACCGCCTCGACCCGTACGAGGACGACGCGGCCGACTACGGCTGGCAATCGGTGCCCGCCACCACCGGGACGGCGAGGGATGCCACGTACACCTTGACCCCGGCGGCAGACGGCAACCACGCAGTGCAGACCCGCACGGTCGACCGGGCAGGCAATGTGGGGCCGATCAAGGACTATGGATTCACCTCCGGGACCCGGGACTACAACCGCAAGCAGAAAATCGACATTGCGATCCCGAAACTGGATCCGAACGCCGCACCGCCGGTCCAGACCGACACACCGCAGGCGCCGCCGAAATCCGGCTCCGATGCTTCCGGCTGGAAGGGCTGGGAGCCCCGCACCTTCGCCAAGGGCGGCACGAAGGTCACCGTCACGCCCAAGATGGAACGGTCCCTGGAGGGCACCCGTAAGGCGGCTCAGGCCATGCGCACCAGGGCGCCGTCCTACCCCGACCCGATCATCAAGGACTCATGGTGCCAGCCATCGCTGTACGGTGACGCACAGAAGTCGCTGATCACCCGTAACGAGGCGTGCCTGTTCTACGACATGAGCTACCAGGTGACGTACACCTACCTGGGGCTCCCGGTCGCCACATACCGCGCTGACTTCGAGTTCGCCTTCCAGGTCAAAACCGACCCGAAGACGGCTGAGATCAAAACCTGGATCGAGATCAACCCGGTCTATAACGACTTCCCGCCGGACGATCGGGCCGTGCTGCTCGGTGACGGCGGCGAGGACGCCTTCATCGACTCCATGTGCTACAGCGACGGTTGTGAAGGCGGATCGGGAGCGAAGAACTTCGACTTCTTCAATGACCTGAGCTGGAAGGGCGGCGGTGAGCACGATCCGACAGACGGGCACATGGCCACCGGCACCGCCGACCACAAGTGGAATGGCAGCGTCAATAGCGCCGGGGGTGCACGCGACATCGATCTATCGAAGAAGCTCCCGGTGTGGTTCGTGGGCCACTTCGTCACCGAGTCGGGCCCGCCGGACGGCAAGGGCGACAAGGACCAGGACAGCGGACCGTGGCGGTCCCCCGCCATCGATGTGCGGTGCGACAAGGTCGCGGCGAACGGTGCGGATGCCGGCTGTGTACTGCCGCAGTACTTCCCCGAGTACAAGTTCAACACCGCCAAGTACCCGTCGGCTGCGGCGCATGCCTGGCTGATCCAGAACAAGTCGAAGGTCAAGGGGAGCGGTAAGACCCGCTCTGATGCGCTGCAGTACCTTCCGAAGAAGGAGCGCAACGAGTCGTTGTATGAGCGAAAAGACAACCGAGACAAGGTGATGTGCCCCAAGTCGCGCTCCAAGCGGACCGACGGCTGGGTCCCGAACAAGCCGTTCCTCAAGCACCCGTGGACGGCTCTGCACCCGGAGATCACCGAAGGGGCCTCCGAGTCGGTGTCCTGTGACGAGTTCCCGTTCTCCTCCACCTACCAGTCCCCGGGAGTTCCGGCGGCGAACGAAGGACAGAACCCAGCCGGTGCAAACGGCGGCGGCGAGTGTATCCAGACCGTTGCGGCCAAGACCGACGACGGCAGCGAACACCTTCTGGACGACACTCGATACGACGCACCGACGTTCAACGAGAACTGCGGCCGGTCGTCCATGTCGCTGAAGGTCAACTCCGGTTCGATGAGCCTGGACAACTTCTACGAAGCGTTCCTGAAGAAGTTCCGGATCATCGACAAGGACAGGTACACCCTCGACCCGGGCGATGCCTGGTTCAAGGGCTGCGACACCACCATGGCTGACCTCGTCTGCACGATGGCCAAGCCCTAAGCACTACGCTGGTCGGCACCGAGCCCTGGCCCGGTGCCGACCAGCTGCATTCAGTGAAGCGGCGCCCAGTCTTCGGCGGCATCCGTCAGCCACGAGCTCTGCGGGTCATCCCAGATCAGGCAGCGATAGACGATGCCTGGCACGCCGGACGAGCCCATCAAATCAGCGGGCCCCGCCGTCAGGGTGCGGTGAACGGCCTCCAGGTAGGCGGCGATCGACGGATACCGCGGATCATCGATCCCCTCAGGGAGCTCCCAGGAGCCAACACCGTCAGGGCCTGCGTAGTGGCCGGACTCAGGCCCGGCTTCGTCCCGTGTGAGCCAGGGAACAACCGGTGCGCCCCACCCGCTGCTGCCGCCGAGAAGCACCGCGGACATGGCCTGCTCCGGAGTGAACATGATTCCGCCGGGCAGGAGGGCCCCCGAGCCGACCTCCCCCTCCTCGTCGCCTTCGATCTCCTGGTGCTCCACCCCACCGCAAAGCCGCCACAGCGCCTTCAACTCGGCAGGCAGCCCGTACCCGAGGCGTTGCCTTAGCTGATCATCCGCCGCGGCGATGTCCTCCTCCGGCGCCGGCGGTAGCAGGGAGGCATATGACGTAGGAGCATGTTCCGCCAACCATTGGGTGAGAGCCTCCCATGCCTCAGCAAGGGCTTCGTCCTCATGTCTTCGTATCGGCATTCGCCCACCGTAGCAACGGCTGAAACCCTGAGGCTCAGCACTCCCGACTGACCTCTCTGGGAGAGGAGTTGCACTCCACCAGTCGCTGAGGTCCTCATAGCCCGGTTCGGCGATCCTGAACCGGAACGCCCTCTCTGACAGCCTTGGCTGAGACGCCCGCTTTGCCGGGTTAGGCTGGAAGGGCGAGACAGGAGTACACCCCGGCATGGCCAGCACCACCCCCCGTAGCTCCGGATCGGATCCGGCGCCCCGTCCGAAGCGGCGGACTTTTTCCGCGGAGTACAAGCTGCGGCACTGTCACGTTGGCGGGCGGCGTGGGAGGATCCTCGAAGTTGATCATGCTGGAGGGGGATCGTCCGTGGTGAGCGCGTTGCCGTCGTATAAGGGGCACCGGTACCCGGTCGAGGTCATCTCCCACTGCGTGTGGCTGTACTTCCGCTTTCCGCTCAGCTTCCGTGAGGTGGAGGAGCTGATGCTCCGGCGCGGTGTCACCGTCTCGTACGAGACGGTCCGCCGGTGGTGTGTGAAGTTCGGGCAGGCCTACGCCGACGGGCTGCGCCGCCGACGGCCCCGGCCCGGGGACAAATGGCATCTGGACGAGGTCTTCATCAAGATCAACGGCGAGCGGAAGTACCTGTGGAGGGCCGTCGACCAGGACGGCAACGTGCTCGACATCCTCGTCCAGGGGAAGCGGGACAAGGCCGCGGCCAGGCGCTTCTTCCGCAGGCTGATGAAGAAGACCGGTGCGGTACCGCGGGTGGTCGTCACGGACAAGCTTCGCTCCTACGGTGCAGCTCACCGCGAAATCATGCCCTCCGTCGAGCACCGCTCCCACAAGGGCCTGAACAACCGGGCCGAGAACAGTCACCAGCCCACCAGACAGCGTGAACGCGCGATGAAAGGCTTCCGCTCCGCCGGCGGAGCACAACGCTTCCTGTCCGCGTTCAGCGGCATCTCACCCCACTTCCGACCCCGCCGCCACCTCATGGCCGCACCCGACTACCGCGCCGAAATGACCGTCCGCTTCACCATCTGGGAGCAGATCACCGGCGCCACCGGCCTGCCCACCACACCCTGAGCACACAGCCGGAACCCGACCGCACCACACCCTGTCACGCCGTCAGACACCCACCCAACAACGTGACAGTGCCCTGGTCCGCCAAGTTCGGCCAGGTCTACGCGGACGGACTGCGCCGCCGTCGGCCACGGCCCGGGGACAAGTGGCACCTGGACGAGGTCTTCGTGAAGATCAACGGAGAGCAGAAGTACCTGTGGCGGGCCGTCGACCAGGACGGCAACGTGCTCGACATCCTCCTGCAGAGCCGCCGGGACAAGGCCGCGGCAGGACGCTTCTTCCGCCGCCTGATGAAGAAGACCCGTACGGTGCCGAGGGTGGTCGTCACCGACAAGCTCCGTTCCTACGGCGCGGCGCACCGCGAGGTCATGCCCTCGGTGGAACACCGTTCCCACAAGGGCCTGAACAACCGGGCGGAGAACAGTCATCAGCCCACGCGGCAGCGCGAACGCGCCATGAAGGGATTCCGCTCCGTCGGCGGGGCCCAGCGGTTCCTGTCCGCGTTCAGCGGCATCTCACCCCACTTCCGCCCTCACCGCCACCTGATGACAGCCCCCGACCACCGAGCCGAGATGACCGTCCGCTTCGCGATCTGGGACCAGATCACCCAAGCTGCCGGCCGGCCCACCACGGCCTGACCACAGGCCCGGACCCCGGGCCCCACCAGGCCACGACGCACCGTCAGGCACCTGCAACCCAACAACGTGACAGCACCACCAGCCCACCAGACAGCGTGAACGCGCGATGAAAGGCTTCCGCTCCGCCGGCGGAGCACAACGCTTCCTGTCCGCGTTCAGCGGCATCTCACCCCACTTCCGACCCCGCCGCCACCTCATGGCCGCACCCGACTACCGCGCCGAAATGACCGTCCGCTTCACCATCTGGGAGCAGATCACCGGCGCCACCGGCCTGCCCACCACACCCTGAGCACACAGCCGGAACCCGACCGCACCACACCCTGTCACGCCGTCAGACACCCACCCAACAACGTGACAGTGCCGTTCGGTTTGCTTCAGTCGCTGCCGGAGGCTGCCGGGCTGGTCGGCGTCGTTGCGGATGGCGGCCTCCCAGATGCCGCACCGGCAGCTGCTCGACATCGACGCGCGGATGGAGCAGTCCGCTGCGAAGCCGGTGATCGTTCCGGACACCGTCGTCGTCGACGGCGGCAAGGTATTCATCCGCGTGCCCTTCTGCGGTCGAGGTCGACTATCTCTCTGCCTAGCGCACCAAAAATCTATGGTGGCCGGAGTAGACATTGGGTGGTGGTGTGGTTATGGTTTCTCTCGTAGCCGAGATCAGCAAGGCCCGGCAGAGACGAACTGCCGGGCAGTAGTACAAGGAGTTCGCAGGACGGTGCGGTGGTGGAGTTCCGAAGTCAGGGTTGTTGCGGGACGGCGACGGGACTGACGACCGGACCGGGTGGCCCGTAGTGATCAGGGGCCGCCGTGAGCAGTACCGCAGTTCACGCAGTAGAAGTTCGGTAAGTGCAATTCGCAGTACCAGCAGTGAGGTTGTCAGTGGTTCCTCGGTAAAGGCGTCGGCTGCGGGCGCGCGTACCGGGAGGTTCGACAGCAGGGTTCTAAGCCAGAGCAGACGCAGGACGGGCGACGGGGCTGGCTGCCGAAGAGTGGCGCTGTTCGAGGCCATCAGCAGTTCGCAGTACCAGCAGTACGCAGTTCCCGTTTGGTAAGTAGTTCATCCAGAGGGAAGAACGGAGGAGTTGAGCGCCATCAGGATCGCCCGGGTGGAATCACTGGGCCCGGGTACCGCAGGACATCGATAGTGAGGTGGTCTCCGGTCAAGCAACCGCGATCCCCGCGCCCCCGACAGTGTTCAGGTCGGGTCTGCGGAAACAGAGGGCCGGTGCAGTATCAGGGCCGGCAGATGGTGTAGCAGTTCCTTCGGGGCCCGGGTGCCATACGGCACCCGGGCCCCTCCACGCGTTCCATAGAGAGGTGCAAGTGACAGCAGACGACTCGTTCGGCCGTCTCGATGACGACGACTACCCCGCCTACACCATGGGCCGGGCCGCCGAGATGCTCGGCACCACCCAGGGCTTCCTTCGCGCCATCGGGGAAGCCCGCCTGATCACCCCGCTCCGCTCCGGGGGCGGCCACCGCCGCTACTCCCGCTACCAGCTGCGCATCGCCGCCCGCGCCCGTGAACTCGTCGACCAGGGCACCCCCATCGAGGCCGCCTGCCGCATCGTCATCCTCGAAGACCAGCTCGAAGAAGCCCAGCGCATCAACGCCGAATACCGCCGCGCCGCCGAATCAGAGAACCCAACGACCGCGGACTGAGGTGGTGGTGCCCGCCGGGTACCCGGCGGGTACCGCACGCACATGTCGGGGGTGTGGAGCATGGCTCATTTCCTCTGGTGACAGGGTGTGCGGACGTGTAGCGTCTGCGTCAGCTGTCATGGTTCGGAAGTTCCCCTTCGCCCACGTCCTCGGCGTGGGCGTTCTGCTGTGCTGTGCCGCAGGAACCAGGGCGATCACCTCCGCCTTCCGCGCGTTGTGGGAGGCGTTCATCGGCTGGAAGGCATGAGACATGGCTACGGGAACTGTGAAGTGGTTCAACGCGGAGAAGGGCTTCGGCTTCATCGCCCAGGACGGCGGCGGCCCGGACGTGTTCGCCCACTACTCTGCGATCAACTCCTCGGGCTTCCGTGAGCTCCAGGAAGGCCAGGCCGTGACGTTCGACGTCACCCAGGGCCAGAAGGGCCCCCAGGCCGAGAACATCAACCCCGCCTGACCTTCCCGCCCGCGCTCGGAGCCTACGGCTGCCCCCGGGCAGGCCCTGCTGTCCAACTGGTTCACCCGAACAGTGGCGCCGGCCTTCAGGCGACGTGGCGGGATCTGGGGCGCACGTGATCAGGGCCGCGCAGCAACAGCTGTGCGGCCCTGATCTGTGTCGAGACCGGCGTACGGGCCGATGGGGCCGACGTCGGGCAGGACGGTGCCACCGGAATAGTTGTGCCCTTCGAGCCGTGAACAGCGACCGCTCTTCCCGAAATGCTGCGCTACGGGTGGATCAATATCTATGGCCGCGAGGTGAGGGTTTAACTAGGCTTATGTGCTCTGCAGCACTGAGCAAGGAGAGCGCGTCCATGGCCACTGACTTTGTTGCCCTAATGACTCTGCTGCGCAATTCCGGGGTCAGGCCGTGAGCCGGTAGGCGAGGTGTTCGAGGCGGCTGCTGCGGGTGTGGTGCTGGTTGTGTCCGGTCCAGTGGGCGTCGAGTCGGATCACGTTGAGGGCGGTGGCGGAGAAGGCGTGCTGGAGACGGACTTTCGGCAGTCCGCGGTAGCGGGCCCGGCGCATGCCGGTAAGGTCCAGGGCCTGGTTGATGGTGCCCTCCACTCCTGCGCGCAGGGCGTACTTGGCCTTCCAGGTCTCCGTCTTCTGCTCGGCGCGGGCCCGGACGAGGGCCTCGTGCGGTTCCCTGGGCCGCAGGGTGAGCATGCGCCGGCCCAGCGCGGAGCTGGTGCACTGTTTCTGGAAGGGGCAGGGGCGGCAGGTGAGAACGCTGAAGGTGATGACGATCGCGTCCGCGCCGTGCTGCTTCACCGGGTTCCAGTGCGCGCTTCTCTTCCCGGCGGGGCAGCGGACCTGTCGGGCCTTCCAGTCGATGGCGAAGGCGTTCTTGTCGAAGCCGGTGTGCGCCTTGGCCTGGGCGGAGTGGTCCAGCAGGACCGGGGTGACCATACGGATGCCCCGCTCCAGCGCGGTGGTGATCAGATCGGCGGAGGGGTAGCCGGAGTCCAGGTAGTGTTCGCCGGGTTTCACCCCGTGCTCGGCCAGGCGCAGTTGAACAGGCCCGGTCGCCTTCACATCGGGCACGGTGGCGTCGGTGGTGAAGGCGGTCGAGTAGGAACCGCGCAGTGAGTTCAGTTTGGTGTCACATCGGTTGACACCCAGGACTGAACTGGCCTTCTCCCCCTCTGTTTTCGACAGGGTGAAGCAGAGCCAGTGGGGCAGTGAGTGCGTTGTGGCAAAGGGAGTCCTTGTTCGATGAGCGGGGGCTTCTTCGTGCTCGGAGCATGACCGTGGAGGGGTAGGGGCAGGCAGCGGACGGCTTGTTGTTGATCGAGGAGGATGCGATGCCGTCGGTGCTGGGGTTGATGGAACGGCGTGAGGCGCGGGCGAGGCAGGATCTGGAGTCCTGGACGGAGGTCTTGGAGCAGGCTCAGGCGGAGGTGAATGCCGCGCGGGAGCGTGTCGATCGGGCTCGGGTGGGGCGGGAGGAGCTCGTGTCGGTGCTGGCCGAGGAGAGCGCGGTGAATACGCCGGCTTCCGTGCCGTGTGGTGGTGAGGTGGCTGCCGCTGTGGGGTCGAGCGGCTCTGGTGCGGGGGCGGGGTATGACGAGCGGCCGCCGGTGTGGCGGTCGGGTATGGGTGAGGAGGTGCTCAGTGGCCTGTATCGGGAGGTGTTTGCCGCGGTGGCGGCCGCGTCGGGGCCGGTGAGCGGGGTGGAACTGGCGCGGGCGGTGGGCCGGGAGACGGAGATCAAGAATGAGGTGGAGAAGGTCCGTCACAGTGCCTATGCGCTGGAGAAGCGGGGCTGGCTGCTGCGGGAGAAGAACGGACGGTTCATGCCCGCGCCCGGGGCAGTCGGTCGGGACGCTTCTCCGGCCAGCGCGGGGCGTCTCCGGCCAGGCGCCGGGACAGCCTGATCATGGCAGCCCACCACACCATCTGGGTGTGGTGATCGGCCCGGCGTTCGTGGTCGCGGTTGAGACGGCGTGATCGCGAGAGCCAGCTCAGCGTTCTTTCCACCACCCACCTGCGGGCCAGTACGACAAATCCGCGTTGTCCGTCGGATCGGCGCACGACCTCGATCCGGACTCCGTGGCGGGCGAACGCCTTGGCCAGGGCCGGGCCCTGGTAGGCGCTGTCGACCCACACCAATTTCAGCAGCCGACCCGGATCGGTCATGAACGTCTCCAGCAGCGCGGGGGCGGCCTTTGAGTCGTGAAGATCGGCCGTGGTCACGGTCACCTCGAGGAGCAGGCCCTCGGTGTCGGTCAGGATGTGGCGCTTACGCCCGTCACGTGATTTCCCGCCGTCGTATCCGCGACTGTCCTCGCTGACGGTTTCGGAGGCGTCCACCGACTGACTGTCGATGATCCCGGCACTGGGCTCGGTGTTTCGGCCCTTGCGAGGCGGGGCCGAAGACCGCTGCGATCAGGCCGCGGGTGCCGGTTTCGCACAGGGTCATGAGCATCAGCCGGGGGTAGCCGGTCGGGCCGTAGCGGCGTTCGGTGCGGCCGAGCCAGGACCGGTTGCGCTCGTGGTCGGGGACGGACAGGCTCCCGCAGCCGTCGAAGGCGACCGTACGCCAGCGGCGGTAACGCACTCCGGGCGTGGACGGCTGGGCCAACGGGCCGGCCAGCACGTCGAACAGCCGCTTGAGCGGGGCCACCCCGACCCGCCGGCGCAGATCGCGAAGTGCCTTCTCCGACGGCTGCGGCACTCTGGCGGCCAGTCCGGCCGCGAGTTTGCCCCACACCAGTCCGGTGCCCAGATGCCCGAACAGGCCGAGCGCGAGCACGAAGTACACGCCGACGCGAGAGGGGAGGCTTCTCAGTCGTCGCTCGCGTGCCCCGGTCTCGTCCAATACCGCATCCACCAACTCGGGTGGGATGACCTGCGTTAACTCGCCGATGTGGCCAGGCGCGAACACGTCATCGGTTCCGCCCGTGACAGACTGGACCACTGTGCCTCTGCTTTCTCAGGAAGATCTTGGTCGTTCCCCTGGATAGCAGAGGCCCCTCCCACATCTCGCCCACCCTTGACACCGCCGCCGAGCGCTTAACTTCGTGGCATTGGTCGAGTATCTGGCGGTGGCAGTAGCCCTCGGGCCTGCCGCCCCGGCTCTCCATCCACGCCGGCGTCGGAAAAGCCTGCCGGACCACCGCCCACTCCGCATCACTCATGTCCGAGCCGTAACAGGGCTTCCGGCTGGGGTGATCGGCCGCGTTCCCGAACCTGTGGGCGAGACAGTCACACCCTGGGGTGGACGGGCTGGACTGAACGAACGGGACCACGCAAGACTGCAACAACAAGGGCCTCCCTGTCGCTCTGGCTTCGATAACCGCGAGCTACCAGGAGGCCCTTTCTTCATGCGCGCATAGCGGCGAACTCACCCGATCCAGCTCCCTGTTCGATCAAGAACGACCGCACGATCGGAAAGACAACAGCTTGTGACGCGCCCTCGATCGATCAACACCTCACCAACGTGACAACACCCTCAGGACTGCTCACAGGTGACGGTGCCCGGGTAGGGGCACCCCTCCACGTACGCCTGCATGTTCGCCAGGATGCCGGCGATGCGGCGCGGCCCCATGAGGCGACACCGGCGTTGACGGGTGCCGAGGTGGTGACGAAGTTGAGGATGAAAACGTCGCGCAGTAGCAGGTAGGGCTCCAGGAGCCGGGCAAAGTCGATTGGCAGGGACCGCACCTGGGCGTAGCCGGCCAGGAACGCGCGGGTGAACTCCTCGTAAGAGCCCGGTTCCCGTGCGATCCGGTGGACGGACGAGAGGACGGTGGCGATGTCGAGGAGTCGGTCACCGATGCCGCAGTCATCGAAGTCGATGATGCCGATGCGGCCGTCGGACATGGCGATCATGTTTTCGCGGTGCAGGTCGCCGTGGATACGTCCGTAGTCGGTCTGGCCGCCCTCTTGGAGGGCTGGGGTGATCAACTCGGTGACCTTGGGGAGCGCGGCGGTTTCCCTTCAAGATGCACAGCTCCCGATAGCGATCAGACTGGATTTATGGCGGGAGAACGCTGCGCGCTGGGAAATCCCCTCGGCGGTAGGCGGCGGACCAGCGCCTTGTGGAGCTGGCGCCAGCGTCTGACGGCGGACTGACGTTGCTGTTCACCCCGCCTATTGCTCCGGTCGTCTGGGTGGCGGAGAAGCTCAATGGTGCCTGGGCGCGAGTGCACGGCCGAGGACTGTTCAGTGCCCGGCTGGCGTACTGAACCCAGGCCTGCGACGGAGACCGAGGGGTTCGAAGAGGAACGGCTGCTCGTCGGCTGCATGCTGCACGAGTTGGGACGTGCGGAACGATCGAAGGTGACTCGCTCATGGATAACACAGCCAAGGTGACGCTCGCGGCCGCGGTAGTGGGCGGATATGTGCTGGGCCGGACGAAAAAGGGCCGGCTGGCGCTGGCAATTGCGACTTATCTGGCAGGCAGACGATTCGGCCTTGAACCTCGACAGCTTGCAGCCGAAGGGGTGCGCAGACTCGGGGAGATGCCCCAGTTCGCTGGGCTGCAGGATCAGCTGAAAGGGGAAGTTCTCGACGCGGGCCGCAAGGCAATGACTGCCGTCGCCGACCGGGGCATGAGTTCGCTGGCCGACGTCATCGGCGATCGCACCGCCCGGCTCGGCGAGAAGCAGGACGAGGGGGAGGAGGAGCCGGAAGAGGAGGAAGCGGAAGAGGAGGAAGCGGAAGAGGAGGAGCCGGAGGAGGAAGCGGAGGAGGAGGAGGAAGCGGAGGAGGAGGAAGCGGAGGAGGAGGAGGAGGAGGAGGAGGAGCCGGAGGCGCGGCCGAAGCGCCACGGCGGTTCTCGGCAATCAGCTAAGCCCAGAAGGGCGCCCCGCGAGGGTGGGGCACGCAAGAAGGCCGCTCCCGCCCGCGGAGAGAAGCCTCGGACGGCCAAGAAGTCTGCGTCCCGGACGAGGGCTCCGGCGAAGAAGACAGCTCCTGCCAAGAAGTCCGCGGCCAAAAAACCGACGTCGTCGAAGCAAGCAGCATCCAGCCGCGCCGATCGTCGGAGGTAACCGGTCATGACCAGGACAGAAAGAGAAGAGCCCAAGGCAGAAAAGTCGGGTATGGACCGGCTTCGCGAGGAGGCGTCCAGCTTCCTCAGTGCACAGGTGGAGAAGCTGACTGAGAAGGCGGGCGACAAGCTGACCGACGTCGCCGGACAGCTCACTGATGTGGCCGAGAGCGGATCGCTTCCCGCGATCGGCTCCCGCATTCTCCAGGGCGACTCCCCGATGAAGGCATTCGTCACGGAGAAAGCCAAGGGCGTCAAGGACAACGTCGTAGGGAAGGTCAAGGAAACCTTCGGCGGAGGAAAAGGGAAACGCAAGTCCAGCGGAGCCAAGGTCATGAACATCATCGAGGCTCTCGATGTGGGCGTACCCCTGCGCGATGCTTATGACTACTGGACGCAGTACGACAAATTCAGCAGCTTCGCCAAGGGCGTTCGCGACGTCTCGAAGAGCGATGAGATGTCCAGCGACTGGAAGGTCAAAGTCGGCCCTTCCTCACGTAGCTTCAAGGCGACCGTCCAGGAGCAGATTCCCGACGACCGCATCGTCTGGACATCCGAGGGAGCCAAGGGGAGCACCCGTGGTGTGGTCAGCTTCCATGAGCTGGCACCCAGCCTGACGCGAATCGTTCTGGTCGTCGAGTACTACCCGTCCGGATTCTTCGAGAAGACGGGGAACCTATGGCGAGCCCAAGGGCGTCGAATGCGACTGGACTTCAAGCACTTTCAGCGATACGTCACGCTCACCGAGAAGGAGCCCGAGGGGTGGCGCGGTGAAATTCGTGACGGGGAAGTCGTCGTGTCCCACGAAGAGGCCATGGAAGAGGAAGAGGCCGCTCAGGAGGACTCAGAAGGCGAGGGCAACGAGACCCCGGAAGAGGATTCGGACCGCACCAGCGACGACGAGGAGGACGAATACGAAGACGAAGACGCGGACCAGGAGGAGGACGAGGAGGGGGACGATGACTGGGAGGATGAGGAGGAGGGCGAAGACGAAGGTGACGAACTCACAAGGCGGTCGTGATCGCCGGTGAACAAGATCGACCTCCTCACATAGGGCACCCACGTCCCCATCCTCGATCTGAAGAGTTCTACCGGTCGGGGCATCCGCGATTCCGCGAGGGAGCAGTCGTAGACCCGCGCGCGCGGAACGGCAGGTGCGGCCTGTTGCCTGTCCTTTGTTCGAGATGGGTGAGGCGCAGGGACGGTATTGCATGCCCGCACTGAGGGATAAGAAACACATAAATCTCGGGTGCATGGCGCGCTGATACCAGGGCACACGCTGTTCTGGAGGTTGATAATTATGGTTCCCCTGTTTCTTGTTCTTCTGCTCGCCCTGCTTCTCTTCGGTGCCGGCTTCGCGCTGAAGGCCCTGTGGATCGTCGCCGTTGTTGTGCTGGCTGTCTGGCTGCTCGGATTTGTCATGCGGCACTCCGAACTTCGGTTGCGATAAGGCGAGTGGTGGCCCCGCGTCGTGCCCGCGACAGACACCACCGGTACGACCCGAACCCACCCACCTGGAACGATGCCCCAAGCACGCCGGGCCCGGCATCTCCGCAGCGCGTCGGCACGCCCTGCTTGAAACCTGGCTCCGCCGGTGAACAGCATGGCGCGCACAGGCCTTGGTTGAAGCAGGCTGAAGGGCCGGGGTCACCGCATCCTCACCACCGTGAGCGTTCCGTGCCGGCCTGATCCCGCCAGAATTTCCACCGTCACGTCGGTCTGGACCCGGGTGTACATCTCGCCTTCCGCCCGTCGCTCACCTATCACCTCCGCATCGGTCAGGGCAGCGCCGATGTGTGTGGAGAGGACGGGCTCGAGGCGGGCGGACAGCCTGACCTGGCCCTCGTCGCCGCGTCGACGGTGTCGGCGTGGCGGACTTTCACCCAGCCGCGGTGTCCTGACGGGTAGGCGGCCGTGCCGCGCTTGGCCATGACTCCTACGAGGCCCTGCTCCTGGAGTGTCTCGTACCAGTGTTCTGCCACATCGCGGTCGTCGGTTGCCGGTACGGGCTGGAGCGGCGGTCCGACATCGGCGAGCAGTTCCAGGAGAAGGGCGCGCCGCTTGGTGTAGGGGAGGGTGCGGGTGTCTCCGATGGTCGGGTTGGGGTGCTGCACGAGGTCCCAGCAGGCGTACGAGGCCGAGTGCCGGGCGGCAAGCGCACGGGCCCGGGTCACAGACGACGCGGCCCTCGACTGAGCGGCTGCGAAATCGAGCCGCTCCTCGCGCCAGATCGCTGCCTCGCCGTCCAGCGCGGTGCCCGGTGGCAGAGCCATGCCGGCCAGGGCCAGGTCCATCCAGTACGGCGTGACGACCCTCCCGGACCGGGCATACAGGATCACCGTGTCGTCGGTACGGCGCAGGACGACACGGTGCCCGTCGAACTTCGGCTCGAACCACCACCCCGGCCCCTCGGGCAGCGTCGGGACGGCCCGGGCCAGCGCCACCTTGATCGGGAAATCCACACTGCCGATCCTGCAGGCCTCGGCCACCCCGCGGCGCGCGGGGCGGTCCGTACGGCCTTATGCGCCCATCAGTTCTGCCCCCGGATGGCAGACCTGGTACGCCTCGATGTCCGGCTCGGCCAGCGCGATGAACCGGTTTCGGTGCACTCCGTATCCCTGTGGAGGTCAGCGGCCCGCAAACGAGTGATTCCAGGACCGCCGCGGTCATGCCCCGCCCGCCCATGGGGAACGTTCACCGTGTGAGGCGAACGCTGGGATCCCCTGCTGGACCGCGGCCACCTCGCAGCGAGCCGCCCCCGCCGGACCACAGGGTCAGACAGGGGCGGCGCAAGCCAGAAGGCGGCTCCCGGTAGGAGCCGGCTGTCAGTCCTTGGCGATGGCCATGCCGAGGAAGATTCCGGCCAGCAGTGCCAGGCTGCCGGTGGCCATCACCGCCCACGTCCCCGTCTGCGTCGCGGCGAACGTCGAGGTCATCCCTGCCTGCGCCGCCGCTTGCGTGGCCTGCGCCCCGGCCATGGTCGCCTCCTGGGCGGCCATACCCGTTTCCAGCTGCTGAACCTTGCTCTCCAGCTCAGACTGCTCCATCTTGCGGTTCCTCTCTCACGGTGTGCCGGCTGATTCCGGCATCCACCGTCCATCGCTTCCCCACTGGGCGGACACAGCCGCGTTGGCTGTCTGCGGTGCACCCGTTTGCCGACGACGGGCGCCCCGCCGGGGGCCGACGTTCGCGCGGTGGGTTGGCCAGGGGCCCGGAGTTGATGCCGAACGGGTCGCTCCAGCGGCAGAACAGCTGTGAGGCTGCTCTGGGTGGCGTTGAGAACGCGTGCGGGGCATGGGGGCCGACCGCGGCGATGACCCGCCGGCCCGGTCGGCGCACAGGGCCTGAGGGGTGTGGCTGCGCGCCCCCGCGGCCCTGCGGGTGCCCGGCGCAGCGAGCGCCTCTCTGGACGACGGATCGGCGTCGCCATCTGAACGGTTGGTGATCCAAGGAGTGGCCTGTGGCCGTGTCCGGCGCCGGATTGCTGGGGGCGGTGGAGAGAATGGTTGTATGCGGAAAAGCTGGGTGTATCAGTTCCGTGACGGCCCGGAGCGGGAGGTTCGAGATCCTGGCCGAACAGGACGGGAGGCCCCGGCAGATCCTGGTCCGGCAGTGCCCCGATGGTCACGGCCTGGTGGACGGATACGTCCTGCAGCACGTCGACGCGCCGAAGCGGGCTGCCGTCTACACCTGGGTGCGGCGCGGCGAACTCAATCCGGTTGCCGCTTACCTGCTGGAGCTCCTGGCCGAGGTCTGCCCGAAAGAGAGTGCCTGGTAGATCTGCGACGAACGGGTGGATGGCACCGGCTCGGGGACGTGGCTGCGGCGCGTGAGGAACGTGATCGTGAAGACGGCAGAGTTGGAGAGCAAGGTTCACGGTCTGGAGACGGCACGGCCCTGGCCGTCCAGGAGGGCCAACCTTGCCGGTGTGCAGGCCACGCAGGGGCATCGCCCACAGCGGCACCTGGTCCGTGGTGGACCGTCGCGCCGAGGTCCTGGCCGTCGGCATCTTCCTGGGCATGGCCGTCGCTAAGAGCTGACCCGGCCCCGGGGCGGGTTCGCCGACGGCCGCATCTGGCGTCGGCGGGCCCCGGCGGCCGGGACCGGCCTGCCCCAGTTTGCCTATTTTTATGTCGGTTTTAGGCTAGTTCTTGGGTAAACAGCTCTCTTTCGGAGGCCATCATGGCGTCAACCCATCACGCACCTATCGAGGAGCACCCCGACCTGGTGGAACTGCACGCCCGGCACGAGCGCGCTGCTGCCACCCCACGAGCTCAGATGATTGAGGCCCTGGCCCTCATCACCGGTCTCTACCTCGCGGCCTCACCCTGGATAGCCGGCTTCAACGGCTTCACTACCCTGGCCGTCAACAATTTGATCGCCGGCATCGCTTACATGCTGCTCCTCGGTGGCCTGGGCACCTCCTATGAGCGCACCCACTCCATGGCCTGGGCCGCGGTCGTCATCGGCATCTGGACCTGCGTCGCTCCCTGGGTCGTCGCAGGCGACGTCGCCCACACCCGCTCCATCACCAGCAACCTCATCACCGGCGTCATCGCCACCCTCCTCGCCCTCGCCGCCGCCTCCGCGGCCCGCGACCGCACCGACAATCGCGGCACCCGCCCCGGCGCACGAGAGAACCGCACCATGCCCGGCGACCGCTGACACCGCCACTACCGCGGACCCCGCAATCCCGCTTTGGCTTTTCCGCCCCCTCCCCGGAGGGGGAGAAAATCGCCGCCCGGTCACGGGGGCGGATGGCAGCGTAGACCGGAGTGCAGCGGAAGCTAACCAGATCGCACGGTTCCGCCCCAAACCCACTGTCGGCCAGATGGGTGGAAGTCATGCGAGCCGCATGACCGGCCCAGACGGCCTTCGGTTGACCGCCACGACGGCAACGTGATGCTCGTCCGGTCCTGCGCCCATCGTCGCGCCCATCGTCACTTCACTGGCTGGATGCACAGTAGACGCGGCAGGCCAGTCCCGGAGTGCTGCCAGTGTCGGTCGTCACATGTGGCGGGTTGGCGTGACCGTGCTGCTGTTCTGGAACGCTGGCGAGGAGAGGGGCGCGTCACGAGGTCCGAGAAACGAGTTCGTCGTACTCCAAGTCGGACGGGTCCGTGGTTTGTACGTAGACCTGGGCACCGTCGAGCAGATTGCGGAGTGTGTTACGGGTGGTAGAGTGCGCGAACCTTTGCTCGATCTCCGCGGCCTCGGGCACCAGGAGATCCTCCTTGTACCCGGCCCTGCCCGTGGTACTAGGACTCGCCGTACTGCACGAGCGGGTTGACCGGCGTCAGGCTGTTCAACTTCTGGGCGCGGCGGTGGCAACCGTGCTGCTCGCATGCGGCTGAGCCTCCTGCCGCCGCACGGTGCGCAAGCCGGAGACGAAGAGGAAGCCCGCCGTCCTCGGAAGCCTTCGCTGTCCTGGCGACCACCTGCGCTGGCCCTTCCGGATCGGAGCAGCGTCGTCCTCGGCCACGTCGAGCGGCTCCCAGACCAGAGCCTCGTCGATCACCATGTGTTCCGCCTCGATGTGCTCGAAACGGCAGACCGGCCGGACGACCGGGCTGCCGTTCGCTTAGCCCTTGCCCATGGCCTTGCGGACCGCGTCCTTCGTTCGGTCCATCAGTGCGGCGACCGGCCCCAGCACCACGTTCGCGGCCCCCGACTCCACCCCGGGGTGCGGGCGGGTGGGTGCCATGGCCTCGGCGGCCTTGATGGCCTTGGCCATAGCGGCGAGGTTGGTGACGTCGGTACTGCGGCGGATGTGGGTGAACTCGTAGCGTTCCTCGGCGCGGGCGTGCTCCTGGACGTCCGTGCGCAGCTTCAAGAGCTGGGGCATGAATTTCGGGTCGTCGGTGTCGAGTTTGTCCAGCGTTGCCAAGGTTTCCTTGGCAGCCTTCTCCTCGGCAAGGCGGTCCTCGACGACTTGTCTACCGCCCGGGAGGTAGTGGCGGGCGAAGGGATGGACGACTTCCTCCTCCGCTGTCTCGTGGACGGCGAGCAGGCGCACCAGGCGGCGGAACGCGTCGCGGCGCTCTTCGCCGGTCCCGGCCTCGACCTCATCGAAGAGGTTGCGGATATCGCCATGCTGGCGCATCAGCAGCGCCACCACATCGATGTCCTTGGTGTGGTCGTCTCCGGCCTGCGGCGTGTGGAGCTCGGACATGTCGGCTCCCTACTTCTCGCGCATGGCGGGGTCGGGATGCTCGCCCTCGGACTGGACGCGGTACTCGCGGCCGAACATCTGATCATGCTCGGCCATGACCCGCTCGCTCGGCGGTTCCTCGCCGCCGTGGATCTGCTCCTGCATCTGCTCGAACCGCTCGTGCGCCTCCCGCACATAGCCGGCACCCAGCGTGGTCAAGTCCATTTGGGTGTCCAGCAGTTCCCGCAGGTAGCCCTTGTTCGGCTCGAAGGTGAGAACGTTGGGCAGCTCCGGTGCCAGGACCGACTCCGACTCGCGCCCGTCGTACTGTCGCATGAGATCGCAGGCGATGTGCAGGTGCTCGAGTTCCATGTTCAGGTGCAGCTCCCAGATCGCCTTGACCTTGGGGTCGCTCTCCTGCTCCATGAAGGAGTAGTACAGGTAACACTCGTTGTACTCGTGGTTGACCAACTGCTCCCACCACGTCTCCCCCGGATCTACCAGCGACTCGTAGTGGGTGACGTGCTCCTCCTCGATCAGCCCGATCTCCTGGTACAGCTGGCGGGCGATCGGCTCCATGTAGGTGGGGCCGGTGTTCATGTAGAAGTTCATCGTCTGCTGCTCCGCCGACATGACCGTCAGCGCGTGCAGCTTCGACAGCGGGTTGGTCTCGTCCTTGGCATACGGGTCGCGCACGTTGTCGACCGGATCGCGGTGGTGGAACTTCGTGGGGCGGCCGGGCATAACCTCGGTCAGCCCGTCGACGATCGACTCCGCCTTGCGGTGCTCGATCATCTCGTACAGGTTCGCGTACCGGTACAGATGGTCGAAGTCCTCCAGCACCCCGAACTGGTACGCCTGCTTCAGATACGGGTCCGGCTCCATCCGCGCCACCCACGCCGTCAGATCGACCGCGACCTGCTCGTACGCGATCGTCGTCTCCAGCACCGACGACACCCCAGGCAGCAACCAGTTCACCACCTTCTGCTGCTGCGCCTCGATGTAACGGGTTCGGGCGAGCTGCCGCTTCACCTCGGGGTCGACCGTGTTGCGGGCGAGCTGGTGGCTGAACAGGATCGCCTCGACCTCGATCCCGTTCATCGTGATGATCCGGCAGCGCGTGTACGGGTCGCAGTGGTCCGGATCGATCGGCGTCACGTTCAGCTCCCGCCAGTTCCGCAACTGGCGGTCCAGCGGAATACCACGCTGTTCCAACGGATTGAACGTCACGACCGATTCTCCTCAAGAGTGGTGAGCGGCGGACTACCCCATTGCTGACGATCCATATCCGCCGAATTTTCGCGGGGCACGCCTCCTCATGCTTCTCGCCCACGGTTCGGGCCGCCACGCCCCACGCCCAGTCAGCCGTATGCCACGCTCATATGGCGCAGCGCGCCTCCCTCTAACTGGACAGGTCTGCCGGCGCCAAGCCGGACGAACTAGCGGTACCGCAAGGCGAGCCCGACCGCTGGCGGCGCCATTGGCCGCAGGGCCGCACGCATAGGCCGACCGAGCCCTCGCGACGGACCAGTCAGGTGGTGTTCCGCGCAGTCGGGCGTGGGAGGGCCCCCACGTGGTGCAGATGAAAGCGGGTAGATCTTCACTCAGTCACAGGAGCCTCATGTCCCCCAGCGACACCACCCCCCGCTATAGCGTCCCTGGCCTCGGCGTAAGACAGGGCGGGCGGGTGATCGAACTGTTGCAGCCGCGTCTGCACGCGCTCAACGATCTCGCCCTCACTATCAAGCACATTCACTGGAACGTGGTCGGGCCCAACTTCATCGCCGTGCACGAAATGCTCGACCCGCAGACCGCTGCGGTGCGGAGCATGGCCGATGGCACCGCCGAACGCATCTCCGCGCTGGGGGGCGAACCGCACGGCACCCCCGGAGCTCTAGTCTCCGAGCGTACCTGGGACGACTACAGCATCGGTCGCGCGGACGCGTTGGCCCACCTTGGTGCACTCGACCTCGTCTACTCCGGGGTCATCAAGGACCACCGGAATGCCGCCGCGAAAGTCGCCTCCATCGACCCCGTCACCGAGGATCTGCTCATCGGGCACCTGCGTTCCCTGGAGCAGTTCCAGTGGTTCGTCCGCGCACATCTGGAGAACGGCTCCGGCACTCTGATTCAGGCTGGTGCGAGCAGCGAGGCAGAGGCCGCCGAAGCGATGGCTCCCGTGCGCAAGACAACGGGCAAGAAGACCACGGGCACAAAAGCCACGGGCACGAAGCGAGCAGCCAAGAAGGCAACCTCGGCCAAGCGGACGCGGTGACCTCCGCCAGTCGCAGACGTCTGGGCCCGTAGGTCAGCCAGCAGACGGGGCCGCTCAGGGGAAACCGTCTCCTCGGGTCAGCGGCAACTGCGTTTCACAGCTGCTCGCCGCAAACGCTGAGAGCCCGGAACCACCCGTCTCGGCAAGGTTGGAGGAAACCCTTCAGCACGCCCCGCGAGGCCACTCCTAGCCTCCTGGCAGTCGTATGTCCCGTATCTGAACCTGCGCGCAGGGCCCGGGAAACCAAACTCGCACTGCGGCATCGGTTACCGGGCCGCCGCATACACGCCACGCATATGCCCCCCACGCCACCCGGAACAGCACACGGACCGGCGGTGCGAGGCAAAAGGAACGCCGTGAAGCGGCACGGATTGTGCGTACGGCTGCAAGGGGCCTACCGCGGGCAACCCCCGTCGGCGCAGGCCGAAGCCATGTCCGAATTCCCCGGCAACGGCGTTGACCAAGACACCTCCAGCACGAGGTGAGCAGCCCCTCCCTGCCGCGCTCGGGGTGCAGCCCGAGGTGCGCGGTGGTTCCGGCTCGATGGAATCTGACAATCATGCAGCGTAAGGACGCGCGGGGAAGCGGAAGGCACGACGTAGAGGGACTTGTGAACGAGCTCTACGCCACACCGCCGCCCGACTTCGTCTCCCGCCGTGAAGAGCTGGCTGCCGAGGCCAAGGCAGACGGGCGTGTGGAGGATGCCCATCTGATCCATGCCGCCCGCCGCCCCACGCTCGCCGCCTGGGCAGCGAACCTGCTACCGGGCACTGTCACGTTGACTGACCGGGTGGGATGATCTTGTGGTTGATCGTGCGGGAGGGGTTCACTCGTGTCGTCCGCGTCGTCGTCGTACAAGGGGCACCGGTACCCGGTGGAGATCATCGCGCACTGCGTGTGGCTGTACTTCCGTTTCCCACTGTCGTTCCGTGAGGTGGAGGAGCTGATGCTGCAGCGCGGCGTGATCGTCTCCTACGAGACGGTCCGCCGCTGGTGCGCCAAGTTTGGGCAGGCCTACGCGAATGGGCTACGCCGCCGCCGGCCCCGGCCCGGGGACGAATGGCACCTGGACGAGGTCTTCATCAAGGTCAACGGCGAGCATAAGTACCTGTGGCGGGCCGTCGACGCCGACGGCAACGTCCTCGACATCCTCGTCCAGAACCGGCGGGACAAGGCCGCGGCAAGACGCTTCTTCCGCCGCCTGATGCAGAAGACCCGTACGGTGCCGAGGGTGGTCGTCACCGACAAGCTCCGTTCCTACGGCGCGGCGCATCGCCAAGTCATGCCCTCGGTGGAACACCGCTCGCACAAGGGCCTGAACAACCGGGCGGAGAACAGTCATCAGCCCACCCGGCAGCGCGAACGCGCCATGAAAGGCTTCCGCAGCGTCGGCGGGGCCCAGCGGTTCCTGTCCGCGTTCAGCGGCATCTCACCCCACTTCCGCCCTCACCGCCACCTGATGACAGCCCCCGACCACCGAGCCGAGATGACCGTCCGCTTCGCCATCTGGGACCAGATCACCGGCGTCACCGTCCTGCCCACTGCGGCGTGACCCAGGCCCCCCGCGCCCCGACCCCTCCACGCCCTGACGCGCCCTCGATCGATCAACACCTCACCAACGTGACAACACCTCAACAACTACTTCTCCGTCGCCTGGTCGGAGGTGTTCCCGTGGCTTTCCTCCCGCAACACCACGCATGCGTTCCTGATCAGCTCGGGCGTGTCCCTCCCGTGTACACCTTGCTGACCTGCGTCGGCACAACCGCCGGGCCTGACGACGCGTCGGGCGCCGCGCGGACGACTTCGCGGCGGCTGAAGGCGGCAGATCTCATCGACGGCTCCGCAGACGGCGCACGACCAGCGCGGTGACGCACACCGCGGTGACCCCGCCGAAGGCCAGGTGTACCCAGCTGCCCGCCGCACCGTACGAAACCACCATGTTGCCGATCACGCTGGTTACCAGGGCCACCCGGAGCAGGACGCCGACAACGTCCGCAGGGCTGATGTCGGCCTGCGCCCCGTCCCGGCTTTCGGCCGGGGGAGGCGGTAGGGGTCCGTGTGCGCCACGGGAGCTCCTTCCAGAGGTCTGCGGTGTCATCGACGCTACGGACCGGTCTTTCCCCGGCCCATCCCTCGTGCTGCCGAATCGGTGGTACAGCAGGCTGTACCACCGGCACCGGCCATGTCGGCCCGGGCATAGGGTGGTTGGCACATCCGGAGGGCGAGGCGAGGAGGAGCGGGGTGACCATCCAGCAGAACGTCAGGGCCGACGACCGGGCCGGGTCCGGTGCGACGGGCTTCGTCAAGGACGTCGTCGGTGCCGCCTCCGCCGCGCTGGGACAGCTCGCGAGCGGCTTCGGTACGGCCCTGCTCGCGCTGGCCGTCCTCGGCTGGCTCGCCCTGACGGCCGCGGCCTGCCTGGTGGGCATCGGCCTGCTCGTCGCGCCGGCCGGGCTGCGCGCCCTGCACGCGCTGGCCGGCCAGGAGCGCGACCGGCTCGGCCGCCACGGTGCCGGGGTCGTCGCCCCGGACCCACCGCCCACCCAGCTGCGTCTCGCCCTCGTCGATGCCACCACCCGCCGCGAGGCCGGCTGGCTGGTGACACACGCCACGTTCGGCCTGTTCCTCGGCCTGCTCGGCATGCTGCTGCCGATCGCTGCTGTCCGCGACACCGCCTTCCCACTGCTGTGGCCGTTCGCGCCTGTGGATGCCAAGAGCACCGCACTGGGGTTCGGAACCGCGGAATCCTGGCTGGATGCCGCCGCAGTGTCCCTGCTCGGCGTGGGCTGGATCGCCATCATCCTCGGCCTGGGCCCCAGTCTGGCCCGGCTCCAGGCCTGGCCCGGCGTGCGCCTCCTGACGGCCGGGCCGGACACCGATCTCTCCCTGCGCATCATTGAGCTGACTGCGACCCGGACCGCTGCGCTGGACGCCCACGCCGCCGAACTGCGCCGTATCGAACGTTCCCTCCACGACGGCACCCAGAACCGCATCGTCACCGTCACCGTGCTGCTCGGTGCTGCCCGCCGTATGGTGGCCCGCGACCCGGCCGGCGCCGATGAACTCATCGAACGCGCCCAGTCCGCCGCCGAACAGGCACTGGCCGAATTACGGACCGTCGCTCGCGGCATCCTGCCGCCCGTGCTCGCCGACCGCGGCCTGGCCAACGCGCTCTCCGGGCTGGCCGCACACTGCGCGGTGCCCTGCCGGACCGACGCCCGTCTGCCGGAGCGGTGCGCCTCCTCCGTCGAGGCGACCGCCTACTTCGTGACGGCCGAGGCCCTCACCAACATCGCCAAGCACAGCGGCGCCGCCCAGGCCACCGTCACCGTCCGAAGCCGGGGCGGCCGACTCCTGTTACGCATCGAGGACGACGGCCGGGGCGGTGCCGACGAGAAGGGCGGCTCCGGCCTCACCGGCATCCGTCGCCGCGTCGCGGCCCATGACGGGACTCTTCACCTGACCAGTCCGCTCGGCGGACCGACAACCCTTGAGGTGAATCTTCCATGCGGATCGTGATAGCGGAGGACGACCCATTGCTGTGCGAGGGCCTCGCTCTCTTGCTGCGCGCGGAGTCTCTCGACGTGGTGGCCAAGGCCGGAACGGCCGACGAGGCGCTGGACGCCATCGACACGCACCGGCCCGATGTCGCCATCCTCGACGTACGAATGCCGCCCACCCACACCGACGAAGGCATCCGCGCCGCCATCGAGGCCCGGCGTCGGCACCCCGGTCTCGCCGTCCTCGTCCTCTCCGCATACGTCGAGCAGACTTTTGCCACCGAACTGCTCACCGGCGGCATCAGCGGTATCGGCTACCTTCTCAAGGAACGTGTCGGACGGTACCGCCGTCGACCCCGAAGTCGTCGCGCAGCTGTTCACACGCTCACGCCGGGACACCCGGCTGGAACGCCTCAGCCCACGTGAGGAGGACGTACTCGCCCTGATGGCTGAGGGGTTGGGCAACAGCGCCATCGCCGAACGGCTCGTCGTCACCGACGGTGCCATCCACAAACACATCCGCAGTATCTTCGCCAAGCTCGACCTTGCGCCCACCCGGCAGGTCGACCGGCGCGTTGCCGCCGTGCTGCACTACCTGGAGGACGCTCGCCGCCGGGTCTGACACCAGCCTCTTGCCCAGTTCTTGGTGGTCGTGGCGGTGCATGCTGCGACTCGTGGATCTTGGTGGAGAAGGACCTCGGTGATTTCGTGGCAGAGGGCTTCACGTCCCTGGCGCGCAAGGACCGGCGCCGGCAAGGGGCGAGCTCAAGCGGGCAGCGCATCACCACTGTTCAGGAGGTCGGTGTAGACCTCTGCCGGAGTGCGGTAGCCATGGACTTTGCGGAGACGTCGCCGAGGAACCGGAGTCTTGGCCATCCCGCGATCTGCTCCGGCGACCAGTACAGAGCCGGTTTCGCCTCCACCAGCGCCCGCAGACCGGGCTGTTGGGCGAGCTTGCCTGCTAGCCGTGGTCGGGCGATTTCATCGACTGCGATACCGGCCTGCTCGGCTACTGGTGCATGGATGAGGACCCCGGCATGCACTACGAGGACGAAGGCGGGCTGACCTTGTCGGCCTGGCTGGGGCGGTTCGTCGAGGCGCTGGGGGCAGGGACAGGGCCGGCGACGCCGTCGGCCGGCCACGGCACCGTTCCGGGGATCTCGGACGGTCGGCTGGTGTGGGCCGATTCTCGCGACGTACGTGCGCCGGGCTGGTCACCGGTGCACCAGTGACGCTCGCCCCCGCAGGGCCTGTCGACGATCACGCGATTTCGTGAACGTCGACAGGGCCGGAGCTGAACATGGCGCGCTCTTCCACGAGAGAAGAGCGCGCCATGTCACGACTTGATGCCCGTGCTGCTGCTACGGGATGTGGTCAGGGTCGATGTCGGTGATCTCGCAGGTGACGATGTCCTGCTTGACGGCTTCACCGCAGCCGATGTCGGCCATGGGTGTGTACACCCAGTATCCATCGCGGTCCAGTAGACGGTGTGCCTTGGCGAAGGCGCCGAACGGGCGCATCGAACCGGAGTTGACGCTCAGCGCCATGGACGACCGGCCGCACTTGACGTTGCCCCAGTCCGGCTCGGGGTATCGCCCGTCGTCGCGGAGGTGGATCTTGCCGTCGCTTCCCTTGCCCTCGTAGGTCTGGACGCACTCGTCGCCCTTGCCCACGGCGTACGAGTTGATCCCCGACGGAATCATGGTGGCGGGCATGCCACCGGACTCGTACGTGGAGTTGAAGGAGAACTCGTCGCACGAGGGTTTGTCGCCCGTCTTGTACTGCTTGGCGGCCTCGACGGTTTTGCCGTGCGGCTCCCACCCGGAGTCACAGATCACAGCGCGGTTCTGGCGGGCTCCCCGGTCGGAGGCATTGCGCTGGTTGTCCGCATACTTCGCGTTTCGCGACATCGGCAGGTAGTGCAGCGGCTGGTCCGACCACATGCCCGGGTACGTTCCCGTCCGCTGACCGATCTTCGCGGTGATCAACCAGATGTGCGCAGCGGCGGCAGGGAACTCATTGCCCTTGATCACATAGCCAGGCACATATTCGGGGAACACACAGCCGGGCGGCAGGCCGATGGCGGCGAAGTCGCAGCGCACCTTCGACGCCCACACGTTGTCCCCGGACGCGCCGGCGTCGGTGTCGTCGTCAATGGGAGCACCCGGTCTCGAGAGACGTGGCGATCGCCTCCATGAGCAGCGGCAGGGAAGTCCACATCTCGTGTGATAAGCGCATAATGCCTTCCGCGGCCTCGGCTTCGTGGACGCGCCCCCGGTCGATCTCGGGACGGTGGTCCAGTACGAGGCAACCCCCGCCGACGTTCCGCGCGATGGGGATCAACTGCGGATGTCCGTACAGGAGGCTGCTGACCCCGATCTTCATGAAGTCGTACTCCGCCTCCTCGCCTTCCTCATCCGCCGTGCGCTTGTCGTAGAATCCGGTGAAAAGTTGCCACGCGGCCGCTATCTCGCGTGCACTCATCGGTCTGTAGAACCCTGGCAGCAGCGAGCCCCGCTGATCGAGGAGACCGTCGTGCCGCAGCAGCGACATCACCAAGGGCTTCAGCAGGGGCCGGCCGATGACGCGTTCGGTCGCGGCGATGTCCGCCGGATCCGCGGGCGGCGCCAGCGCGGCATAGGTCGCCGGGGCGGCATAGGTCGCCGGGGCGTGCTCGGCCAGCCAGTTCTCGATTCGCGTCCACGACTCACTGATTGGTGCGGTCATGGCACGGCATCCTGCCACCTGGTACTGACAACCTCCGGGGAACACCCAGACTGTGGCCGTGCCCCCGATACATCCGACTGGAGCCGTCTCCAGGCCGTGCGAGGGGACTCCACGATGACAGGCGACGACACCCGCCGACCGCTAACCCGCAGGCCAGAAGGGCGGCGGCTGGAGTACGTGCAGGTCAGAAAGGTGCCGCGTCACTTCTTCGGCTACTGATCGCGCTCGATGGAGCACAGCGCCTCGCGTCCGCCCGTCCTCCAGCTACGGCGCCACCCGTAGACCGACTTCTCACTCACCCGTAACTCCCGTGCGATGCACGGTACTTCCCCGTCCTCCTCGAAGAGGTCAACGGCCCATACCTCCTAAAACCGGCGCTCCGGGAAGCTGTCCTATTTCCGTCCCCGTGGTCTGGCCGTGCCCGTGAGGCAGGCACAGGTGTAGTCAGCCCCAGTCGGCGTTGATCCACGCGAGCAGGCGGGCGCGCTTCTTGTAGGAGCAAGGAGCGTAGACAGCGCCGGACGTGGCGTACGTTTCGGACCCGCCCCGCAGGTCGTGCCCGTAGTCGCTGGGGCCGTATTCGCCGTCGCGGTAGCCGTCCATGTCGTCGGCCCAGTCGAGGAGACCGAAGTCGAGGTTGAGGTTCTCGAGGTACCGGTTGGGGTCGGCCGGTTCTACCGGTGTGGGACGACCGTCCGCCCCGGCGGTGAGCAGGTCTTCGAGGCAGCCGTCGGAGCGCACGGGCTGGCCCAGCCACCACCCGGCCAGGAACACGGCGTACAAAGTGGTGGCGGCGCCGAGGCGGCGCAGGGTTATCCAGGCAGGCATCCGGGGAGTGTCGCACGACACGAGGCCGACGCCCGCGTCGGCGGCCACCCCGGGCCACACCGCCTCTCTACCGCCAGTGGCCCTCGAACCACGCTCGCATGCGAGGGCGTTCGCTCGTGTCGTTGGTGCAGGCGACGGCGTAGGAGACGACCGTCTGGGACAGCCTGTCGTCGGCGCCCCCACGCGGGTTGTAGGGGGTTTTGTAGGCCGGGTCCGGCGTCGGGTCGAGCGGGAGGGGGGACTTCGAGTCGTACCGTGACGGGTACGCCGTCGGCGCCGGAGTGGGTGTGGGGGATGGTTCGGTTTCGTACTCCTCGGCAATCCGGTCGAGGGCGGCCTGGTCGACGTGGCATTCGGGGGTGACGGGCTGACCCAGGTACCAGCCCGCAACGAACATGCCGTAGATCGCGGCGGCGGCGCCGAGGCGGCGCGGGGTGACCCAGCGGGGGGTGTTCACCGGCGGCCCCGTTCCAGAACACGGGCGGCGTCCCGTAGTGCCTGGACAGCGGCTTCGGCGTCCTTGGCCCGGCTGTCACGGATGAACCGGCAGGCGGTCGAGAGTGTCTCCTCCCGCATGGCGGCCTCATTCCCCATGGTCGCGGAAGAGCCGGTGCACACGCCGGGCAACGGGTCCCCGGTCATGGACTGGTTCCCGGTGCCGTGGCGGGGGCCGACCGAGTGCTCGACGACGATGTTGTCCGGGTCCGCGCTGCCGCTCTGGTCGGCGGCGAGGGTGAACCCGGCGCCGAACGCGGCGGCGGTGAAGACCGCCCCGATTCCGAGGGCGGCGCGGAGGCTGACCCGGCGCATGTCGGGCGGTGTTGTGCTCATGCCGAAGGACCCTACCCGCAGGTGTAGACCTGTCTGCCAGTATGTGTGCCCCTCGACATGTGGCCGGCGCGGGTGTCGCGGGAACAGGCCGTGCGGGGCTGAACGGCATGGGGTCCGAGGAGTATCCGAGCACGGATCACCGCTACGGCGTTCAGTTTCCTGAACGCTTCGGGCGCCCTGGTCAGTGACGGCCTTGGCCGAACGGGTTGTACGCCTCGAAGGGGTCCTCGTCGGTTTCCCCACGCCGTCGGCGCTCGGACTGTACGAAGTCCACGCGAGTTCCCCCTGCTGCGTGTAGCGCCAGGGCGTTCCGGTGCGGTCGCAGTACTCGGCGTCCGCCAGGTCACGCCGTGCTTGCGTTCCAGCTCCCGCATCGACATGCCGCCACGATGGTCACGCCGAGGGTACAGCTCGAGCTTCGACATCTGCGGCATGACCAGCACCTTTCACCAAGACCATCTCGATGCCGCCCTGGCAAGAACCTCGGTGTCCCAAACTCTCGACATCACCCATCCGTGGATTGGGGTGCCTCCCGAGAACGGGTTCTGGCTCAACTTCTGTGGTGATGGGCCGGCGGTCAGTGGGTCCGGTCGGCGCAGTCGGGAAACCCGCAGGTCAGAGAAATGGTCCGGCGCGGAGATGGGCGGGTAAGGCCTGGCATCACGGAAGTTGTGCCAGAACCCGAGAACGGACAGCAGTTGTGCAGCGCTATGGGAGGCACCTGGGCGCCCAACCTGAATCGAACAGTTCACGAGTACGAGTTTCGACAGCGCCGGTGAAGCGGGGGCCATCATCGCTCCGAGTCTCGGGTGCTGCGCTCAGTCCCACCAGCCGTCGCCGGTGTCCTGTGCAGTTGAAGGCCGCGCCGCTGGGCGCGGGTGACCAGCGGGACGAACTGTGAATCTTCACGCCGTACGGCGAGGTTGTGCAGACCTTCCTTTCGTTTTCCTCACCCGGGGCCGCACTGCTTGTGGCCTTCGGCTCGACCGTCCAGGTGTCGTGGGACGCGAGAACGTCATCGGGTTGGCCATGAGGAGTGTCGGTAGCCGCCCCATGCCGACAGGCATTACAGGGCAGTGTCAGCGGCGGATGGCAGCATCGGACGCATGACGAATACGACAGCGTTCCACTGGCGGCCGTTCCTGCTCAGATGGAGCGGGGAGTGGTCGGATTCCCTACCCGATGATGAGACACGGAGTGAGGAGGATGAAGCCGCCCGGCAGGTTCGATGGTTGGGGTTCCCACCCGCGACCGAGGAACGGATCGCAGCCATGGAGGAGCGCCTCGGCCGACGGATGCCCCCGTCGTACCGGGAGTTCCTCAAGGTCAGCGACGGGTGGCAGCACGCCGGCGGGTTCGTCTGGCTGTTGGCGGGGGCCACGGACGCGCGCTGGCATAACAACGAGTCGGGGCTCGCGGACATGTTCGAGGAGTACTTGGACGAGGACGCCGGACCCGCCGAGCGGCGGGATGCGGACATCTGGCGGCGCGGGCTGCAGCTCGAAGTGGAGTCCGACGCCACCCGCGTGCTCATGGATCCCGAGGACGTGGACGAGAACGGCGAGTGGGCCGTCTACACGTGGGCGAGCTGGCGGGCCGCACCGCCCGCGCGGTACGCAAACTTTCGTGAGTTCATGCGGGACATGTTCCGGGAGTTCCACAGCCTGCGGGCACGCCGGGCCGACGGGGAGTCGGAGTTCGCCAACGACACGACGCGAGAGCTGGACGCCCTGGTGGAGCAGGCCCGACTGGAGGCGCTGCGCGGCGGCTGGGAACGGGCCGAGCACGCGCTGGACGAGGCGAAGGAGTACGGCAGGCCGCGGGTCGTCGGGCTGGGTGACCAGATACGCCGTCTGCTCGGACAGACCTACATGGTGTACTTCGAGGACGTGGTGACCGACCCGCGGTATGCGCCCGAGCTGCTGCCGGCGCTGGTCGCCGGGCACGCGGCGCACTCGTACAGGGACGACTCCACGCTGGTGTTCCACCTGCGGGGAGCCGGTGACGACGTGGTGTCGCTGGCCTACGCGACGCTGGAGCAGGTGCGCAACGGTACGTATCGGTACACGGCGGCCGGACCGTTCGGGGAAGCGGTCGAACGGGCACGAGAGCTGGCGCGGTGGGGCGACACCGACGGGGCATGGCGGACGCTGATGGACGCTCTGCCGGTATGGCAGCCGCTGGGCCCCGACCACCTGGCGCCGCTGGGGTGGGTGGCAGACCCCGTGCTCGGCCCCCTGCTGACCCCGGAACGGGGCCGCGAGCTGCTGTCCACCCCCAGGGGCGGACAGGCGGGTGAGGCACCGAGCCAGCCGGCTGGCCTCGACCCGGACAACCTGGCGTGGCTCGCGGCCCCGGACGCCCTCGACAACCTCACGTCCTACCGGTTCGTCCTGGTCGAAGGTGTAGAGCCGGAGGACCTGCCCGGACGCCTCGCGGACGGGAACGAAGCAGCGCTGGACGATCCCATGACTTCCCACGAAGCGCGCCACCGATTGCTCCGCGGACAGAGGGAGTTCTCGTCCTACGACGACAAGGCCCTCATGGCGGTCGGCCGGGCCGGCACCCGTTGGAGCTTCGCCTTCGACAGCGACCCTGCGCATTTCGACCCGCAGCGGTTCGTCTCCCCGGCCGCGGCCGCCAGCGCGGGCACCCGCGCAGTGGTCGTGTGGAGCGGTCTGAGGACCCGGCGCGGGGAACCGTTCTTTCACCTTTCCGTAGCGCAGGACGGTACCGAGCAGTACGCCTTCACGTACGCGGACGGAGAGACACACCGAACCGGACAGATACCACCGGCACTGGACCCGGACCGGTTCTTCGGCTCCCGGGAGGAGGACACCGAGGCGGAACGGTCGCTGCTGGAGGCCGTGACCGGCGAGTTCGGTGTCCACCTGCCGCGCCACGCGATCACGAACGGACGGCTGCACACGTTCACCACCCGCTCATGGATGCGGCCGCCGGGAAACGGGGAGACCTACGCCGTGATCAGCATGAACTGGGATGCCGCACGCTGACGGACAAAGCACCCTTACCCCTTCCGCGCCGCCACTGCCCCACTGACATCCCCGGTGACCAATGTCCAACCCCACTGACATCTCTCTGCCCAACGGCACCAGGCCAGATGAAAGATCGAACTGCACTGCGCAAGCTCAGACGAAAGGTAGAGCTGCAGAACGAAGAGTTCACCGTCGCAGGACAGCTCGGTTCGTCTGGTGGCGGTGGTGGGTGGTGTGAAGGGCCGCCGGAGAGCGATGACACTCGCTCGCGGCGCGGTGCCCCTTCCCGCCTGACGGGCACTCAGGAAGAAAGTTCGGCCGCTGCTCCCGCCTGACCGGACGTACGGCTGATCGGCCTTTTACTGCAGTTCAGGGCCGTGTGGCATGGCCTGCATGATGGATATCGCGCTGATCACCGCCGGGCAGATGCACCGCTACTACATGCGCCAGGTCCTCGTCGGCGACGGCCGCCGACCGGCCCGCAAGCCACTTCGGAAGGCGCAGCAGGACGCCGGTGTTCCGGCCGGGCGCTGGATGGGGCGGGGCCTTCCCGCCCTTGGTCTCGCGCTCGGTCAGGAGGTGACCGAGGCGCAGCTGCGCTCCCTGTTCGGCGAGGGCCGGCACCCGGACGCCGACCGGCTCGTTGCGCCAGGGACCGGGTGGGCGGGCGAACCTGGTCGCGGGCGTTCCCGGGAACCGACGTCACAGTGGACCTGGGCGCGGAATGGGTCGCGCCCGAGCACCACACCGCGATCCTGAACGAATACGCGCGCTACGGCATCGAGCTGGCGGATGCCGAGGGGACCGAGCGCGACCTGTGGCTGCTCGAGGGCGACGTGCTTCACGGGACGATTCCCTTCGACGGGGCCGAGCGAGAGGCGTTCGACGCATTCACGACCGGACTCGCCGCGCTGGCTGCCGCGCCGCCGTTCACGGCGCCCGAGGGAACCGATGTCCCCCTCGCCGACCTGCTCGCAGGGCTGCCGCCGCGGGTCGCGGGTGCGTTCGCGGCGTACGCGGCGTCCCTGATGGGGGCGTTGCCCGCCGAGTACTCCGCGCTGGCTGTCATCGAGGACCTGGCCGGGCGCTGTCATGTTGGCTGGCAGGGTGAGATGATCTTCGGGTTGATCGCTGGTGGAGGGGATCGTCCGTGGAGGGCATGTCGCCGTCGTACAAGGGTCACCGGTACCCGGTCGAGGTGATCTCGTACTGCGTGTGGCTGTACTTCCGGTTCCCGCTCAGCTTCCGTGAGGTCGAGGAGCTGATGTTCCAGCGCGGCGTGATCGTCTCCCACGAGACCGTCCGGCGATGGTGCCGGAAGTTCGGGCAGGCCTACGCCAACGCGCTGCGCCGCAGGCGCCCCCGGCCCGGCGACAAGTGGCACCTGGACGAGGTCTTCATCAAGATCAACGGCGAGCTGAAGTACCTGTGGCGGGCTGTGGACCAGGACGGCAACGTCCTGGACATTCTCGTCCAGAGCCGGCGGGACAAGGCCGCGGCCAGGCGCTTCTTCCGCCGTCTGATGACGAAGACCCGGGCGGTGCCGCGGGTGATCGTCACCGACAAGCTCCGCTCCTACGGCGCTGCCCACCGCGAGGCGATGCCGTCGGTCGAGCACCGTTCGCACAAGGGCCTGAACAACCGGGCCGAGAACAGCCACCAGCCCACCAGGCAACGCGAACGGGCGATGAAAGGCTTTCGTTCCGTCGGTGGAGCGCAGCGGTTCCTGTCCGCGTTCAGTGGCATATCACCCCACTTCCGGCCCCGCCGCCACCTGATGACCGCCCCCGACCACCGACTCGAGATGACCGTCCGCTTCGCAATCTGGGATCAGATCACCGGCGCCACTGGCCTGCCCACCGCTGCCTGAACCCAGGCCGGCACCCGGCACCACCACGCCCCGACACACCGTCAGACACCCACGCACCCAACAACGTGACAACGCCCTTCGGAGAGCCGGCCGACGCCCGCCGATGATCCGGAATCCTGACCCGGCACCACGGGAAGGGCATGTTGGACTGGATAGCCGGGCGAGTTGAGGCACATCCTCCCCTCCACGGCATGAGGAGGGAGCGATGAAGATGAGGCCCACAGACGCACCTGGACACCGGCGTCCGCCCCTCTGCGGCAAGCCCCATGATCGTTCTTGACTGGCAGGCCTATGCCGCACCGCGGCTGGCGGGTCTCCGCGGCCAGTGGATCAGCTCGTCCAGGTCTTGATCTGAGCGGCGACCTCCCGCACGGGGAGCCCGTCCCGGGCCGCGCGAGCCAAGGGAAGAACGGTGTCCAGACCGGGGCTCACCGGGAGGCCGCACGCAGACAGGTAGGCCGCAGTCACCGTGGCCGCGAACAGCAAGTTCCTCACCTCCAGGCTGGGGTTCCGCGCCAGCTCGCACAGCAGCGCCGCGGCCTTGTGATGGGGCTCGGGGTAGACCTCACGGTCGAGGACCTCCGCCCGATGACGTGCTTCTGCTGCAACCGGCACGCCGTAGTCGACGACCTGGGGGTCTCCCGGAATCTGCTGTGCCACTGCCAAGATCCAGGCGAGGTCGATTCGGAGGTTCACGCGGCGTCCCTCGGCGCGGTCTCCGCCAGTCCCTCCGGGAGTCCGGGGTAGCGGTCCTCACCGACCTCCGCCTCGAACCCGTCCGCGTACGCGGCCAGGAACGCCGCGGCACCGGCCATGAAGGCGGCGCGTGACTGGTTCACATCGGCCTCGATCAAATCGGCCACGTACCCCTGAAGGCTCAGGCCGCGGCGCTTGGCCCGGTCCTCGGCGGCTGCCTTTACAGCGTCGTCCAGTCGGATGTTCGTCTGTTTTCCCATACCCACCACCGTAGCTAGGTATCGGTATCGGCTGCTAGCAATCGGACAGACGGGCCACACGCTGCGCTGCCGCGCCGGCTGCCCTGCGGCGGGACGGCACCCCAGCCCATCACGGTGAACTCCCGACGAGGTGGGATCATGGCTTCGGTTCCCGCCATCGGGGGACGGGCGCGCCGGGAGGGCAACATGATCGACCTTGAAGAGCACGTGAACCGCGTGTTCAATCCGGACCTGCGTCCCCTGGTTCGTGAGGCGTACGGCTGCTACGCCTCCGGATCCGCCCGCGGCGCGATCGTCCTGACCTGGACGGCCGTCTGCGCCGACCTCATCGCCAAGGCCCAGATCCTCCACGAAGAGGGCGAGAGCCACGCCCAAGACTTGGTCGCCAATGTGGAGCTAGCCCAAAGCAGCGTGGAGTCCGAAGCGATTCCGATCATGCTCGCCCTGGAGAGGACCCTGCTCGAAACCGCGGAGAAGCTCGAGCTGATCGACTTTATCCAGCGCAAACAGCTGGAGAGAATCCGCGACGACCGGCACCTGTGTGCCCACCCGTCCATCCGGCCGCTCGGCGAGCTCTACGAGCCGACGACGGAGTACGCCCGCGCGCACCTCACGGCCGCGCTGGAAGCCGTTCTCATCCATCCCCCGAGCCAAGGCCGCAAGATCGTAGGCAGCTTCCTCAAGCACGTCGTGGACCCCGGCTTCATCTACGACACCGAATACCTCACCCATACCTTCTTCGACCGCGTCCGCCCCAGCGCCAGGTCCAAAGTCGTCGAGGCTGCCGCCAAGTTCGCCGTCCTCGCGATCCAAGACCCCGCGATCAAGATCAAACCGGAGAAGTTCGCCGACCGCATGGCCAAGTGTCTGCGCAGCTTTGCCGAACGCGACGCCGACCTCGTCAAGAAGGCCGTGGCCAAACAGATGGTCCGCCTCGAGAAAGCCGAACCCGCCGTGCAGCTCCAGGCTCTCGGCCGGCTCGGCGACCTCCCCGCCTTCTGGGCAGCCCTCGCCACACCCGTACGCAACCTCCTGAATGCGAAGATCGAGAGAATCGGAAGTCGACTGCAGTTCAACGGGATCACGACCGCGGAGGCCAAGGCCCTGGCCCTGGTCGCCCACCCCGAGCTCCGCACAACGCTTCCCGCCCTCATCGAAGCGTTTCCCAAGCTCTGGGTCATCCCCCGCGCCCAGATCATCGGACAACGGCCCGATCCATACTTCACGTCCTTCCTCTCGGCGCTCCTAAAGGATGTGAATTCCTACGACAGTGGCCAGGAAGTCGCTGAGAAGGCCGTCCTTCCCTGCGCCGGATTTCTGTCCTGGCCGGTACTCGAGCAAGTGCTCACGGAGTGGAACGAAAATCCCCAATGCTGGGGCCGCGCCATGCCGGGCTACCTCGTCGAGCTCTACACCCTCACAGGCCACCTCGGCGACGAGCGCAGGAGTCTATGGGCGCCCATTCTGGAAGAGGTCCGAGGAGACGAGCGGCTCTTCAACCTCATCGCCGCCGGCATCGGCTCAACCGAGCCCTCCACCGACTGACGGCAGGCCGAGGTAATCCGAACCGGGACCCCACTGCCCGGTTTCGGCACAGACCACGTCATCGTGGTACCCAACCTAATCCGGTATTAGCGGTGCTCGGTGGCCGGGCAGCGTCGGGTGAAGACACCTATTCCCAACACGGTCCTTCAGGCCTTCCGTGAGAGCGGTGCTTCACGGCACATCCTGGTCACCGCAGTGCCGCCGAGCGTTGGCGGTCACGTGGGCGCCGGGCGGATGCCTTCGTCTGACCAGGCGTTGATGCCTTGAAGCAGATCGGTGGCGTTCTGCGTCCTCGTGACCGTCAACACTCCCGCCTTGATCACTCGTTGGTGTTGGTGGCAACACCGTTGCGTTAGCGCCGTGGGCGGCTATTGAGGCCGTGGGTGAAGAATGCGACGGTGGTGTGGACGGTGTAGTTCTGGGCCTTCTGAG